>JADZEF010000107.1 GCA_020850695.1 Planctomycetaceae bacterium | reverse complement strand
CGAAGAAACCGACGGCCACTTCTGGACCTTCACCTACCCCGTCATCGACGACGCGGGCAAGGAAACCGGCGACAAGATCAGCTTCTCGACCACCCGCCCCGAAACGATGCTCGGCGACACCGCGGTGTGCGTGCACCCCACCGACGAGCGCTACACCAATCTCGTCGGCAGGAAGGTGAAGATCCCGCTCAACGGCCGCGCCATCCCGATCATCGCCGACGCCCTCCTGGCCGACCGGACGCTCGGCACGGGAGCGGTGAAAGTGACCCCCGCGCACGACCCCAACGACTACGCCTGCTGGCAGCGTCAGAAGGGGACCGCGCAGGAAATCGGCATCATCAACCTGCTGAACCCGGACGGCACGCTCAACGAGAGCGCCGCCCCGTTCGCCGGCATGAAGCGCGACGAAGCCCGGACGAAGTGCGTGGAAGAGATGGAGCGTCTCGGCCACTTCGTGTCGGTCGAGGAACGCAAGATCCCGATCAAGCACAGCGACCGCTCGAAGACGCCGATCGAGCCGTACCTCTCGGACCAGTGGTTCGTGCGGATGGGAGACGAGAACAACGGAAAGGCCGGGCTTGCACAGAAGGCCATCGACGCCGTCGATCAGGGTTATGTCCGCTTCTTCCCCGGCCGTTACTCGAAGTCTTACACCGACTGGTTGGGAGAGAAGCGAGACTGGTGCATCAGCCGGCAGTTGTGGTGGGGACACCGGATCCCGATCTGGTCACGAAAACTGCGGCCGGATGATACTTATGTGACAAAGACGCTGGAGAAGCGGGCCAAACTGGGGAGTTTACAACTCGTCACGTTTCCGGACGTCATTGATTTTCCGGAGCGTGCGGACGGAGCGCAGCTCATGTCCCCCGGATCAGCGGGATCTGTCGCGCGTCTCGTCGAAGGTCAGCTGCTCGTCTGCGTGGCTGATGGCCATCCCGAGATCGAGAAGCAACTCGAAGCGGACGGCTTCCAGCAGGACCCCGACGTCCTCGACACCTGGTTCAGCTCGGCCCTCTGGCCGCACGCCACGCTCGGCTGGCCCGACGAGGATCACGATCCGCCCATGGACCAGGCGGAGATCGCCAAGCAAACGGCTCTGGCCTCTTCACCCTCAACCCTCAACCATCAACCATCAACCTCCGCCGACGGCAACGCCGTCCTCAAGACCTTCTACCCCGGCAACGTCCTCATCACCTCCCGCGACATCATCACGCTGTGGGTGGCGCGGATGGTGCTCACCGGGCTCTACAACCTCGGAGAAGTGCCGTTCCAGCATGTCTGCGTCCATCCCAAGATCCTCGATGGCTTCGGCCAGACGATGTCGAAGACGAAGGGGAACGGCGTCGACCCGATGGACCTCATCGACAAGTACGGGGCCGATGCGGTGCGGTTCACGATCGCGTCGTTCGCCGGCGAGACGCAGGACGTCAAGCTAACGGTCGGCTACGAGTGCCCGCACTGTCAGAACGTCATCCCGCAGGAGCAAAGGCACCAGAAGCTGATCCCCGCGGGCGGGGCCAAGCCGCGGATCAAGTGTGCGAAGTGCAAGAAGGAATCGCAGTTCACGTCGGCGTGGTTCGAGCCCGACCCGGGCGAGCCCGTGGCCCGCATCGTGAGCGAGCGGTTCGAGTACGGCCGCAACTTCTGCAACAAGCTTTGGAACGCCTCGCGGTTCGCCATGCTGAACCTCGAAGGCTACACGCCGGGCCCGGTGGCCGACGCCGACCTGAAGCTCGAGGACCGCTGGATCCTGAGCCGGCTGGCGACGGTCTCGCGCGAGGTGACGACGCTTCTTGACCGCTACCAGCTCGATGCGGCGACGCGCGAGTTGCGGGACTTCACCTGGAACGAGTTCTGCGACTGGTACCTCGAAATGGTGAAGCCGCGGCTCCGCGACGAGGCGTTGCGGCCGGTGGCCCAGCGGGTCCTCGTGACGGTGCTCGACGCCCTGCTGCGGTTGTTGCAGCCGTTTACGCCGTTCATCTGTGAGGAGTTGTGGCACCGGCTGAATGAGGTGGCGCCGGTGCGGGCCGAGAAAGACCTTGCGAACCCGCAAGCGGCGAGCGAAGCCTGCATTGTGGCGCCGTGGCCCGAGTTGCCCATTGCGTGGCAGGACCGCACGCTCGAAAGCCGCTTCAACCGCCTGCAGGAGACGATCGTGGCGGTGCGGAACGTCCGCGCCGTCTACAGCATTAGCCCCGCCCAGCCGCTCAAGCTCTATATGCGGTGCGGGTCTGAGGTGGCGGCCGACATGCAGAGCGTCTCTGGCCAGTTCGACAACCTCGCCCGCGTGCTGCTCGAAGCGGCGGGCGCGACGGTCGAGCGTCCCAATGCCTCGGCCAGCTTCAGCCTGACCGACGCCGACGGCTACATCCCGCTCGAAGGAATTGTCGATCTGCAGGCGGAGTTGCAGCGGCAGAAAAAGGAGCGAGAGAAGCTGAAGGGCTTCATTGCGGGGCACGCGAAGAAGCTGGAGAACGAGAGCTTCGTGGCGAAGGCCCCCGCCGCGGTGGTCGAGCAGATCCGCGAAACGCTGGCCGGATTGCAGAAGCAGCTCGACAGCGTCGAAGAGATCATCCGCCAACTCGGCGGGTGAAGTAGAGGAAACCTGCGGCCGCGGCGATCGGCGTTGGCTTCCAGTGGATCGACGAGTCGACCTGGACCGGTTCACATCGCGGTGTCGTCTCTCGGGCGACGTGTTAGGATTTCCTTTCATCGGCGTCGGTTGAATTGACGTAGACCGGGGGGCTGTCTACGGTTCACGCAACGTTCTGGCAATCCTTTGAATGATTCTGACCCGCTGGTCAGTTGTCAGTTCGCGTGGGACCCGTTAGTGTCACCGGTGGGTTTGTCGGCCCGCGCGTGCGGGCGGCGGCCCTTCGTCAGGAAACATTCGTTCGATGACTCGACGAGTCGGTTTCGACCCTCTCGCTCTGGAGACTCTGCGATGCGAAAGCCTGTGTCGGCACTCGTGGCGGCGGTGATCGGTTCGGCCGCGATGTTCGGTTCGGCCCATGCGGCCGATGTGAATCTGAAGGTGGGGGACAAGGCCCCGGTCTTCACGGCGAAGGACGACACCGGCAAGGAGTTCAAGTCGACCGACGTGGTCGGCAAGAAGTTCGTCGTGGTGTACTTCTATCCGGCCGACCTGACCGGCGGCTGCACGGCGCAGGCGTGCGGGTTCCGCGATGACCTCTCGAAGCTGACAGAGAAGGACGTGCTGGTCCTGGGCGTCAGCGGGGACTCGGTCGAGAACCATCAGATCTTCAAGAAGGAGAAGGACCTCAACTTCCCGCTCCTCGCCGATGAAGACGGAGCGGTGGCGAAGGCGTTCGGCGTCCCGGTGTCGCCGGGCGGCGTCGCGAAGGTGATGGCTGGCGGCAAGCAGATCGAGCTGAGGCAGGGGGTCCGGGCGAAGCGCTGGACGTTCCTGATCGACAAGGAAGGGAAGATCGCCCTGAAGAACGAGATGGTGAAAGCGGCCGACGACAGCAAGGCGATTCTGAAGAAGATCGAAGAGCTGAAGAAGTAAGCGTGTGTCGCCCCGTCCGGGGACCGGTCGGGGCTTTTTCGTTGCGGCGCGGCGTGGGGCCGGCCGCGACCAGGTCGAGTGTCAACGGGTTCCTATTCAGGAGACTTGTGCCATGCGGAAATGGGTTGCAACGGCGGCTCTGGTGATCGCGGCGAGCAGTGCGGCGTACGCCGGCGACGTGAAGTCGGGCCTGGCGAAGGACGACGCGGTCGCCGCGTTCAACGTGAACGACGTGACGGGACCGCGGGCGGGCGACACGCTCTGCTACCGCTGCCAGTACGGCGCGCGGCCGGTCGTGACGATCTTCACACGGAAGATCGACGAGAACCTGACCAGCCTGATCAAGGACATCGACGGCCAGGTCGCGAAGAACGAGAAAGCCCAGATGAAGGCGTTCGTCGTGCTGCTGACCGATGACACCGAGAAAGCCGAAAAGGAACTGAAGGCCGTGGCCGAGAAGGCCGGGATCAAGAATGTTCCGCTCACCACGTTCGACGGCAAGGTCGGCCCGCCGGAATACAAGCTGAACGAGAAGGCCGAAACCACCGTCCTGATGTGGAACAAGAGCAAGGTGAAGGTCAACGAAGGCTTCGAAGCCGGCAAGTTCGACAAGGCCGCCGTCTCGAAGGTCGCCGCCCTGACCAGCGAAATCCTCAACTGATCACGTCGCGAGCGGTCACGCCTTCGAGCGCGAGCCCTCGCGGAACATGCCGCACCGCGGCGTCAGAATTCTGAGAGCCCGCTTCTCGCAAGAGAAGCGGGCTCTGTTTCTTTCACTGTCCCTCGTTCCGGGAAATCACGCCAGGCTGGACGACGCCGTGGGACGACTTCGCGTCACCACAAAAGGTGAGTCGGGTGGCCGGGCCTGAGGCTTCGCAAAGGCCCGGATATGGAATGGTGTGAACTGACGTCCTTCGCGTGGAGGCCGTCCCACCGCAGGCCATTGTTCCACTTCGTCGGCGGAATCTTGAGCCCAAGTCCGGTCCAACGAGCAGAAAGCCGAACTTCGACCACCAACGCTGTCCAATCGCTCTTCCGTCGCTTTCCGAAATCCTCTATTATCCCGCCCGATCGCGTCGGGGGGAAAAGCATCGCGAACCCGCAAGCGGGATACGGCGCAGTTGCTACCGTTCGAGGCGACCCGCAGGACCGGATTTCCTGCCGAACTCCATTGACGGCACACGCACCACAATCGCGGCAAAGGATGGCCCGATGTACAAGCTGCTCCTCTGCCTTCGCTATCTCCGCACTCGCTACATCGCTCTCGCCAGCATCGTCAGCGTGATGCTCGGCGTCGCCACGATGATCGTGGTCAACAGCGTCATGGCGGGCTTCAGCACCGAGATGCGCGACCGCATCCACGGCATCCTCGCCGACGTCATCATCGAGACCAACAGCCTCGACGGGACCACCAACCCCGAGCAGCACATGGAACTCATCCGCAAGACGGCGGGCGAGTACATCGACGGCATGACGGCCACCGTCGAAGTCTACGGGATGCTGTCGTTCCAGTACGGCGGCCAGTACATCACGCGGCCCGTCACGCTCGTCGGCATCGAGCCTGAAGGCAAGGCCAAGGTCGGCCCGCTGGTCGACTTCCTCGACAGCTATCGTCCCATTGTGGAAGACAAGGTCGTCCTGCGTCCGCCGCTCCGCAGCATGAACGAGCCGCCGAGCTGGAACCTCACCCCCGCGGCCGCGCTCTACCGCAAGCAATGGATGGCCCGCCAGCAGTGGATGCTGGAGCAGATGCGCGAAGACGATCGCATGGATCACGAAGGGGAGGGCGAACTGTTCGACCCGGGCAAGGCCGAGGCCGAAGCCAAGGTGACGCCGGTCGAACACAACGAAGACGGCACGGCCGTCGCCGAGACGCCGAAGGAAAGCGCCGACGCCGCACGACAGGCGCCCGATTTCCTTCCCGAGATCGTCCCCGGCAAGCATGTCGGGCCCGGCAATCACGAAGGAATGGTCATCCAGGAGCGGCCGAAGGCCTTCACCCGTCAGCCCGAAGCCGCCGCCCCGCCCGCCGCCCCGGACCCGACCGAACTCTTCCAGCCCCAGGCTCAGCCCGAAGTGGCCGACGCGCAGGGACCGATGGAAGGCCGTCTCTATGTCGGCCTCGGACTGATCAGCTTCCCGGCCGAAGACCCGAATACCGGCAAGGTGCAGACGCTCCTCATGGTTCGTCCCGGCGACGACGTGAAGGTGAGCACCGTCACCGCGGGACGTCCCCCGCAAGCGGTCCACTTCAACGCGACCGTCGTCGACATCTTCAAGAGCGGAATGAGCGAGTACGACTCGAACCTCGTCTTCTGCAACCTCGAATACCTGCAGAAGGTCCGCGGCATGATCGACCCGACGACCGACTCGCGGGCCGTCACCTCAATCCAGATCAAACTCAAGCAGTACGCCGATTCGAAGCAGGTGGTCGATCGCCTGCAGTCGGTCTTCCCCGCGGGCGTCTACACCGTCCGCACCTGGGAGCAGAAGCAGGGCCCGCTGCTCGCCGCGGTCGAAGTCGAATCGGCCATTCTCAACGTGCTGCTGTTCATGATCATCGCGGTCGCCGGCTTCGGCATCCTGGCGATCTTCTTCATGATCGTCGTCGAGAAGACCCGTGACATCGGCATCCTGAAGGCCCTCGGAGCCAGCTCGAACGGCGTGATGTCGATCTTCCTGTCGTACGGCCTCGGCCTCGGCGTGGTGGGAAGCGGCGTCGGCGTGGCGATCGGCCTCCTCTTCGTCCGCTACATCAACCAGATCGAAGCCGTCATCACCTGGCTGACCGGCCGCAAGGTGTTCGACGAACGCATCTACTACTTCCCGTCGATCCCGACGAACGTCAACGCGATGATGGTGGTATGGGTGGCTCTGGGCGCGATCGCCATCGCGATCCTCGCCAGCATCCTCCCCGCCCGCCGCGCCGCCCGCCTGCACCCGGTGGAAGCGCTGCGGTGGGAGTAAAGGAAAGCCTGAAGGTTGAAATTCAAATGTCTAAGGAAAGTCAAAAGGACAAGAACCTGAAAACTTTCCCGCGACGACGATTCAACCTTTTGAATTTTGAACTTTCGGATTTCCTTAGACATTTGAATTTAGACATTCGAGCTTCGCCGCTCCGTTTCGTTTGCCGCGCCGGTCAGGGAGGACCACCCGTGACGACGACTCTTGCCGGGACACGCACCCGCACACCGGATATCATCTCGTTTCCCCCCGCCGGCGAAGCCCGCAGCCACTCGGCTCCGCGCGTCGCCCCGGGTCCGAATGGAATCGAGACCATCCCGATGCCGCACACGCTCCTCACGGCGCAGGCGCTGGAAAAGACCTACCGCAAAGGACAGCACAAGGTCCCCGTCCTTCGCGGGGTCGAAGTCGCCATCCGCCGCGGCGAATTCCTCTCGATCATCGGCCAGTCGGGTTCGGGCAAGAGCACGCTGCTGCACCTGCTCGGCCTGCTCGACGTCCCCGACATCGGCGAGATCCATTTCGAAGGCCAGCGGATCGACGACCTCTCGGCCAAGGTCCGCGACGAGCTCCGCAACCGCGCTTTCGGCTTCATCTTCCAGTTCTACCACCTGATGCCGGAGCTGACGGTCCTCGAAAACGTCCTGATGCCGATGATGATCCGCGACTCGTTCTTCAAGTATCAGCGCAACAAGCGCCGCTACGACGAGCAGGCCCGCGAGATCCTCAGCAAGGTCCGCCTCGACCACCGTCTCAAGCACCGCCCCACTGAACTCTCGGGCGGCGAAATGCAGCGAGCGGCCATCGCCCGGGCCCTGGTCGCCAAGCCGCAGGTGCTCCTCGCCGACGAGCCGACCGGCAACCTCGACTCGCAGACCGGCGGCGAGATCATGGAACTGCTGCTGAATCTCAACCAGCAGGACGGCCTGACGATCGTCATGGTGACGCACGACCTGGCCATCGCCCGCCAGGCCCACCGCACCGTGAAACTCGACCAGGGCCGCATCCAGTCCCAGAACGAAGTGGTGACCTCGGCGGGGTGATGTCGCCGCTGCTGTTGCCAGGGACGCGATGGCGTTTGAAATCCCGACCCAGGGCGAACTGACTTCGTTCGCACCCCGTGGTTGTGGCGGATAACGCTTCGACGTGTGAACCCAACCAACCGAAACCGTGTGCCTACAATCGCGTCCGCCAGTTTCGCGACGCAGACGATTCTGCCCTCAATCCGCGCTATTCCTCCAGTTCATCCTCGCCGAATTGAGCCTGCAGTGCTTCGATCGACTGGTGGGCGAGGACGCGAGCCCGCTCCTTGCTGAGGCCGAGGAGACCGCCGATCTCACGGAACGTGTGTTCGCGGGTGAAGCCTTCGAGCCCGTAACGGGCCGCCAGGATCGTGCGTTCGCGGGGGGCCAGAAGCGACAGGGCGCGCGAGGCCAGCGCCGATCGCCGCGTCGCCCGTGCGGGCGTCTCCGGAGCGGGTTGAGCCGGCGTTTCATCCAGACGGAGCGGCTCGGTCGCCACCATTCGCTCCCGCATCCGGGACCGCCGATGGAGCGCCCGCCCGATCGCATTCCGCACCGCATGCGTCGCGTATGTGCTGAAGTTGTTCCCCTGCGACGGATCGAAGAGTTCGACCGCCCGCATCAGCGGCGCCAGCGACTCGCTCACCAGTTCGTTGAGCGTCACCTCGCGACTGGCAAACCGGGCGGCAACCGACACGACGAGTCGCAGGTTGGCTTCGACAATCGTGTTCCGGGTCTCAATCGCCTCGGACCGCAACGCTTCGACACGCTCCTTCAACGCGGCACTTGCCTCCCCGCGTTCAATGCGGGCCTCCATCTCGTCGGCACGCGATTTCAGCGACGCCAGCCGGTTGAACAACTCGCGTTCCTGCTGGCGGGTCAGAAGCGGTCGATCGAGGTTGATCGCCGGACGTTCGGCCGTACGGGGCCGGGAAGGTCGAGTTTTCATGGCATGCAGTCTCCGCGGAGTATCCGCCGTCGGGGATGTTCGTCAATGGCCTCGTCGGGAGAACCGCAATGGGCGGCGGCGATTAACCATCATTCGCCTCGGTCTGGTCCTGGCCCCGGCGGCGCTGGCCGCAGCCGCGGTGAGAATCGAGCATTCGCGTGGAATGTCCGGCCGGGCCTTCGCAAGGGAAAAAGGGCGGAAAGCCCGGAAATCCGCCGCAATCGTCGGTTTCGCCAAACGCTCCGTTGCGAGGGGTCGGCCCCCGCTATAATGCAGTGCGTTGCGGGCCCGCGTGCATCGAATCCCGATTCACTCCGCTCCTCGATTTCATTCCGCCCGATTCCCGGAAGCCCGGCTGTCCACGTCAGGTCTTGCCTCATGAATGTCCATTTCGCCCGACCGGACGTTTCCTCGCTGGTCTTCCACGTCTATGGGCGGTCGGTCCATCCGGAGCTGTTCCGGATCCACGCCGAGCGCCGTTACGACCTCGACCGCTTCTCCGCGATCCTCCGGCTGTGCGACGCGGGACACCAGATCGAGTTGCGACACAACGGCCAGACGCTGACCGAGATCGCGGCGGACGGCGAGCAGGAGTTTCCGAAGCATCGACGGCTGCTCGACCGCAAGTTGCGGGGCTTCCGCGATGACGGGTTCCGGCTGGAGTCGGGGTTAAAGTATCAGGTGAGTTACCAGCTCGAGCGGGTCGACCCCGAGGTCTTCTCCAACCTGCACGAAGAGCTGATCAACGATTGCCCGCGGGCCGACCTCGCATACCGGTTCCCACCCGCCAACCGCCTGGCCGCCGAACCCATCAGCCTGATCCGCGCGGACCTTTCGCCGCGAAGCCTCCTCGTTCACGCCTATCACACGTTTCCAGAGAGCCTGGCGATTGTGAAGTCGCAGTCGCTGTTCGAAGTGTGACCGAGACGACGAGGAGCCTACCGACGGACACCCTCATGCCGGACGCCTGACGCGCGCGTTCCGCTCCCGCGAAGGGGACGCTCAGTCTTCCAGCGGTCGCCGGCCCGTCTCGGGAGCAAACAGGATCGCCACCATGCCGACGGCGAAGATCAGGCTCGTCACCTGCCCCATGCGGGCGTAATCATTCTGAAAGTAAGCCGTCAGCGCTCCGGTGGCGAACACGGTGACGGCCGTCAGAATGCGGCCGAAGTTGAAGCTGACTCCCGCCCCCATCGAGCGGACCCGCGTCGGGAAGAGTTCCGGGAGGAACAGGGGGAGCCAGCCGAAGTAGATTCCGCTGAAGAACCCCAGCGCTCCGACCCAATACAGGAAGAGCGGATCTCGGGGATTGGAGTACCAGAACGTGTATTGCGCGATCCCCAGGCAGGCGAGGCTCACCACGAAGTACGAGTGACGCCGGCCCAGCAGGCTTCCAATCCAGCCTCCCAGAAGGCTGCCGACGAGCCCGGTGAACGAACGCGACTGAAGGACCTTGGCCTTGAAGAGGGGGTTATCGGGAAGGTCGGCCCAGGAGATCATCCAGTTGGCGCTCCCCCATCCGCCGATGATCGGCACCGTCGCCAGCGCAACGCCCACCAACGTGGTCGCGAGCAAAGGAGGTCGGAATATCTCGGCCATTCCGGGCCCTGCGACGTTTCCGGCACGGGCGGCATGTCGCGAAGCCAGCCACCGCGGCGACTCGGGGACGGCGATCAGCGAGAAAACCCCCAGGAACATCGGCCACGCGCCGAACTGCAGAAATGACGCCCAGGTATCTGGTGTGATCTTGTACTGCTCGAAGTCGGCAACCTTCGACAGGACGTAGATCCCGATGTTGGCCGACGTCCCGATCAGCCCCGCCACCATCGGCCGCGACAGACCTGCCCACGCTTCGGACAACAGCGCCACACCGTTCGGCCACATTCCCCCGACTCCCGTGCAGGCCAGAAACCACAGGACAAGCAACTGCTCGGGCGACTGGGCGTATTGGGCCGCCCCGGCCAACCCGGAATAAGTGACAATGCTCAGAGCCATCGCTTTCGAGCGGCCGATCACGTCCCCCAGCCGGCCGAACAACAATCCCCCGGTCGCCGCTCCAAAGAGGAACGAGCAGGTCAGCCACGAAATCCAGCGAATGACGATCCCGTTCCAGGCCTTCTGCTCCCCCTTCTCTTCCGGCGTGACCAGCGCCGGGTTGTCCGACTTGATCGATTGCTCGATCCGCAGGCTGATTTCCCGAAACCGCGACGCATCGATCGCTCCCGCCTTACCCAACAGGTCAATCGCCGCCGGGCGCATCACCATCGACGTGATGGCCATGTGGAACCCGCAGAAGAACCACCCCAGGAAGGCACACACGAGGATGATGTAGCGCCCCGTCGTCGTCAGTGGGGCCACAACTGGGGCGGAAGCCGTCGCGGAAGTCGCATCAGACATGACGCCCTCGTGGTGATTGAACGTGATGAATGGCACTGCCCGTCAAAAGGCATTGCGAACCCGCAAGCGTGGACCGGTGCGGCTGCAAGCGTACCTGCCCCTCAATCCCTCTGTCTCTCCATCCCTTATTCCCCCGTCTTCAATCTTCCAGCGACTTCTTCAGGTAATCGATCTCGGTCTTCAGCGTACGGCTGAAGGCGGCGAGATCCGAGCTGTGCATGACCAGATTGCCGCCGGCCTTCGACCAGGCGACTTCCTTCTCGATGCCGAGCCAGAAATGAATCCCGGCGCCGACATTGTGGGAGCGGGCGATCTCGAAGATCTTGCGGACCGCCTCGTCGAACTTCGGATGGTCGTATTGCTCGGGAATGCCCAGGTTGCACGAGAGGTCGTGCGGGCCGATGAGAACCGCATCGAGCCCCGGCACCGAGCAGATCTCGTGCAGGTTTTCCATCGCCGGGACGCTCTCGATATTCACGATGAGAATCTTGTCCCCGTTTCGGCGTTCGAGGTAATCCGCGAGTTCGGGTTCCATTGTCTTGGGGATCGTGAGCGCTTCCTGCAGCCGCCGCCCCTTCAGCGGACGCAGCTTGACGGCCCCGACCAGTCCGCGGACCTGCTCGGCCGTTTCAACGTAAGGGCCAATCACGCCCCCCGCCCCCGCATCGAGCACCTTGCACGCCTCGAACGGATCGTTGCAGGGAATCCGCACGACCGGCGGGACGCCCAGCGCCGAGTACGTCTGGCAGATCCACGAGAGCGTCTGGCGGTCGAGCGGGACATGCTCGGTGTCGACGAAGACGAAGTCAATCCCCGCCTGCTTGGCCAGCGCCGGCCATAGCGGGGACATCGCGACGATGGCCGACGAATAGATCCGACGCCCCGAATGGAGCGCCTCGATGATGGCCCGACCGTTCATGGGTGAATCCTGGTGCAATCAAGCGGTGATGAAAGGCGAGATGGCATCCGCAGCTTGGAGAGTCATAGGCTTTGTCGGAAAGCTCAAGCATTCATTCATGACGCGAATTGTCGCACGGGCACTCATGCCCGTGCGCAAAGGAAAATGGGAGTTGATGCACGGTCATGAGTGCCCGTGCTACGTTCCATCGCCGCTCTCCGACAACGCCTGTTTCCGAAGTGCGACCGGCTGCCCGGTGCGGATCGATTCCAGCGCGGCTTCCACGGTTCGAAAGATCTTCCAGCTCTCCTCGACGTCGAGCATTGTTGGCCTGCCCGAGTCGATCGCCTGGGCAAAGTCGTCCGCAAGTAGGAAATCGTTCTCGACGGCAACCCGTCGCTGGCGCGGCTCGCGGGCGGGTTGGTTGCGGTAGTAGATGCCGACGTCGGGGCGTGCCTCGTTGATCACGGCCGCCCCCTTCGTCCCCACCAGCCGCAGCTTGATCTCGCCGCCGCTGGGATGGCTGGCGAGGCCGATGCGCCCAATCGCGAGCGACGCGATCAGACCCCCTTCGAGCTCGAGGGTCACGGTCGCCAGGTCTTCCACGCCATTATCAGCGTTCAGCTGATGGAAATGCGGGGCGCCGCGGGCGAAAACCCGCGTCACTGCGGCATCCGTCAATGCCCGCAGGTAGGCCAACGGATAAATCCCTTCGATCGCCAGCTCACCCATCGGCTCAACGCCCAGGCCGCCGTCCGATCCATCAAGATGCGCTGCAATCTGATGCGCCTGCCAGTTGACGAGCGGGTAGCCCGGCTGCCGCGATCCCTTTGGCGCACCGGCATCCTTGGCGAAATAGAAGTCGAGATGGACGGCCCGTAACGCACCGAGTTCACCCGACTCCACCAGCCGCCGCGTCTCGACGAGAGCCGGCAGTCCGTTGCGGTTCCACATGAGGAAACGTTTGCCCAACCTCGCCATCTCCGTGCGAAGTCGATCCGCCTCGCTGCGGCGCGTGGTGAGAGGCTTGTCCTGGACGATGTGGCATCCCGCGCGGGCCGCGCGGATGCTGAGGTCGCAGTGCCGCTCGGCCTCGGGACTGACGATCGCCACGTCGACGTGGAACTCCTTCAACGCCCGCTCGACGTCGCGGACATAGGGAACCTTGAACTCGTCGGCGAAGGCCTGGTTGCGTTCGTGAGCCCAGTCGGGAATGTGCGGCTCATCGGCGACGACGACGAGTTCGAATCGCGGATGGCTGATCATCCCGCGGGCGACGTAGTCGTGCTTCACGGCGCTCACCGCCGCACAGCGGAAAATCTTCGCTGGAGCTTCCTGGGGAGTGGCTTCGGCGGTGGGGCTCACGTCAGAAGTCCTCCCGTCGGATGGCCTGACCCGTTTTCAACGAACGCATCGCCGCCCCGCCCACCCGTACCGCATCATGCCAGGCGGCATTCACCTTCTCGCACACCCGGTTCCCATCCAGTTCCTTCACGAAGTCCGCCAGCAGGTTGGCCATTCCCCGCAACGTCTCATCGGCCACGCGCGTGCGGGCCGGACCGCCGCCGAACACCAGTTGCCGATTCGCGTGGTCGTCGGCGTAAGCGGCTCCGGACGACCCAAGGACCGAGAGGGACCGATACTCGTCCCCCTCAGGAATTCGTCCCCAATCAAGCAGTGCCATCCCTCCCGCAACGAAACCGAGATGGATCTGAATCGCTTCCCCTCCCACAGACTTCGCGGCGTAGACAAGCTCGGCCGGAGAGCCCATCAACCACTGGGCCACGTCAATATCGATCAACAGTCCCGAAGGGAGCCGGTTGGAGGTGACGGCAGCGCAGGATGTCCAGCGATGCGAACGGACCAGGGCGGGCGTGCCGAGCTTCCCCGCGTCGAGCTGCTGGCGGATCAATTGCCGTGAAGGGCGCGATCGATCGAGATTGCGAACTCGGATCTCGCCGCCCGAAGAGTCGCTCGGCAGTCCTGCCGCTGCCACGTCCCCGCACACCAGCAACGTGCGAAGCGATGGGCTCGCTGCGGACAGATCGCGTCGTGCGGCGTCGCAGGGGCCGAGGACCGCGGCGGCATCGGCCTCTTCGCACGGCCAGCGGACGAGACGGACCGGTTGCAGCCGACGACCAAGGTCGCGGAGTGTCGCGTCGTCAACGCCGGCGACGGCCAGACGGATCATGCGGCATCTCGAGCGGAAGGGAGACGCAGGACGGTCGGGGGCGAACCGTGGCAGCGTACCGCTCGGGGTGTTGCGATTGAAGCGTGGACTGGTGAAAACCGCTCGAGAGCCTGGCCCGGCGCATCGCGTCCGTGCATCAGGTATCATGAGCCGTTCAGGCGGCCGTCGTCTTCCACAAGCCAACCAAGTCATCACCGTCATGTCGGTTCCCGAACTTGCTCATCTCGAGATGCTGGCTCAAGTCGATGAGCTGGCGGGGCGGCTGTCCCGGTGGGCCGAGGACGAGACCCCGTGGGAGCCATTGAGTCGCGGACGGGCCCTGGTGCGGCGACTCCTGTCGCGGATGGAGACCTTGCGGCTGCGGCTCGAAGCCCCGCTGGTTGTCGCGACGTTCGGCGGCACCGGCACCGGCAAGAGTACGATGGTCAACGCCCTGGTCGGTCGCGAATGCACGCGGTCGGGGCGGCAGAGACCAACGACGACGCGCCCCGTGCTGATCGTCCATCCGACAATGCAGATTGATGCGCTGGGCCTGCCGACGGACGAGTTCGAAGTGGTGCGGGTCGATTCGCCGGTGCTGCGCGACGTGGTCATCGTCGACTGTCCCGACCCCGACACAAGCGAAGCCGAGACGCCGGGCAGCAACCTCGAACGCCTGCACCGCCTGCTGCCGTATTGCGACGTCCTCATCTACACGTCGACGCAGCAGAAATATCGCTCGTCGCGTGTTGTGGAAGAACTTTCTCAGGCTTCGACCGGTTGCCGTCTGATCTTCGTGCAGACGCACGCCGACCTCGATACCGACGTCCGCGACGACTGGCGGCGGCAGCTCGACCCGCACTACCGCGTCCCGGACGTCTTCTTCGTCGATTCGCTCCGCGCTCTTCGCGAGCAGCAGGCCGGCCAGCGGCCGAGCGGCGACTTCGCTCGATTGCAGGATCTCCTCACCACGCAGCTGGCGGCCTCGCAGCGCGTGCAGGTGCGGCGGGCGAATCTCGTCGACCTGATTCATGCGGCGCTCGAACACTGCCGGCACGATCTCGCCTCACACTGGCCTGCAGTCGAACAACTCGAAGCGGCTCTCGATGAGCAACGCCGCAAGCTGACGAAGTCGATGTCCGACCAGCTGCGCGACGAACTGCTTCTCAGCCGCAACCTGTGGGAGCGGCGGCTGCTCGAATCAGTCACGCAGACGTGGGGGCTCAGCCCGTTCTCGTCCGTGCTGCGGTTCTATAACGGGCTGGGAAGTTTCATCGCGTCGATGAGCCTGTATCGCGCACGGAACTCCGCCCAGATGGCGCTGATCGGTGCGGTGCAAGGGGCGCGGTGGGTCTACAGCCGCCATGAGGAGCAGTCGGCCGAGGACCGCCTGGCCCGCGTCGCCACGATGAGCTTCGATGACGACGCACTCCGTGAAGCCCAGTTCGTCATTGCCGGCTACGCCCGGACGGCAAAGCTCGATCCGGAACTGGTCGAACAATCGTCGCTTGACGCCATGCGCGATCAGGCCGCGCGAGTCGAAGGCCAGTTCCTGGGAGACGCCAGCCGCCGCATCGATTCGGTCATCGGACAAGTGGCTACCCGCAACACCGGCAGGCTCACGCAGGCCTGGTACGAAGTCCTGCTGCTGGCGTACGTCGGTTTCGTCCTCTACCGCGTCGGCCGCAACTTCTTCTATGACTCCTTCGTCAATCGCGTCCCACACCTGACGATCGACTTCTACACCTCGGCGGGCGTCTTCTTCGTCCTCTGGTCGGGCGTGCTCGTCATGGCCTTCACCCGGCGGCTTCGGCGGGGACTGCAGACACGTGTCGAACAGCTTGCCGAAGAACTCGCGGGCGGCCGGATGGCGCACGGACTTTTCCCGCAGCTAGAGAAGGCCTGCCACGACATCGACGTCGAGCGCAATCGCCTCGAAGCCATCGCCGACAGCACCACCGACCTGCGGGCTCGCATCGCCCGGGCGCCGACCCTCGGCTCGGCCATCGCCCCCCGCATGGACACCGTCACCGCGGGAAAGCCGTAGCCGCGCGTCGCACCCATCGCCTCGCACCCAGGGTGCGGCTCTGAGCACCCTGGATGCCGAATCAGAGCGGGCGCGGAATTCCGGCATTTCCAATAAGGGACGTCGTTTGCTTCGGCACCCCGGCTGCTCAAAGCCGCAGCCGGGGTGCTTCATCGGGTGCGACCTTCGCGACTTTCCGTCAGAGACTCTTACTGCTTGCTCTTCGCAAAGTTGTAGACGCCGATCAGGAAGTAGATCAGCGAGAAGCCGATCAGGATGGCGCAGGACTGGAAGACGACGTGGTGATCGGGAATCACGTTGTCTTCCACGAGGATCTCACGGAAGGCGATGACCGCCCACGAGTGGGGCATCGGCTTGCCCATCAGCAGCATGTTGGGCGGCATCAGGTCGCGGGGAATCAGGCACCCGCTCAACCCCGCCATGCCGATCACCACGATATTCGCATAGGCCGAAACCTGGGAGTCGGTCTTCACAATGGTCGAGACGAGCAGGCCCAGCGACGTCGCCGCCAGCGACGTGCACAGGACCGTCGGAACCAGCAGCCACGGCTCGGGGCCGAGCGTCATGTCGAAGATCAGCTTTCCCGCACTGAACAGGATCGTCGTCTGGACGATCGAAATCAGGAAGAATGGCAGAACTTTGCCCAAGAGTAGCGAGGTCGCATCCAATGGGGCAATCCGCAGCCGCCGCAGCGTTCCGATGTCCCGCTCGGCGATGAACGAGCGGGCCATGATGTTGATGAGGAAGAAGACGAACATCACGGTGAGGCCGGGGACGATCTTGTTGTAGACCGCCGAGGTCTTCGCGTCGCCCGCCTTCTTATTGGGGTCAGGCACATCCGGCGTGGGACGGGGGGCGTCCTTGTCATATTCGACGGCCCACTCCTTGCATTTCGCCGCATTGCGGCGGTGCAGCTGCGGGTCGGTGCAGGCGACGTAGGAGACGATGATCCGCAGCGTGTCGGCGAAGACCATCTGCTCGACGACCGACCCTGTTCCCTCGAAGCCCTTGCGCTGCGTGACGCTCATGTCGAGAGCGCTCAGGCCCTCTTTCAGCTTTCCATCGGGACGGTCCTGGTCCATCAGATCTTCGACCCGGATCCCGTCATGGTAGTCGTCGATGCGTTTGAAGAACTCGGGACCGACGAGGACGGCGACCGCCACGTCCCCTTTCGCGATCTTCGCCTCGGCCGCTTCCGTGGACTCGACTTCCTCGACCTTGATGCCGTCCCGCTTCTGCAGCGAGTTCATCATGTTGACGAACAATTGCCGGGCGTTGCGCTTCTTCTGGTCGGCGTCGAGGTGGAAGTACCCTTCGCGTTGCCCTTCACCGTCCTCCTGGATCGACGGGTAGTCGATGTTGTCGACGAACGCGATCTTGAGGATCTGGTTCTCGGCCTGCCATCCCAGCAGCTTGCCGAACGTCATCCCCAGGATCGTGATGAAGATCATCGGGAGAATGATAAGGACGGTCAGGGCCCGCATGTCGCGGCCCTGAAGCAGCAGGTCTTTCTTGGCGATTTCCCAGGCTTGCATGACCGTCCTTTTGTCCCCGTGGGATAGGCTTCCAGCCTGTCGTTCCCAGGTCCCGACTTTCAGGAGCGACTTCCAGCCTGTCGTTCCTCATTCTCATGCGGACAGGCCGATAGCCCATCCCGCGTTGACAGGCTTGAAGCCTGTCCCACGGTCAATCTCTCAGCTTGTTCCCCGTCATCTGCAGGAAGAGCCGTTCGAGGTTCGGCTCGTGCGTCTCGAGCGCGTAAAGCGGTGTCCCCGTCTCGCCGAGAATGCCGAGGATCTTGGCAATCGTGGCGTTCAGATCGCGATCTTTCTGCTGGGCGTTCTGACCGATGACCAGCATCGGCTGCCCTTCATCATTCGTCTTGAGGTCGGCGATCCCCGCCAGCCGCTTCATCAGGTTGTTCTGCGGCTGACCGATCCGCAGCCGCAGGTCGGTGCTCAGGCGGGACAGCAGGTTCGTCAACGTGTCGCAGGCGAGCATCTTCCCGTGGTCGATGATCGCCACGCGCTTGCAGAGCGCCTGCACTTCTTCCATGTAGTGGCTGGCGTAGATGACGGCCATGCCTTCGTCGCTGGCCTTGCGGACACTGTCGAGCAGGTGGGCCCGCGATTGCGGGTCGACGCCGACCGTCGGCTCGTCCAGGATCAGCAGCTTCGGCGAATGGAGCAGCGCGATCCCGAAGTTGAGCCGCCGCTTCATTCCGCCCGAAAAGTGCCCCGAGGAATCATCCGCCCGGCTTCCCAGCCCCGTCCGTTCGAGCGACAGGTCGATCTGCTTCTTGAGATTCTCTCCCCGCAATCCGTACAGGCGGGCGAAGAAGTTGAGGTTCTCCCGCGCCGACATCTCGGGGTAGATGGCCAGGTCTTGCGGGACGACTCCGAGCAGCCGGCGGAACCCATGATCGGTCGGGTCGAACGTCTTGCCGTCGAGCCGGATCTCGCCGCTGTTCGGAGTCAGCAGTCCGGCAATCATGCTCATCGTCGTCGACTTGCCGGCCCCGTTCGGCCCCAGCAGCCCGAAGATCTCCCCCGCCTCGACGTGGAAGCTCACGCCGTCGACGGCCTTGAGCGGCCCGAAGCTCTTGTGCAGGTTCTGAACTTCGAGCAGGCTCATGATGCTTCCGGACGGAGTGCGATCGGGACGCCGCCATGCCGGCGCACACACTGCTTTCATCGACCGTCCGCACCGAAACGTTGGGGTCGATGCCTCAAGTGACGAATTTGCCGTGGGGAAGGATAGTGATGCCCCGACGGAGTGTCGACCGACCCGGTCGAGGAGGCGAAGCCCGAAATCTCAAAGTCAAATGTCGAAGGAAAGTCGAAAACTCAAAAGGACAAAAGACTCTCGATTCGAACCTTTTGATTTTTGGTTTTTTGGCATTTCCTTAGACATTTGTCTTTCGGATTTGAGCCCCCGCGCCCCCGACACGCGAATCGACCCTCCGGCACTACTCTTTCCTGGGGTACTCGTAGAATCCGCGGCCGGTCTTCCGCCCCAGGTGCTTCGCATCGACTTTGCGGGCGAGGAGCGGGCAGGGACGGAACTTCGGATCGCCCAGCTCGCGATGCAGGACCTGCAGGATCCAGAGACAGACGTCGAGCCCGACGAAGTCCGCCAGCTCGAGCGGCCCCATCGGGTGGTTGCAGCCGAGCTTCATCAGCGAGTCGATGGTGCGGGCGTCGGCCACGCCTTCCTGAAGGGCGAAGACCGCCTCGTTGATCAGCGGCATCAGGATGCGGTTGACGGCGAAGCCCGGAACGTCCGCGACCGCGAACGCCTCTTTGCCGAGTTGCCGCCCGAACTCGAGCGTCTCGGTCATTGTGATTTCCGACGTCTGCTCGGCCCGCACGATCTCCACCGGCGCCATGACAGGCACCGGATTGAAGAAGTGCATCCCCACCACGCGCTCCGGCCGCCCCGTCGCCGCCGCCAGCTTCGTGATCGACAGGCTCGACGTGTTGCTCGCCAGCACGACCCCCGCAGGCGCCAGCCGATCAAGCTCACCAATCGTCTTGAGCTTCAGTTCCTGGATCTCGGGGATCGCCTCGATGACGAACTGCGCATCGCACACCGTCTCGGCCAGATCGCATGAAAACGTCACCCGCTGCATGTACGGGTCCGCCGAGCCGCCAGAGACTTTGCCGCGCTTGATCCCGCGCTCGATCGACGTCCGCAGCGTGGCAGCCGCCTTCGCGCACACGTCGTCATTGATGTCATACGCCCGCACCATCACTCCATGCGTGGCCGCCACTTCAATGATGCCTCGGCCCATGGTGCCGGCACCGATCACAGCGAGTCGTTCGACGATCATGTCAGTTGGCCAGTAGTCGAGTGTGAGAGGTCAGGATCGAAAAGATAGCAATGTCGTGTGCTTGCTGTCTTCCTACTGTCTCCCGACTCCTGCCTCCTTCCCTACGGTCTCTCGACGATCATCGCCACCGCGTTACCGCCGCCGAGGCAAAGGCTCGCCAGCCCGCGCTTCAGTCCGCGAGCCTTCAACGCCGCCAGCAACGTGCACAGCACTCGCGCTCCGCTCGCTCCGATGGGATGTCCCAGTGCGATCGCGCCGCCGTTGACGTTCACCTTCGCCGGATCGATCTCCAATTGCCGCACGCAGGCCACCATCTGCACCGCGAAGGCTTCGTTGATCTCGAACAGATCGATGTCGTTCGTGGTGAGTCCGGCCTTTCGCAGGGCCCCTTTCACGGCCAGCACGGGGGCGACAAACAGGTCGCGCGGCTCCATTCCGCTGGTGAACGACGCGACGATGCGGGCCTTCCACGGAGCAGGAGATTCCCGTGCGGCTTCGTCATCTCCGACCACCAGGGCCGCGGCCCCGTCGCTGATCATCGACGAGTTGCCCGCCGTCACGGTCCCCTTCTCATCGAACGCCGGCTTCAACCGCGCGAGCCCTTCCAGCGTGGTTTCGGGACGCGGCCCTTCATCCTGCGAGACGAGAATCTCTTCCTTCCTCTGCCGTACCTTGACGGGAACGATTTCATCTTCGAAGGCCTTTGCCGCAATGGCCTGGGCCGCCCGCCGCTGGCTTTCGAGGGAAAACCGGTCCATGTCGTCGCGACTGACGCCGCAGGTCCGTCCCGTGTATTCGGCATGCTGCCCCATCGCACAGTTTTCGATCCCGCACCACAATCCATCGACGATCATCGCGTCGCGCAGCGTGACGTCGCCGTACTTCCAACCTTCGCGCGATCCCATGGCAAGGTGCGGGGCGCGGGTCATGCTTTCCATCCCCCCCGCCACCACAATGTGGGCATCCCCCGCGCGGATCGCCTGCGACGCCAGCATCACGGCCTTCAATCCCGACCCGCACACCTTATTGATCGTGACCGCCGGAACGGTCGCCGGAAGGCCCCCCTTGAGGGCCGCCTGCCGCGCCGGAGCCTGCCCCACGCCCGCCTGCAACACATTCCCGAGGATCACCTCGTCGACCTGCCCGGCCGACACATCCGCCCGCACCAGCGCCTCGCGAATCGCGACGCTCGCCAGCTCGGGGGCGGTGAAATCCTTGAACACTCCGAGCAGCTTGCCGATCGGCGTTCGTGCTCCCGCAAGGATCCAGGCATTCGTGGACATCGGGCGGCGCTTCCCTTGATTGAATCGAGACTTGGACCGAATGAACCCGCAAGACGCAGGACTGGCTGGCGACTCGTCGGGCCGTTCTGGTGACTCCGCCAGAGAGCCCTTAGACAGTTCCCGCCGCAGGTCGCATCGGACGGATCAGATCGTTCCGCAACAAACCCGCACGAACCACGTAAGCCTCTACCTGAAAACGCCTTGCGGCACTCATTCACCCACAAACATGTTCGCGTTTGCGTGAATTTCCCTCATGCGACCGTGCGGGGCTGTCCGATGATGGTGATTGTATCGACTTCGCGTCGTGTGCTGTAGGTACGGGTTGGAGGGCCAAATGCGCAAACGCCGACTATTCGCAGGGATGCTGCTGCTCGCGGCGGCTGCCGTGCCGGCGGTGCGGGCGGGACAGCCGCGCGGCCTGACGATGGTCAGCGGCGGCTCCGGCCGGTCCTACATTGGAGTGTTGGGCGCCGTTCCCAGCCGCAAGGTTTTCGAGTTCAACTCTCCAAACCCGGACATCAAGGAAGTCCTGCAGGCGGCCGGCGGCGTCACCGAGAAGGCGAACGGAAACGTTCGGATCGTGAGCGGCGGCAAGCCCGGGCAGCAGGTCTTCCTGACGCCGAATACGCGCTTGGCGCTTCGCTCGGGCGACGTGCTGATCGTCGATGGCGCGGAACCGCCCCGGTCGAACATCCATCTGGCGAGCGCCTCATCGAACCCCGCGACGATTCCCGTGGCGTTGATCAACGTCATGGATCGCCCGGTCGTGATGGCGCTCCGGATGGAAGATGCTTCGGTCAACAAGATCGTCGGACTCCTCAATCAGGAGCCCGAGGTCGCCAACTCGGTCAAGATCATCCCGACGTCGCGCACTCGCTCGGCCAATCCGGGCGACTTCATGTCCGACCGGGATGCGACGCTGAACCCCGGCACGGTGCTCGTCTTCAATCGTTCCGAGCTCGACCTCGCCCGGATTCCCAAGACGTTGCCTCCGGCTGTCGCGGTCGACGTCGCCTCGCCCCTTCCGGCCGAGCTTCATGCCTCGCCGATCCCGTCGGCTCCGCCTGCCTCGAACGACTCCGCGCCGGCCGGGCGTCCTGAGCTGACCATGACGCCCCCGGCCGCGATCGAATCCAACGGACCGTCGCTGCTGGAAGCCGAGCAACCGTTCGGCGATCCGCTGGCCCGCGCCACCCGCAACACGGTCGAAGTGGCCGAAGCCCCACGGGCGACGCTGCCGCGCTCGAACCCTCTCCCGCGCTCCAGCCCGCCACGCACTGCGAACTCGCTCACCGGAGCGGAACCGCGTCTGCAGAGCAACCCGCCGCTCGAAACTCCGCGCAGCGAAATCTCCGCCCCGCAAACCATGCCGCGGGCCACGCCCTCGCAGGGATCGGCTCGCACCGAATTCATTCCGCCGCCGGAAGCGATCGCCGAAGCGCGACGTGCGGGCCAGGTCGACATGCTCCCCGCGTCTCCGGACGCCGGTCCAGCTGTCGGACCCGCTCCGGTCGCCGCAGCTCCGGTCGAACCCGAAGTCGTCGGAATGTCCGAGCCGATCGGCAACGGCGCTCGCATGATCGCTCAGAACCGCGCCGAGAAGGCGCTCGCGTCGGTCGACCATGTCGGCATCTCCGAACCCCTCGCCTCGCGTCCGAAAGTCGCTCTGGCCAGCGCGGCCGTGGCGTCGGACGACGAAGACGAATCGAACATGGAACTGGCCGCCGCGTGGGGCGTGCTGGGTGCGGGGGCTCTCGCCGCCGCGACGTGGTCCTACCGTCGCCGCAAGCAGGGGCGTGCGGCTGGCGCCGCGATGGAGACGCTGGCGGTTGCCGAGGCCGAACACGTCGAACAGCCGATGATGGCCGCCATGGCTTCGTCGGCTGCCATTTCTCGCGAACCGGCCGCCGAACGGATCGAACGCCGCCTCGCGGCGCTGCAGCAGGCTCCGGTTCCGCGGACCGTCACCGCCACCGAGCGAATCCTCCGCAAGACAATGCGAGCGACGGTCAGCGCACCGCGCACTCGCCTCCAGGAACTGATTGCCAACGAGTTGCCGATCGAAGTCGAACCGGTCCGCATGGCGGGGCCGATTGAAGTCTACGGCAGCCCGCGAACCGCCCCGCAACGGCGTGTCGATGCCGAGCATCCGGCCGCCGTCGCCCGCCCGCACTTCGCCATGCAAGCCGCTGAGGCTTCCGCCGAAGCAGCGATCGGTGCGTCGGTTCAGGCTGCCAGCATGCCCGCCGCTCCGGCGGCTGCCGCGGCGGCCGTCAACATTCCGGGCGGACATCGCGTCGACGAACCGCACGGCGACGGAACGGCCTCGGCTGCCATGCCGCGCCCTCACATCGGCGAACGGAAATCCGACGTCCTCGAACGAGTCCTCACCAGCGTGCAGGACGGTGCGCGACACGTCGGCGCCCCGCACATCGCTCAAGCCCTGGCGTCTGAAAGCCTCTCAGTGGAGGGAGCTGTCGAGAAATGACCATCGCTCTCGATCTCGGTGCCTCGGCCTTCCGGTCGCTTCGCATGGAAGAAGAACGCCTCGCGGGACGATCCGCACGGGCGATCTACTCGGTCGTCGAAGACACCCCCGTCCGGCGTCAGATGCTCGACCAGCTTCAGACGGCCTACGCCCTCTGCGACGGCAGCCTCGCCATTCCCGGCGATCCGGCCCGCGACTTCGCCGAGTTGATGCACTCGCCCCTCCTGCCGCTGCTGCCGGAAGGCGACCTGCCCGCTCGCGATCCCGCGTCGCGCCAGATGATCGCCGCGCTCGTTGAAGGGCTCATGGAGCCGCCGACCGAACCAGGCGAACTGTGCGGTCTCACGTTGCCGGGAATGTCGGGCAGCGTCTCGGGTCGGGACTCGGAAACCGCAGAGTTCCTGATGCAGATCATCCGTCTGCAAGGGTACGAGCCGCTTCCGATCACGCCGGGCACGGCACTTGTCCTGGCCGACCTCGTCGGAGACGGGTTCACCGGCATCGGGATGACGTTCGGCGCGGCCGCGTGCCATGTCAGCCTGGTCTACCGCAGCCTCGAGATCGCCTCGTGCGTCGTCTCACGGGGCGGAAACTGGATCGACGAGCAGCTCGCTGAGACGACCGAGCAGTACCTTTGGGACGCCAAGGGGAACCGCTACCTTGATGCCGAGACGATGTGCCGCTGGAAGGAATCGTCCGCAGCTGACCTCAGCACGAAGGGAACGACCGACCGTGACGCGGGCCTCGTCCGGCTCTACTCCGAGTTGGTCGACGACGTAGTGCAGAAGGCATCGAAGGTCTTCAGCACCTCGCTCGACATTCCCTCGGCCTGGCCCGCGATGTCGGTGGTGGCGTGCGGCGGCGTGACCCGCATCCGCGGCTTCGTCCCGATGCTGGCCAATGCGGTGCGACAGGCCGAATTGCCCGTGAAGGTGAAGCAGGTCCGGCTGGCCGAGGACTCCGACTTCACGATCGCCCGCGGCTGCCTGATCAAGGCTGAGCTTGACGCCGAGGAAGCCCAGGGTCGCGCGGCCTGATGGCCGGGATCGCGTGAATCTCACGAGAGTCCGAACAGCAGCGCTGGCAGGAAGTCGGGAGCGGGATCGCGCGGGCGGATGCGGACGCTCCGACCGCGACGACGCAGCACGTTCTCGGCCGCGAGATAGCCGCTGCGGACGGCGCCTTCCATCGTCGCCGGCCAGCCGGTGCGGGTCCAGTCGCCGGCGAGTTGCAGGTTGGCGAGGATCGTCTGCTGAGCGGGGCGGAGCGCATCGACGCCGGGCGTCGGAGCGAAGACCGCACGGTGCTCGCTGATGACGCGCGAGTGACGGAGCCGCGCACGGCGGGCTTCCGGCCAGATTTCGGCCAGTTCGTCGACGACGCGCGCGATGATCCCTTCCGCGGGGATTCCATCGAGGTCGCGACTGGCGCTGATGACGACCTGGTAGTACGCAGAACTGTCCTGCGATTCGCCCGCTGCGCGCAATGAATCGTTGGTGCCGCGTCGAAAGATCCACTGGCTGAGCCGGCCGACGAGGACCGCGTGCGGGAGGTCGGTGATGGGACGGTCGAACCAGAGATGGACGCTGGCGATGGGGGACGTCTCGAGCTGCTGCAACCGCGTGAGCGAGGGATGGTCGATGAGTCCGGCCGGCAAGAGCGTGGGGACGAGCGTATGCGGGACGGCAAGGATGACGTCATCAGCCGCGATCGACGCGCCGCCGCGAAGTTCGATTCCCGTCACTCGATCGACGGTGGACGTCACGCGTTCGACGCCGGTCTGCAATCGCAGCGTGACGCCATGGGATTCGAGCCACCGCACGAGTTCGACGCCGTAGAGCGTTTCGAGCGGGACGGTGGGGACCTGGACCTGCCAGCCGTCGCGTGTTTTGAGGAACCCGTCGACGAAGACCTTGCGGGCGTGACTGACGTCGATGCGGTCGAGCGAGTCGCTGAGGGCGCTGACGAGGACGACGTGCCAGAAGTATTCGATGGCGGCCGGCGTCTGGCCGTGATCGCGGAGCCATTCGGCGAACGAGCGGGAGTCGGGACGTGCGGGGGGTGTGCGGGCGAGGTCGCGGAGTCCGCGGGCGATGGCGACTCGGTCGCGGAACTGGAGATAGCGGAGTCGGCCGAACGCTTTTGCTAAGTGGAGTGGCGCGGGCCAACTGTTCGCCGAGAACTCGTCGATGGTTCCGTCAGGGCCGATGAAGTAGAGCGCGGGTTCGGTCTTGAGGAAGCGATCGAGTCCGGTGGTGCGGCAGAAGTGGGCGAAGTGGGTGCAGCAGCCCATCGTGACGTGCTGGCAGTTGTCGATCGTCTCGCCGGTGGTGCGGTCGACGATGGAGCTGGCCCGGCCGCCGAGGCGCGCTCGAGATTCCAGCAGGGTGACGGGGATCCCCTGAGTTCCGAGCCCCACGGCCGCCGCCAGTCCGGCCAACCCTCCACCGACGATCACGACGGGAGATGAGGCAGTCGGAGTGGCGGCGTTCAACGGGTCAGTCTCAACGGGATGCGAGCGAAGTCGTTAGGGAGGGTGGCGGCCGCTTCGCTGCGGGCTATTTGGTGTAGCGCACCGAAATCGACGTGCGGACGACGCCGAAGATACGTTCCACTTCGTTGAACTTGTCCTTCACTTCCGGTCCGCGGCCCGTGGCGTCCGCCGATCGACTGAATTCACTCACCTTCGAGGAAGGGGGCTCGTCTTCCGGCGGAGGCGCATCCTTGGGGAAGCAGACGGAGAAGGTCGCCGTGACGACGCCGATGCTGGTCGAAGTCGGGAGCTTCTCGGCCACAGCGCTCTTGGAGTATTCCATGACTTCGAACGAATCGCTGACGGCATTGCTGCGGTGCCAGCCTTTGATCAGAGCGGCGGACTTCGCCCCGACGATGTACTGCGTGTAGTTCTTGTTCTCGCTGAAGGTGAACGTGCTGAGGCCGTCGACCGTCAGGGCCACGGACGCCTCTTCGGCCGAATCGTTGAACAGCTTGATGGCGTAGACTTCGTCGCGGTTGATCTTCACGAAGGCCTGGCCGTCGACCGTCGTCGGGGCGCGGGGGACGTATTTGCCGCCTTGCAGGACGTGGACCTCGATGTGATACGGGTCTCCCTTCTTGGCGCTGATCCTGGTCTCTTCCACCGTCACCGTGGGATTGTCGATGGCTTCAATGAGCTGCACGCTGCGGGCTTTGACGTCGTCGGTCGGCGTGATCGTGGTCGTTGCGCCGAACAGGGAGGCCAGGGATTGATCGCCGAAGACGCCGCGGCTGAAGCTCAGGATGGTGCGGTCATTCGAGTCGACCAATTCCCCCTTGATCTGGGCGGCAAGGAGCTTGGATTTGCTGTCGATGACGTCGACATAGGTGCCGCGGACCATCATGTCGGCCCCCTTCTCGACGGTCACCTTCTCGGCCTGGAGCGCCTCGGTGAGCAGTTGTGCGATGCCGGGACCGGCCGCGCCCTGCAGTTTCGAATCTGATCCCTTGAATTCGAATCCCTTAACGTCGACTTTCGACTTCCCCAGTTCCCTCAGTTCCGCGCCGATCCCCTTGGCCACGTCCTTCATCTCGTCCTTGATCGCACTGGCAGCGACAGCCGACGATTCAAAGCACGACAGGAGAGCGCAGGCAAGCGCCAGAATCGAGCAGAGTTGCGTCGTGAGTTTCATCGGTGGCCCTCTTGTCTTTCACGAAATGCCGACATTTCGGTCGGCACCGATATTCTGAAGTTCCGTCCGCCCGATCGCCAGCGAGAATTCCGTGCCCGGCCAGACAACGATTGGCCCGGCGGTTTCTTCCGGTCTGGAGCGCCCGTTTCCCCACGATCGAACGCATCCGAGGAGTCTTCAACTCGCCCAACTGGCAGAATCGATCCGGAGTTGCGACGCATCGCCGTCCAGCGATGCGTCTCGCGTTTCCCCCTCCATTGAAGTTTCCGCCGCGAACGCTAGATTATGGGTTCGTGAACAACCGATTGAAGCGAGGTTTGGTTTCTTTACCGGCTTGTGCAGGGATTTGAGGCTGACGCATGTCGATCACGAGTGAGACGAAGACGCGGGTGATTCAGGACTACCGCCGCAATGAAGCGGACACGGGTTCTCCTGAGGTCCAGATCGCCGTGCTGACGCAGCGCATCGAAAATCTGACGGAGCACATGAAGGGGCACCAGAAGGACTATGCGGGCCGCCGCGGGCTGCTGATGCTGGTCAGCCGCCGCCGCCGTCTGCTGGATTACCTGAAGGAGCACGAGCCGGCGACTTACCAGAGCATCCTCGGTCGGTTGTCGATCCGCAAGTAATGGATTGCGGATCGCGCTTCGGATGTCTTGAGAGAGTCAGGAAACGGTTGTGAAAGTCACTGTAGAACGGGAATTCGGCGGGCGTCCTCTCAGTATTACGACGGGTGAGCTGGCCAAGCAGGCCGGCGGTGCGGTGCTGGTTCAGTACGGTGAGACGGTGGTGCTGGTGGCGGCGCAGTCGGGCCCGCCCCGGCCGGGTATTGATTTTTTCCCGCTGACGGTCGACTACCGTGAGCGGACGGCGGCGGCGGGGAAGTTTCCGGGCGGCTTCTTCAAGCGTGAAGGCCGTCCGTCGATGAAGGAAATTCTGACGAGCCGGTTGACCGACCGACCGATCCGTCCGTTGTTCCCGGAAGGGTTCGTCGACGAAGTGCAGGTCATGGCGACCGTGCTGGCCGTCGACCCCGAGAACGATCCGGACATTCTGTCGATCATCGGCGCCAGCGCCTCGCTGTGCCTCGCGCCGGTCCCGTTCGGCGGTCCGATTGCGGCGGTCCGCATCGGCTTGGTCAACGGCGAATTCGTGCTGATGCCGACGCAGTCGCAGGTTCCGAAGAGCCGCCTCGACCTGATCGTCGCGGGAAGCTCCAGCTCGGTCCTGATGATCGAAGGCTTCGCCGATCAGCTGCCCGAGCCGGACATGGTGGCGGCGATCAGCTTCGCCCAGCGCGAGATCGCGAAAGTCTGCGAGCTGCAGAACGAACTCGTCTCGAAGGTCGGCAAGAAGCCGTTCCAGTTCGAGGCTCCTGCGGCCAACCCGTTCCTGCAGATCCTCACCGAGAAGGCCTACGCCAGGTTCAAGACGGTGAAGGCAGGCAAGCAGAAGAAGGAGCGGTCGGAAGCGACCCGCGCCTTCCGCACCGAGCTTCAGAACGAGTTCTTCCCGGACGGGGCCCTCGTCACGAGCGAAGGGCACACCGTCGAGCAGTTCAAGAAGGCCTTCTCGGATCTCGAGTATCAGGTCGTCCGCGACATGATTCTCGACGGAGTGCGGCTCGACGGCCGCAAGTCCACCGACCTGCGAGCGGTGTCGTGCAGCGTCGGCGTGCTTCCTCGCGTGCACGGCTCGGCCATCTTCACCCGCGGCGAGACGCAGAGCCTCGGTACCGTGACCCTCGGCACCGCCCGCGATCAGCAGAAGGTCGATGGGCTGTTCGAGGAAGTCTCGAAGCGGTTCATGCTCGACTACAACTTCCCGCCGTACTCGGTGGGCGAGTGCAAGCCGATCCGCGGCCCCGGCCGCCGGGAAATCGGCCACGGAGCCCTGGCCGAACGGTCGGTCGCCCCGGTCATCCCGCCGACCGAGAAGTTCCCGTACACGATCCGCGTGATCTCGGACATCACCGAATCGAACGGCAGCAGCTCGATGGCGACGGTGTGCAACGCCACTCTCTCACTGATGGATGCGGGGGTGCCGCTGCTCCAGCCGGTCGCCGGCATTTCGATCGGTCTGGTCAAGCAGAGCGACGAGACGTTCACGCTGCTGACCGACATCATGGGCGACGAAGACCACTTCGGCGACATGGACTTCAAGGTGGCCGGCACCCAGAAGGGGATCACCGGCATCCAGCTAGACCTGAAGATCAACGGCATCAGCGAGCGGATCATCCGCGAGACGCTCGAGCAGGCCCGCACGGCCCGCATCGAGCTGCTCCGGGCAATGCTCAGCACGATCAGCCGGCCGCGCAAGGAAGTCTCGGAGACGGCTCCGCGTCTGAAGATGATCAAGATCGATCCCGAAAAGATCGGCCTGCTCATCGGCCCTGGCGGCAAGACCGTCCGCGGCATCCAGGAGCAGTCGGGCGCGATGATCGATATCGGTGAAGACGGGACCGTGATGGTCTCGGGCGCCAACCTGGCGGCGGTCGAGCACGCGATGGCCGCCGTCGAGGCGATCACCGAAGAGATCAAGGTCGGCCGGATCTACGAAGGCACGGTCAGCTCGATCAAGGACTTCGGAGCGTTCATCGAGATCGCTCCGGGCAAGGACGGACTCTGCCACATCAGCGAACTGGCGGACGGCTTCGTGAAGTCGGTCATCGACGTCGTGAAGATCGGCGAGAAGATCCGCGTGAAGGTCATCGCCGTCGACGACCAGAACCGCGTCAAGCTTTCCCGCAAGGCGCTGCTGGCCGATGAAGCGGGGGGCGGCAACTGACGTCTGACGGGTTGGTTCAAGTCAATTGACGCGAGGCCGCGAGCGACCGCTTGCGGCCTCGCGTCTTTCTGGCGTCGCGGCAAGCCGCCACTCGCGTCGATGAATTTTTCTCTGCTGTTGCCTTTCCTCTGCCCCCTCTGCTTGCTCCTGTTGAATGCCTTTGCCTTTGTTCGGATCTGACGAGACATCGCATCGATTGGGATGCTCATCCGAAGAATCAGAAAGACATTTAACAGGAGCAAGCAGAGGGAGCAGAGTAAAAACAAGCAGAGACAAGCATCTGTCTTCGCCGCTCTCCCTGTACTGCTCGTCTTCCTGCCTTTCTCCGAATTTGTTCCGAAAACAGGCATCCCCCCCAAGCCATGAATAAGTGACGCCATTTACATCATTCAGTGTACGGCCAAAGCCGCATGCTCGACTCCATGGTGAACAATGCTTCGCGAGAAGAAAGAGCCGCGATCCGCGATCAGATGCACCGCCACCAATTGAAGGATGCCCCCGAGATCCCGAGTTCGGTGCGTGCTTTGACCGTCTCGGATACGATTGCTCTTGCTCGCCGTTCCGCGGTCAGGAATGGCGGATTTGACTGCGCTCGCGACCACCGCTTCTCTTCGTCCTCCGCACGCGACGTCCTATGCGCATCGCCATCGGTCAGCTCTGGCAGGAAACCAACACGTTCAATCGGAATCCGACCCGCTGGGCCGATTTCGAGAACTGGGGCGTCGCCACGGGGAGAGACATCGCCGCGAAGTACGGCGAGACGGGGGAGATCGGCGGCTTTCTGAAGGAGACCCGCACCTGGGCTCCCGACGCCGAAATCGTCGGGCTGGCGCGGTTTGTCTGCTGGCCATGGGGAGCCGTCGAAGCCGGGACCTGGCAGCGGATCCAGACGCTGTTCATTGAGCAGTTGAAGGCGGCGGGAAAGGTCGATGCGGTCTTCCTGGCGCTGCCTGGGGCAATGGCCGCCGAGGGGGACGACGACGTCACGGGAGCGCTGCTCGAACTGGTGCGTCGCGAAGTTGGACCCGATGTACCGATCGTCGGCTCGCTCGATCTGCATGGCGTCATCACGAAGCGGATGCTGCGGTCGGCCGATGTGCTGGCCGGCTATCACGCCTGCCCGCACCTCGACAGTGCGGAGACCGGCGGCCGCGCGTCGAAGGGATTGCGACGGATATTGCAGGACGGAGTCAAGCCGGTCACGCGGTGGCGTAAGCTGCCGATGTTTACCGCAGCCGAAAGCCACAACACGTTCACCGGGCTCCCCGCACCGCTCTATCGGACGCTCGAAGCCTGGGAGCGCGAGCCCGATGTGCTGTCTGCAGGACTCTACATGGCGATGCCGTGGTACGACGCGGCGGACCTCGGCTGGACCATCACGCTGACGACCACCAGCGCCGACGCGAAGTGGGATCGGAAGATCGACGAGTTGGCCGAGGAGTGCTGGAAGCTTCGGGAGCCAATGGACACGCTCGAACGGTTCGCCCCCGCCGATGTTGTCGAGAAGGCCCTTTCTCATGGCGGTCATCCGGTCGTCATCGGAGATGGGGCGGACGCGACCAACAGCGGCAGTCCGGGCGACGGGACGACGCTGCTCGCCGAGTTCCTCAAGCGGGATCGCATCCCGCACGGGGCGCTCACGTTTCTGGTCGACCCCGAGTCGGTGGCCGCAGCGGCGGCCGCCGGTGAAGGGGGCGCATTCGACGCTCCCCTCGGCGGCAGATACGCCCCCGAATATTCGCAGCCGGTCCGCTTCCGGGGGAAAGTCGAAAAGCTGCTCGATGTGAAGTTCATCCTCGACGGCCACATCAGCCGCAATCTACCGGTCCACATGGGGCGCGGAGCGGTCGTGCGGTCGGGCGACGTGACGGTGCTGCTGGTCGAGAAGAATGGCCCGGGCAGCACTCCGAAGCTGTACGAAGCGGCGGGACTCGACCCGCGTCAGTTCGGAATCGTGGTGGCCAAGTCGCCCGCTGGCTTCCGCGCCGACTACCAGTCGTTCGCCGCGGGAATGCTGCTGGCCGACTGCCCCGGCTGCGCTTCGCCGAACTGGCCGCGGATGCGATTTGACAAAGTGCAACGTCCTCTTTTCCCGCTGGATCGCCTGGCGCGGCCTGAGGAGGCGGCATGGTCTCGCCGGGTGGAGCGGGTCGAACGATGAGTGGATGCGGGATTGCTGGAATGGACCTCGCACTGGTCGGCCAAATCCCGGTCGTCGCGGCGTGCGGATTGACTCAGTAGGTCGTCCCCTCAAAAATTCGCTGCCCGACCCATTCAGGCAGTGTCCCCGAGATTACACGGTGCTCCATGTCACAAGGCGACAACTGGCTCGAAGGGTCCAATCCCCCTTCGCAAGGCATGAGCGGCGGCACGAAAGTGCTGTTGGGATTTCTGCTCGCGGGCGGATTCTGCGTCCTGGCGTGTTGCGGGATTGCCGGCTTCGCCTATTACAAGTTCAAGCAGGCGTTCGACATGACGGTGACGCCTGCCGAAGTCGAAGCCCGTGCGCAGGAGATCGTGCAGTTCAAAGCGCCGGCCCGTTTCAAGCCGGCGGTCGCTATGAAGATGGACCTGGGACAGGTTCGAATGAATATGGCGACTTACCAACTCGGGTCCAAGGACGGATCGTTGACGATCGTCGAATCGTCGATGGCGTTCGAACAGGCGAAGGACGAAGCGGACGACCTGCAGGAAAAGATGAAGCAGGCGCGGCGAGAGAAAGCGGGCCAGGCAATCCCCGGCCCTGCAGAGCCGGCGGACAAGGAGGCTTCACCCGAGGTCGAGATGGCTCCGGCCGAAGCGGAGATTCCGGACGATTCGGCCGAGAAGACAACCGACGAGGGAGAGAAAACCGAAATCAAGGAGCGTGTGATCCGCGGTCAGAAAGTGCAGGTGAAGTACAGCCACGGCTTCGACCCGGAGACGGGGCGCAAGACGCGTTCCATGAATGTCGTGATTCCGGGGAAGACTCCCGACACGAGTGCTATCATTACGCTCGAAGTCCCCGAGGCCGACTGGAACGACGCCGAAGTCCAGTCGTTTCTCGACTCGATTCAGTGACTTGCCTGGTCTTCTCCATGTGATTCCCAGGCGGCCCGCAGCGTGGAGCAGGATCCATCCGTGGGCCGTGTCTTGACCTGTTGGCAGACTCTCGATTTCCGATTTTGCAGTTCCCGTGTTGTCGCCGGTTCGCATTCGTCCCTCGCTCCCGCCGCTGCGTTGCCATGTTCATTGATCGTATTTCAATTTTCTGCAAGGCCGGCGACGGCGGCGACGGATGCGTGAGTTTCCGGCGCGAGGCCCACGTGCCGCGCGGCGGCCCCGATGGCGGGGATGGGGGCAAAGGCGGAAGCATCGTCATCCGCGCCTCGCACGACGTCAGCAATCTGGCCCACTTGCTGGGGCACAAGTTCTGGCGCGCCGAATCGGGTGATCGCGGCAAGGGGAGCCTGTGCACCGGACGCAGCGCGTACGATCTTGAGATCGTCGTTCCGCCGGGAACTCTCATCTTCGACACCGACCGAGGCCACCTGCTGAAGGACTTGGCGAACGATGGCGAGGTGCTGGTCGTCTGCAAAGGGGGCCGGGGCGGAGCGGGGAACCGGCGGTTCGTGGGGCCGACCAATCAGGCCCCGCGCGAGTACGGTAAGGGGGGCATCGGCCAGCAGCGGAACATCACCCTCGAACTGAAGGTGATCGCCGATGTCGGCCTGCTGGGCAAACCGAATGCCGGGAAGTCGACGCTGCTTAGCCGCATCTCCCGCGCTCATCCCGAGATCGCCGACTATCCCTTCACGACGAAATATCCGAACCTCGGCATGGTGACGGTGGGCGAGTCGCACCGCTTCGTCGTCGCCGACATCCCCGGACTGATCGAAGGCGCTCACGAAGGGGTTGGCCTGGGGCACGAGTTCCTGAAGCACGTCGAACGGACGCGGCTGCTGGTCCACCTCGTCGAGCCGCAGCCCATGGACGGCTCGGATCCGATCGACAACTACCACATCCTGCGGAAGGAGTTGGAGCTGTACGATCCGGGGCTGGCCTCGCGCCCGGAGATTGTGGTCATTACCAAGGCCGAACTGCCGGACGCACAAACTGCCAAGGAGTTGCTCGAAGAATCGATCGGCCGGCCAGTGAGGTTGTTGTCGGCGGTCACGGGGCAAGGTCTCCCGGAACTGCTGAGACTGATCGTCCAGGAACTCGACCGCCTGCCGAAGCTCGAACCCGCCGCACCAACCGTGCCGCCGGAAGAAGCCGTCACAATGGATGACGAGGACGCCGAGCCGCAGGAAGTTGAGACGGCGACCGAAGTGGACGGCGAGGCGCTGTAGACGATCGGAGCACGAGCAAGGGTGAACGAGATCTGTCCGGGTCCGACCGTGCCGTCGCCCCCCGAGGACCGCCGTGAACGGAAACCAGGTCTTTGGGGCGACCACCACGTGTCGGTTGTCAGCGGGGAACGAAGTCGCTTCGGACAGCCCGCCGAGCGGGAACGATTCCGATCCTCCGGACGCGTGGCCGAGCTGTTGCCGTACTGCTCGGGACTTCTTCCAGTGACGATTGCTTCGTTAATTCTTCAAGTTGGAGTTCGTTCCCCAGCGTTCCCGGGTCTTCGCAAGACCTCAAACCCGGCCACCCAACCCAATTCCGGGCGTGGACAAGGCACTATGGGTTTGGGACGACGCTCGAAACTCGCCAGGCCTTCAGTCGGCACTTGACGCTTAACCGTTCTCCGTGCCGTAGGAGGTCGACTGCAACGACATCATCCGGGGAGAATTTTCGGACTGCCGCCACAAGGTCTTCAAACGTGCGGACCGGCGTGCTCCCGATGGTCGTGACGATGTCGCTGATGCGGATTCCGCCGAATTGTGCGGGGGAGTTGTGTCCGACGAACGTCACCTCACACCCTTCAGGTCGGGGACTTCCGGCAATGCCGAGAAAGGCGGCCCCGCGGACGATGACTTCAAGATGCGGGTTGCGTTTGCGGAGTTCCGCCGTGTGCATGTCGGTCCAGCCGGGGCAGTCGACGAGTGAGAGGACTTCGAGGCTGGGGGTCGCACCGAGTTCCATCACCTGATCGATCTGGAGATGGTGGCAGTAGAGGTTGGCTCCGCGGAGCGTCCGCAGGCGGATGAGATCGGCGACGTCGTTTTCGGTGACGTCGACGTCATGCAGGTCGACCGTGACGATGCGGATGAATCCGATCTTCTCGATCCAGTCGGCTCCTTCCGGAAGCCATGCGGGGGTGGCCGATTCGGTGACGACCGACCCGCCGCGGCTGCGGAGATTCGTGGCCATCGAATGGACGAAGGCGAACGGCATCCAGAGAGCCAGCATGGCCATCATGCCGGCGATCAGGATTCCGACCCACAGCCAGAGGGTCGCGCGGTGCGAACGGTGCGGAGTTTCCGGGGCATCCATGGCGTTGCTCATTCGGACGGCGTCCGCGGGCCGTCGTCACCTGTCACTTGGAGGTCTGAAACTCGCTCTGGTCGCCGAGGAGCGCCTGGAGTTTGGCGAGCGAGCGGGTCAGCAGCACACGCACCGCACCGTCCGTGCGGCCGAGTCGCTCGGCGATGTCTTTCGACGGAAGCCCTTCAACGTATCGCAACCGGAGCGCCTCGCGGCTGTCGGGGGGAAGTTGCTCGAGCGCCTGGAGCAGTTTGAACTCTTTCTGGTTCCGTGAGAAGGCCTGGCTGGGGGACGTCATGCTGGCGACGAGGACTTCGATGAGTCCGCCGGAATCGGCGTCGCTGCCGGTCGAGAGGCCGACTTCGTTCGTGGCGGCCCGCTTCTGGGCGCCGATGTACTTGCGGTGGGCGTCGATGATGCGGCGTTCAATCTGCTGGCAGACCCAGCCGAACGGGTCGCGGTCGGTGAGATCGAATTGCGGAAGCGCCTGCATGGCGCTGAGCGACGCTTCCTGAAGGATGTCCTCCGGCTCGACCTTCCGCTTGAGGGCGTCGCTGAGGCTCTTGTTGATGAAGCCGAGAAGCTGCGGGCGCAGCAATTCGAGGTACTCGATGAGCGCGTCGAGATCGTGCCGGCGGATGCGGTCGAGAAGCTGCGGGTCGACTTCGGACATGAGTGGTTTCCGGCCGGGGAGCGTCGGCGGGGAGTCGCGTGTGGGAACGAAATGGCGGCGACGGCGTCGATATCAGCTTACGGCATAGGTGCATGCGTGGCGAGCGCGGTTTGCGTCCTCGGGCAAGAGCAGCGAGCGAATAAACAAAGCAACCCGCCGTTTGATGCCACGCTATACTGTGCGACAATGGAATGGCGGAAGCATGGGGTTCAGACTGTGAGACGGACCAGAGAGATGACCGGGGAGTTACCGATCGAGAAGAGATCTGACTCGGTCGCACCGGAAGTTGCTCAACCTGCACTGCGGCTCGCGGGGAGACCCCATCCCGGCTGGTGGAAGCGGTTGCAGGGCTCCATGAAGGACATGCCGGGCTTTGCCCTGATGGACGAATTGGGTCGCGAGGCACGCCGTTCGGATCAGCCAAGCGGCGAACCAGATCATCCAGATTCAACATCCAATTGATGCCGAACCGGTTCAGCATTTCCAGATAGCAACAGTAGAACGATTCGAGGTCAGCCATGACGACTGCGGCAATCGATTCACCGGACATCAATGACATTGAGACGCGGTTGCGCACTGTCGAGGCAGAACTGCAGGAGTTGAAAAGTCAGATCGGGAAAGCAGGCTGGCTCGATGGATTCATCGGCTGTATGGAGGGGTTCCCGGAATTCGACGAGGTGATCGCTGAAGGAAAGAAGTTCCGCGAGTCTCATCCGTACGCCGATGAGGTTTCGGACGCATGGTGAAGGCAGACGAGTCCGTTCGCCTGCAGAGATTGTTGCATTAGAATTGGTTGAGGTTTGGAAACCTCTCGGTTTTCTTCGCGATTCGATACGAATGACGTATTCTGGATGATCCTGTAATGAGCACCGACTTGACGCTCGAAGAGAGAGTGACGGCCGTCGAAAAGGCGGTGGCCGAGATCCAGCGGCGATCGAACCCGCTGCCGGTATCGCCGGACTGGATTGAGAACTTCAAAGGAGCTTTTCGCGACGACGAAGACTTTGCGGAAGTCATTCGCCTGGGACGTGAGTTTCGTCTTTCCGATCGTCCGACCGATGAGGAAGACCAGAAGCCGTCGCCATGAAGTACCTGCTCGACAGCGATCACATTTCGATCCTGCTCCATGAGGCGGGCGACGAGTACCAGAATCTTTGCGTGCAGCTGGCCGCTCATCCGCGGACGGATGTCGGTGTTTCTGTCATCAGCCTCCATGAACAGTTCCTCGGTTGTCACGCCTTCCTGAACCAGCAGCGGCGTCCTGAAAAGATCATCCAGGGATACCAGTGGCTTTCGCGACTGGTCCGTCTCTACGCGACAGCTCCTCTGCTTGACTATGATGCGGCGGCGAACGCGGTCTATGACAACCTCGGAATGCGGTCGCTTCGCATCGGAACGATGGATCGCCGGATTGCTGCCATCGCGATTTCGGCGGGCCTGATTCTGGTGACCAGGAATCGGAGCGATTTCGATCAGATTCCAGAACTTGTAACCGAAGACTGGACGATCTGACGAATCCTTGTCAGAAGACGTGTTTCACCGAGTTCATCGACTCACCGAACCTACTGGATAGCTCTCGAAGGGACCTCATGGCGGCAGGACAAAAGGCGGACGGCAAGAGCGTGGTGGTGCTGGGGGGCGGGCCGGGGGGATATCCCGCCGCGTTCGATGCGGCCGATCACGGGATGAGCGTCACCCTCGTGACCGAAGAGGAAAAGCCGGGGGGCGTCTGCCTGCATCGCGGCTGCATTCCGTCAAAGGCCCTGCTGCACGTCGCCAAGCTGATTCAGGAATCCAAGGAGGCGAGTCACTGGGGGCTGACGTTCGGCGAGCCGAAGGTCGACGTCGACAAGCTGCGCGGGTTCAAGCAGTCGGTCGTGACGAAACTCGTCGACGGCGTCGGGCAGCTGGGCAAGGCCCGCAATGTCAAAGTGGTGCACGCCCGCGGCACGCTGCTCAACTCGAACACGCTGGAGCTCGTCGGGCCTTCGGGGAAGTCGCAGCTCAAGTTCGACAACCTCATCATCGCGACCGGGTCGTCGCCAGTCATGCCACCGCTGTTCAACATCGGCGATGAGCGGGTGATGGACTCTACGGGGGCGCTGGAACTGAAGGACGTTCCCGCCCGGCTGCTGGTGGTTGGCGGAGGGTATATCGGGCTGGAGATGGGTTCGGTGTATGCGGCGCTGGGATCGAAAGTGACGGTCGTCGAGATGACGGCCGGGCTGCTGCCGGGGGCCGATCGCGACCTCGTCAACCCACTCAAGAAGCGGCTCGATGGGCTCTTCGCCGGCATTTATCTCAACACCAAGGTGACGGGGCTGAAGGCGACGCCGGAGGGGATCATCGCCTCGCTGCAGGGGGAGGGGATCGCTCCCGAGATGACGTTCGACCGCGTGCTGGTGTCGGTCGGCCGCCGCCCCAACAGCAAGGGGCTGGGTCTCGAAAACACGAAAGTCAAGGTGAACGACAAGGGGTTTATCGAGGTCGATGCGCAGCGGCGGACGGCCGAGAAGCACATCTTCGCGATCGGCGACGTCGCGGGGGAGCCAATGCTCGCCCACAAGGCGACCCGCGAGGCGAAGATCGCGGTTGAGGCCTTGGCGGGGGATCCCACGGCGTTCGATCCGGCGGCGATTCCCGCGGTTGTGTTTACGGACCCCGAGTTGGCGTGGTGCGGAATCACCGAGACGCAGGCGAAGGATGCGAACCGGCCGGTGAAGGTGGTGCGATTTCCGTGGGCGGCGTCGGGGCGGGCGCAGACACTCGGACGCACCGAAGGCGTGACGAAGCTGATCTGCGATCCCGAGACCGAGCGTGTGCTGGGCGTGGGGATTGTCGGCCCCGGCGCGGGCGAGTTGATTGCCGAAGGGGTGCTGGCCGTGGAGATGGCGGCGGTGGCCCAGGACGTGGCGGGGACGATTCACGCCCATCCGACGTTGTCCGAGACGGTCATGGAATCGGCCGAAGCAGTCTACGGCCAGGCGACGCACATGTATCGTCCGAAGAAGGACAAGTAGCGCGGTCCGAGGCGGGCGCAGCATCGGGAACCCGAGGCTGCGCCGCGCCTCGCGTCAGCATGGATGCCCGACCGGAGGAGTCCGCACAGATTCCGCTTGGCAGTTCCAAGACTCGCGTCGGCCCGAAGCCGCGAACGGGGTGCAAGGCGAGCGAGGAACGCCCTCAATCCGCGACGTGCGGGATTTCGAGCCCTTCGATCTCGCACAGGGCGTTCTGGGCCGCCCGCTGCTCCGATTCCTTCTTACTCGGACCCCACGCGGCAGGGAACGTCTTCGCCCCTACGACGGCCGCGACCTTGAAGCACTTCGAGTGGTCCGGGCCCTTCTCGTCCAGCAGCCGGTAAGACGGCGTCTCGTTGTACGTCTTCTGGGCGATCTGCTGCAGCAGGCTCTTGAAGTTCCGCAGGTTCCCCGCGGCGGCCGCATGCTCGATCTCGGGCTCGACCAGCGGCGTCACGACGTGGCGGACCGCTTCCATCCCGCCATCGAGGTAGAGGCCGGCCACCAGCGACTCGAACACCGCGGCCATAATCGACTGCGGGATGCGGTCGTGGGCGCTCAATCCCTTCCCCAGCAGCAGGAAGCGTTCGAGCCCCATGCGGTAGCTGATCGCCGCACACGTCGTGCGGCTGACGATGGCCGACTTGATCCGCGTCAGCTCCCCTTCCGCCTCGCCGGGGAAGCGGTGGTAGAGAGCCTCGCAGACGAGGTGCCCGAGGATCGAGTCCCCCAGGAATTCGAGCCGCTCGTTCGAGGCGAGTCGGGTGCGGGCGACCGAGGCGTGCGTGAGGCTCAGTTCGAGGATGGCCCGATCGCGGAACGAATAGCCCAGCCGCTCTTCGCAACTGGCAAATCGCTCTTCGAGAGTTTCGAACGGGGGTTCCGCGGGAGGCACGACCTCCGGGACTTCGGCGAAGATAACCGGTTCGGTATCCACTTCCATGTTGAGGCGCAACGCTCGGAGTGACGAGGGGATCGCGCGACGCCGCGCGAAATCCTTCGCGAAGCAGGAACCTGCACCGCGAGTCGAGCAGTGGCCAGCAACCGGCGGGGACGAGGTTCCGAACACGAACCGCGTTCCGGCTGTTTGCAGGCTAATCTGTCAATCCGCCTGAGTTTACGACGCATAACCCTTCATGTCAACGCAGCTTAACTTTACGGCGACCGTCGGTAGTGATGCCTTTTGAAAATCCGGCCCGGCGAACCTTGGCACGGAAGTTGAGTCAGGTGCCCCGGTGCCACCATCTCTGTCGCAGGTAGTACCTATCGAGCCAGTGAAGCGGCGAGAAGAACGCTTCGACGACCGCCCCTGATACTCGCTTTGCGCCGGGTATGCGGTAGAAAACGTTCGGCGTGCCATCGGCACGGAATACCCCCATCTCTTGGGTGCTAGCCATGATCAGGTAGGAGGCAATGTAGACGCCCAGCGAAATCGCAGTCCATTTGAACGACTTGCGGACGAATTCGGCTTTTCGCATCGCTCCACCTCCGCCCCGATTCTACCCCACCGCGCAAAAAGAAACCCCGCCAAGCTGGACTGACGGGGTTTTGGGTAGTGATGCTGGCCTGCCTCCCTGGAAATGCTCCAGAAGTTTTGAGAGTGTCCTGACCGAAAGGGAGGGAGACTTTGATGAGCACAGGCAAGAAGCGGAAGCGTCACGGTCCAGCAGAGATCGTGAAGAAGCTGG
>JADZEF010000106.1 GCA_020850695.1 Planctomycetaceae bacterium | reverse complement strand
TTCTCTTCCGTTCTGTCAGGTTGCCGGCCATCTTGTTCACGTTATCGGTCAGGTCCTTCCAGGTGCCTGCGACCCCCTTCACCTTCGCCTGCCCGCCGAGCTTCCCTTCGGTACCCACTTCGCGAGCCACGCGGGTCACTTCCGACGCGAACGACCCGAGCTGATCGACCATGCGGTTAACCAGCTTCGCCGTCTTCAGGAATTCCCCGGCCAGCGGCTGGTCGTCGACCTCCAGAGCCATCGTCTGCGAGAGGTCCCCCTTCGCCACCGCCCCGATGACGCGCCCCGTCTCGCTGATCGGGTAAACGAGGTTCGCGATCAGCTCATTCACCGAGTGAATCGAGTCGGCCCACGCCCCGCTGACCTCGCCGAGCGACCCGCGCTCGCGGATCTTTCCTTCCTTACCGACCGCCCGGCTCAGGCGATCGAGCTCGCTCGCCATCCGCTGGTTGCGTTCCACCACGGAATTGAAGGCGTCGGCGACGCGCCCCGCGAGTCCGGTCCACTCCACGGGCAACCGCACCGAAAAGTCCCCGTCCTTCAATGCGGACAAGGCGAGCAGCAGTTCCCGGTTCGCCGCCAGATCCACATCGACCGACTGTTGGACAACGGGAGCCATGCGCAGGGTCCTCCTCGCGAATCCGTGTGAGGTAACGACCGATTCCGGGCTGCAACGCGACGCCATTCCACCGCGTCGAGGGATGAGATGCACCCCCTGATCTAGCCGATCCACGGTTCAGGGTGCAACGCAATCGCCCGAAATTGGCCCCAAGACACCTCGTTTTCGCCCACCCCAACGTGTCTGGCGGGTTGATCCTACGGCGGAACCATGACAATTACATCAGGAAAACCCCGGAATCGCGGATGACAATCCCTGAGTTTGCCACATCATCCCTGCGGCACAATGCGACCTCGTTGCGGAGGAGCGACAGTCGTTTTCGGCGCTCTGCACTCTTAGAATGAGCGGTCTCGACGCGATCGTCCCCTGCCCAGTTCCGTCCTGATGCCGTGCCCGCCCTGACCCCCGAGATGCTGATCGAAGCCTATCGGCAGGGGATTTTTCCGATGGCCGATTCCTACGGCCGCCGGACGATCCGCTGGTATGCCCCCGATCCGCGAGCCGTCCTGCCGCTCGACACGTTTCACGTTCCCAAAAACGTCGGGAAGCTCTATCGCCAGAACCGTTTCGAGCTGACGACCGATCGCGCCTTCGGCGACGTGATCCGCGCTTGCTCGGATCGCGAAGAGACATGGATCTCATCGGCGATCATCGAGGCCTACACCACAATGCATCGGCTGGGAATGGCCCACAGCGTCGAATGCTGGCTCAATGGAGTACTGGCGGGGGGACTTTATGGCGTCCACCTGGGGGGCGTGTTCTTTGGCGAGTCGATGTTCCACCGCGCCCGCGACGCGTCGAAGATCGCTCTCGTGCATCTTGTCGACCGACTGCGAGCGGGTGGCTTCACTTTGCTGGACATTCAGATGGTCACGCCGACGACGCTGCAATTCGGCGCCGTGGAGATCCCCCGCAGAGAATACCTGACGCGTCTTTCCGCCGCGCTCCACGTCCGAGCCGTCTGGCCCCCCGACTCCGCCACGGGTTCCGAAGCCTGAATTGCCCCGCTCTCAACCGGCATCCCACTTTCGGTCCTCTCATGTTTGCCACGGTGACAGACTGGTGCCTTGCCGCGGGACGACCCGCAAACGCACGTCTGCACCGTTGGAAACGAATGGCCGACCGCATCATCGCGGCTCAACAACAGCTGAAGGGTGAATCCGATGACTCCCTCCTGACCCGCAGCCGCACGCTTCAGTGGCGGGCCCGTGCCGGCACCCCGCTCGACGACCTGCTCATCGACGCCTATGCCCTTGTGCGGGAAGCCTCGCGACGAGCCATCGGCCAGGAGCACTACATCGTCCAGATGATGGCGGGCATCGCGCTGTTCGAGGGATTCGTCGCCGAGATGCAGACGGGCGAAGGAAAGACCCTCACCGCCACGTTGCCCGCCTATCTGCGGGCGCTGCCCGGCCGCGGCTGCCATGTCATCACGGCCAACGATTACCTCGCGATCCGCGACGCGATGAAGAATCACAAGGTCTTCGAACTGCTGGGCATCACCTGTGCCTGCGTGATCCCCGATCACGAAGACGCCCAGCGGCGCGAGGCCTATGCCCAGGACATCACCTACGGAACGGTTCGCGAAGTCGGATTCGACTTCCTCCGCGATCGCCTGAAGGAGGGCGCCCGCGGGCACGAAGAGGAGCAGCGGTGGTTCCAATCGACGCCCGAAGGCGAGCCTCCTGTCCAGCGCGGCCACGAGTTCGCCCTGGTTGACGAGGCCGACAGCGTCCTCATCGATGAAGCCCGCACTCCGCTCGTCATCGGCATGGCCCAGCCGGTCGATCCCATCACGCTGGCTCGTACGCGGTGGTGCCAGCGTGTCGCCGCTCAACTCCAACCCGACACTCACTTCGAGTTTGACCCCAACCGACGGCACGCGGTGCTTCGCGGAGAAGGGTGCCGTCAGATCCTCCTCACCGCGCGCCCCTCGCTTCTCGACTCCACCCCGCACGAAGAAATCTACCGCAGTATCGAGCGAGCCCTCGTCGCCCGCTACGGCTTCCAGTCGGGGCGCGATTACCTGTTGGTCGACGGCGAGGTGGTCATCGTGGACGAATCGACCGGCCGCACCATGGAAGGCCGCAAGTGGCAGGAAGGCCTCCATCAGGCGATCGAAGCCAAGGAACATCTGCCGATCACCGTGACGACAGGATGTGCGGCCCGCATCACGGTCCAAAGCTTCTTCCGACGCTACGCCCACCTCGCCGGCATGACGGGCACCGCAACCACCGCACGTGCCGAAATGCGGAGCACCTACGATCTCAAGGTCGCCGTCATCCCCACGCACCGTCCGTCGATCCGCAAGCGACTGCCGCCGCGAATCTTCACCACGCTGGTCCGCAAGTGGAACGCCGTGGCCGATGAAGTCGAGCGACTGCACGCGGAGGACAAAGCGGTGCTTGTCGGCACGCCGTCGGTCACGGCGTCCGAAGCCCTCTCACGAATCCTCGAATCCCGCGGCATCCCCCACCAGGTGCTCAACGCTCGTTACCACGAGCAGGAATCCGAAATCGTCGGGCAGGCAGGGCATGCCGGACGAGTGACGATCGCCACGAACATGGCGGGCCGCGGAACCGATATCGAGCTCGAGCCGCGGGTCCGTGAACTGGGCGGGCTGCACGTCATCGCCACCGAGATGCACAGCTCGGCCCGCATCGATCGCCAGCTCATCGGCCGCTGCGCCCGCCAGGGAGACCCGGGGCAGTGCCAGTTCTTCCTCTCCGTCGAAGACGAGCTATTTCGAGTCCTTCAACCCGAAGTTCGCGAGCGGCTGGCGCGTAACGCCCGGATGGAGGCAGAAGCCCACGGAGAACTTCCCGCCACCTGGCTGAAGCACTTCGAGCGGACGCAGCGCGCTCTCGAAGCCGCGCACACGAAACAGCGGGGAACGCTGCTCAAGATCGAGCTGACGCAGAAATCGACCTGCGACCGCCTGGGGCTCGATCCGTGGCTGGAGCTGGTGGAGTAGTTAGTGTACGGCTCCCTGCCCGGCCATGATCTGCCCCTGTCGAACGATCTGCGCGCGTAACTCCGCCAGATGACGCGCCGGGTCGGCCAGCTGGTCGAGCGGCATCGCGCCATACAGACCCAGCGACTCTTCCACATGTTTCCATCCGGCCCGCGCCCCGTAATCCCAGGCCCGCATCCCCTTGGAAATCCTTTCGTCCTTCTCCGCGAAATTCCGGAAAATCATGTAGCGGCATGCCGGGAAGTACGAAAACCGCACCAGCGGCCGCAGGCACAGAGCCTGCATGATGCGGCAGTCGAACGAATTCACCGCCGCCAGCACTCCCGGCGCGACGGTGACCTCCTGCTCGCAATGAAACGACTGCTCGAAGATCTGCCGCTGCTTCGCGGTCTCGAACGTCCGCCCCGATTCGCGGGCCGTGTGAACTTCGTTGAGCGCCGTAAGGAGCGGCTCGGGGACGAACTCTTCGGCGCCGCGCTCCCGACCGCACTCCTGGGTGAAGCGATAGTTGGTCCAGGTGTCGACACAGACCTGCCGGTTGACCCGCCGGAAGTCCTCCGCGAACCGATGCAGTAGTCCCAGTCGATAGATCCGCTCGGTCGAGTTGTAGAAGTAACGCTTCCCGATCAACCGCCCGAGGCTTCCCCCCGCTTCGAAGTAACCGAGTGCCCAGAGAGCTCCGTGAGCGGCAATGAGGGGAAACGTGTGATTCCCGTTCGAGTGCCGGTAGAGGTCCATCAGGATCAGCACGCGCCGCGGGATCTCCAGCAGGCCGCCGGCAAGGACATCCGCTTCGGCTTTCAAGGCGGCAAAACGAGCGGCGAGCGACATGGAAGACCTGCCGGAATCGGTTGAGTGATGGGGAGCTACTCAAGCATAGTCGGACGTTCCGCTAATGCCCCGTCGGCCCCGTCCTTCGCTCCCGATATGGATATCGGTAACGGACGAATTCCGGAGTCGGCCTCCTCCAAAGAAAACAGTCGCCCACGTCGAAACGCGAGCGACTGGGAATGTGTCTGGTCGAGTCGGGACAGCCTTACTCGCGCCAGCCGTGGGCGTCGCGGACGGCAATCATCGCCGCGAGGATGTCGTTCCACGTCTGCGGCTTCGTCATGACGTCGTTCGGGAACATGCAGCCGTCCCAGCAGAGGTGCCGAATCCGCTTCGTGACGTTGCCGTACGAGTCACGCAGCCACGAGCCGGCCCGCTTGGTGATGTCGAGCTTGCCGTTCGGATCCTTCGGCAGGCAGTGCCGGCCCGTCTTGTCGTGGTCGCCGGAGCCCTTCACCGTCGCGTCGTTCTGAGCGACGTGGAAGTCGATCGTCCACGGACGCAGGGCGTCAGTCAGCGTCTTGTACGCCTTATCGAAAGCCGCTTCATCGGCCCACTGGAAGTCCTTGCCGACAATACTGTCGGACGGTTCGTTGTAACCCATCATATAGAGGAGGGTGTGGGCCATATCGGCCTGCAGGCCCAGCGAACCGGGCCGGTCGGCCAGTTCGAGCAGCTGCAGCATCCGCCGCCACGAGTGCATGCCCCCCCAGCAGATCTCGCCTTCGGCCGCCAGTCGCTCGCCGTGATCGGCCGCAATGTCGGCCGCCTGCCGGAACGTCGTCGCGATCCGCTTCTGGTTCCCTTCGGTGTCGGCGTGCCAGTCCCCGGGCCCGCACGCCGAATCGATCCGCACGATCCCATACGGACGGATGCCGAGTTCCCGCAGCTTCTTCCCGATGCGGCAGCCCTTTTTCACCTGCGTGAGGAAGTTCTTGCGACCTTCCCCTTCATCCATCGCCGATCCGCCCCCTGTTCCCCCCCAGACGGGAGCGACCACCGAGCCGATCACGAGCCCCTTGCTGCGGATCTTGTCGGCCAGCCGCTTGAGGTCGTCGTCGGTCGAGTCGATGGAAACGTGCGGGTCGAAGAGGAACAGGTCGATCCCATCGAATTTCACACCGTCCACCTCGGCGGCGACGGTGTAGTTGAGCATCGTGTCGAGATCGAGAAACGGCTCCGCGCCGGGCGAGCCTTTGCCGACGACACCCGGCCACGCGGCGTTGTGAAGCTTGGGGAAATTGTTGCGAGCAGTCATCACGCAGGTCCTTGGCAGAATCTGAAATTCTTCGGTCGGCGAATCAGCCCTCAAAGGGGAACGTAGAATACACGGTTTTGAGCTTCGTCGGCAGCGATGGACTCGGCGATCAGCTGGATGTCGTCGACGATTTCACTCGTGACACCAAAGGCGGCCGAAACTCTGATGATCGTGCTGAAGTCCACCTGCTGAGCAAGTCGTTCTCCGGCAAGCGCGAGGAAATCGGCGTCGTACGTCACCAGAATCCTTCCCTGTGCCGTCAACCGATCCAGAAGCTCGGGATCGGTCAGCGTCATGCAGCCGTCTTCCTGCGCCGTCAAGACATCCAGCCCACGACTCCGGAGCGATGCCGTCATAGTGCTATGGACGTGAGCGTCCATGAAGAGCGGCAAGCTCACGTCGCCGACCTTCTGGCTTTGAGTTCCAGCAGTCGCTGCCCCTGAGGTGACTGTCGGAATTCCTCGCGCTGGCGTTCAAAGTCGGCCTGCTGCCGCTGAATCTCGGCGTCCATCTCCGCCTGATGGTCGTAATACCATGCAAGCGCCGCATGGAGTTGAGCCAGCGAAAGATGCGGATGCTGACGATGCATCTGCTCAGGGCCCCAGTCCCAGAACACCTTCTCCATCGCCACTTCGATGACTTTTGTATTGGCTCCGACAATCCAGGGGCGTCTCGAATCATCGAGTTCAATGTGAGACGACGTGACAGGGGTGCGATCGGTCGTGGCGGCGGCTGCGGTTGTCATAGAAATCTCCAGACGCAGTTAGAAACCTCAGTATAACAGAGGCCCTTCGCGTCCGGGTGACCCGAACGGGATCGCGAGATCGACAAATCGAAAGTGGCAATTCAAGACTCTCGTGCTCGAGCAATCAAGGCATCAAACGTCTGTTCGATCGTCCTGCGTCGCTCCACCTTGCAATCCTCAGCAGGATCCAGGCCATCGATCTGCTCGTCGTAGATCTTGAGGTATCGCTTCTTCCAGCGGGCGACCACCTCGGCCTTTGGCGGGTGCGCACCGAATTCACGACTCAGGAGTGTCATGATGGCGACGCTCGGCATCAGTCGCTCTTCACCCCCTTCATCCAGGTCGGCTCCATCCTCTTCCTCGAAGCACTCTTCGACCGTGGAAACCAGTTGGTGCATCAACTCGCCCAGGTAATCCAGGGCGTAGTCATTCTCGAAGTTTCCTGCACCCCACGTTCCCATGGCGGACTCCTCAATGAGCGATCTGTAGTGACGACGTCATCCGGTGCTGATCACAAACCCTTTAAGACCTCCGCGACCTTCGCCTCGAACAGCGGGTGCCATTCGGGAGCCAGGATGCAGTCGCTGTCTTCCTGGGCGCCGCCGACGTTCTTCAACTGCTCGGACGTCGGGGCGTAGTAGATGTAGCCGTTGGTGTAGCCGGCCACAAAAGTATTCTTGTGGGGCGACGTCTTCTTGATGTTGAGGCCGATCTGCACCGTCAACTCACCGGGAAATGTGACGAGGACGAAGTCGCCGATCCGCAGTCCGTTCACCTCGACCTCGACCGTCCGCTTGCCGGCCGCGATGTTCTGTGCCTGATGCTTTTTCAGCAGGGCCAGGTTCGTCTGGACGCGGGTCAGTTCCTCCATGGTGTAGACGTTCGACAGGTAGGCCTCGACATCGGCCCGGTTGCGGGCATCGAGCTTCGCGAGATTGTTCCGCCCCAACATCTTCTCGTGAAGATACCGGTAAGACGGGTCCGCCGGAAATTCGCTCCCCGCGTACCGGGGCACGAGAGCCATGAACGACTTCAGGTTGAGATTCGTCGCCCGCAACGACCGCATCAGCCGCAGCGTTTCGGCCTCGGACTGCTCGATCCGCTCGGCGAGATCGGCCCGCGGCAGGTCGAGCTTCTCATGCACAACCTTCATCGGGGCGACGTCGCCGCATTGGATGCGCTTGGCTGCCTTGATTGTGCTGAGGGCCAGCAGATTGCCGAGCGGTTCGGCGTCCTGCGGGGTAGTGACGTCCTTGTAGCGGATCGGGTTGATGTCTCCCCCGCACCCCTGCACGAAGAACGCCATCGTCCCGTCGTCAAAAGCATCTTCGATCGACTTGGACGAGAAGCCGGTCAGGTCGGCCGTGTTGCCGCCGCTGGGAACTCCTTCAATGGGATGGCAGGCGAAGTTGTAGACGACGGCCAGCGTCTTCCCGTCCTTGCGGTCGAGCCGCAGGATGCCGATCTGCGGATCGATCGGTCCGACGGCTGCCACCTGATCATCGGGCGGCAGCGAATACGCGCGGCGAATGTCGATCGTCTTGCCGCTCTTCATCAGCAGGCGGCGATTCTCCTGGATCCGGTCCTCATGCCCGACACCGACGCCGGCCGTCACCGGCACGAGGTTCTTGTGGGCTTCCTTCACCGCCTGAACCGTCCGCTGCTCCACGTCCGCGCACACAATGGCATGGCAGTGGCTCGCGTTGACCAGCAGGTGCGACGGCTCGATCTTGAGTTCCTTCGCCAGCGACGCCCGCACATTCCCGAGGTACTCATTCTTGATTGACCCGATCTCGGCGATGGCCACCGCATCGAGCGTCACCAGCACGACGGTCCGCGCGTCGTCCTTGAGCACCAGGGCCCGGGCGTAGATCGGATCATTCGGTTTCCCCGCGTCGGGATTCGAAATATCGACCCGGGCCACGCCCGCCATTAATGGGCCAGCCTGCGCAGTCGACGCACCGGAGACTGCTGTGAACAAGGCCACCGAGAGGAAGAGACACGAACGGCTCACCAGATCCATGAAGACGCTCCAGGATGAAAATTGGAGTGGAGATGTGGAATTCCACGACAACAAACGGTCCTTCAGACCAGACTACTTCATTTCGTGTTGAAACCGCTTCCCGTCAAGGCTCTGCGTCCCCTCGACGCCGTAACGGATGCTGAGTTGCGGTGAGACAGTCGCATCGGACGGAATTCGTCCACGGATGGTGACTCGGTGACGCCCCCGTTTCGCGACGAGGGGATAATAACGCCATCGCTCACGCGTGACTGCGTGCAGGGTGATCCCATCGACTTGCAGCTCCTCCTCACAGTTTCCTGAAGTCTGAAAAACCCCCACCCGACCCGCCACGTCACTCGCGAATACTCCTACGAGTGTGAAACGCTGGCCTGGAGTTAACTTGAGTTTCAGGAGCCACTCGGAGTCCCGAGTATCCATAACCACAATCGGTTCGTGGCCCTCAGGTTGAAGCATCAGTCCCTCGTTGAGGTGGCTCGTCGCCAGCTCCTGGACCGCATCAAGATTCGCTTCGACGTCAGGAACTCTGATCGCAAGTGCGTTGGATCGCGCGAGACCGAGAGGCGTTTGGGCGACCGCGTCGAATTTGATGTCGCCCTGGCCGAGCCCTGCGATCGGCACGGCCACTATTCCGCCACTGCACTCCAGTTGCGCGATCGGTTCACCTTGCGCACGAATCGTGATCGATGTCGCTCCGGCGCAGTTCACCCGGAGATTGACCAATTGTCGCGGGTGGATGATGCGTGGCCGGCGTCGGAATAACTCGGCTTCTTTCGGTTCGTCGGCGAACTGAATACCGAAATCGAGTGGATTGTCGCCATCAAGTGTGCGTGCCCGCCCGAAGTTTCGGCATCGAACCTCCAAGGGGCCTTCCATAATGCCATGGGATGTCATCACGTGACGTCCCGGCCCCCATTCCTTCGGGTTCGGCTCCCAGGATTCTCCCTTTCGGCAACTGCCGGAGAGTTTCCCATTGATGAAGAACTCGAACCGATCAGGGAGTGGCGATTCCCCATTGGCAGTGGGAGTCAACGTCCGCTTCCTGATGGCATCTTGAATCACGATCTCTTCAACCTGAAATTCCGCATCAGATCCAAAAGGACGCCACAAGGGGTCGCCAACGATAAGGAGTTGATATGGCCCTTGCACCGATGAATAAAACGCTTCCGCGAGCGTTGCGCCGCGGGCGTAGTGGACGTGAATGAAAGCTGTCGGAAACTTCGCCTGGATTGCAAATGGCTCGGTGACAGTGCCGCTGGCGCCGGCCGCGCCGGCCTTGAGGAATGCACTCAGCGGCGTCTGGCCGGAATGCTCGCGCAGGACGCCCCCAAAACTCGTCAGGTGCTCGACAATGGCTCCCCGGTAGACATGGCTTCCCGAGGGATCCCAATTGAAATCGGCGATCCCGATCATGGCGCCTGCCACGTCACGTTTCTGCTGCGGGATCGTCCCATCCAGCACTTCCGCCTTTCGTCCCATGGCTCGCAGTTCGGCCGCCGCCGATTCGAATGCCCATTCGCGAGTTCTGGACCGCACATCACCATTTTTCAGGAAGTAGAACGTCCCCTCTTGAATCTCGATGGCATCCTGTCCCGAATGCCAGTTTCTACCGAAGCCTGAGATGGCGTCGTCAATCGACGTCCCGCGTCCGCTCGTCACGGCCAGCATGACGGAGAGGAGATACCGTCGACCCCCTTCTTCCACACGTTCGCCGCGCTCGTTCCAGCGGTAAGAATTGCGGAAGCCGACAGTCGGCTCGACTTCGAACCGCGGTGGGACGATCTTCGGAAGCAGCGTCTTGTAGTCGTCCCGCTCGCGAAGCGACTTCAGGTCCTCGTCTTTCTCGACATGAGCCCGGTCGGACCATCCGGCGTCCACAGCGGCGGTCAGGGCTTTCATGGCCTCGTCGGCTTTCCCTGTCTGCGCCAACGCGCAGGCCAGGTTGTATTGCAGCGGCGCATCCTCGGGACGGCTTTCGACGAGTTCAGCGAGTGCCTCGGCCGCCTTGTCCCACTTTTTTTCCTGGACGAGTTTCATCGCGTCGCGAAAGCGGGTCCGTTCGTCGTTGGTGGGCGGTTTGACGTCTTGCGGCTTGCGGCCTTTGATGAATGTCTTGCGGTAGTACCAGTTCGAGTTCAACTCGAGGTAGCGCGGGTCCTTCGCCAGCACCAACTCGTGCAGGAACGTCAGGCCGTTGATCGACGCGGTGGGCGTGAAGACCTGAGGGAGCTTGAGGCCGGCGGCGGCGATGTCGGACTGCACGTCGACTGCGTACGGGAAGTCGCTCGACCAGGCGATGCAGTCGATCTGCGGCGTCAGGCCGCGATCTTCGATCGCCTTGAGAACCGGCTTCAGCAGGCGCTCGCGAAAGTCATCGACGCCGATGTGTTCAAAGCCCGGAACATCCGAGAGATAAATGATATTGTCGACCGGGATGCCGCGGCCATGCACAAAGGCGTTGGCGACGGTCCGCGAGGAGTGGCTTCCCGCATTCACGACGACGGCGACATTCTCGGGACCGAGACCGGCGACCGCGGGGCGCAGGACGGCCAGAAGGAGGAAGATCGCGGCGGCGAAAGAGTGGACCGAACGCATAACGAGGCTCGCGGAGCGGCGGAGTGCGCTACTACCGTAGCCCGCCCGCCGGGCGATCGAAAGTGAGCCTACGATCCGTTCCCCGCATCGATGTAAGGGTCGAATCCCGTGCGGGCGCACAACGCGGCATGCTCCTGCTCGCGTCGGCGCAACTCCCGCCGTTGCCTTCGATGCCTCCGTTCGAGGTTGTGCTGTGCGGCGCGGAACCGGCCGAGCCAGCGCCGCGAGATTTCGCCGCGGGCGTTGGGACGCGCGGTCCTCTTCCAGGCGTCGCGGCGCGGTGCGGGGATCGTGGCGAGGAGTTCATCATCGAGGGACAGATAGAATCGGTACGATCCGGGCTCCCCCTGGCGGGCGGTGCGTCCGACGAGCTGACGGTCGATCCGGGGCGTGCTGTGCATTTCCGTCGCGATGATGTGCAGCCCCCCGCACCTCAGAACGTCCGCGTGGACGCGGATGTCCGTGCCTCGCCCGGCCATGTTGGTGGCGATCGTCACGCGTCCCGGTTGCCCCGCCTCGGCGACAATCTGTGCCTCTTCCGCGTGGTTGCGACAGTTGAGCACCCGATGCTCCAGCCCGCACCGCTCGAGAAACGCGGAGAGAATTTCCGAAGCCCCGACCGACGGCGTCCCCACCAGCACCGCACGTCCAATCCGCTGCATTTCCTGGATTTCCTCGATGATGGCGGCGATCTTCATTTCCTGCGTGACAAAGATCCGCGTCCGCAGCCCCTGTCGCAGCGACGGACGATGCGTCGGAATCCGCACGGTCGGGAGACCATACGTCGTCCTGAACTCATCCCGGGCCTCGCGCGCCGTGCCGGTGAGGCCGGACAGTTGCTCATAGAGCGGGAACAGGCTCTGTGCGGTGATCTGCGCGGCCGAGCGGGTCCCGGCCGTGATTTCGATCGACTCCTGCGCTTCGATCGCCTGGTGGAGTCCGTCCTGCCACTTGCGGCCGTCCAGCACGCGACCCGTCGATTCATCGACGATCACCACTTCTCCGTTGGCCACGACATAGTCGCGATCGCGCTGGAAGCCGTGCCGTGCGGTGAGGGCCGATTCGATCTGTCGGTAAATCCGTCGGACGTCGAAGGACGCCAGCGCGGAGGGTTGGGGCTGTTGCAGGACGCGATGTGTTCCCAGTGTTGTCAGCCTTGCGGAGCGTCTGGCGGTATCCCAATGGAAGTCGGCGCCGCGTTCGAGGTCTGCGACGGCCCGCGCACTCCAGCGATAAAGGGCGAGCGATTCTTCATCGACGTCGGTCGCGGTGGCGATGAGGAAGGGCGTGCGGGCGTCATCGATCAGAACGCTGTCGGCTTCGTCGATGACCGCATAGGCGAAGGGACGCTGGACCGGATCGCGCTCGGCGGTGGCCTCGGGGCCGCGACGGTCAGGCAGGGTGCGCGGCGTCGTTCCCGCCGCCTGCTTCAGCCGATCGCGCAGGAAATCGAAGCCGATCTCCTTCGCCGTCGAGTAAGTGATGTCCCGAGCATAGGCAATGCGGCGCTGCTCGGGCTTCATCCGGTGCAGAACGCACCCGACCGTGACGCCAAGCCGTTCGAGCACGGTACTGGCGAAGTCGGCATCCCGTTCGGCGAGATACTCGTTGGCGGTCACCACATGGCAACCGCGTCCCGTCAGCGCGTGCAGGAAGACCGGCAGCAACACGGTGAGCGTCTTGCCTTCACCTGTCTGCATCTCGGCAACCGCGCCGTGGAACAGGACCAGGCCGCCGAAGAGCTGCTCGGGATGATGAGCCATCCCGCACGCTCGGCGTGCCGTTTCGCGAACCAGGGCGTACGAGTCGATCAGCAACTCATCGAGTGGTCGTCCGGCGAGGACGTGTTCGCGGGATCGTTCCGCACGGCGCGACAGGTCGGCGTCGGACTCGGACTTCAGCGTGTTCGAGGCCGCGATGACGCGTCGCGCAAAGCTCCGCCATTGACGCTGCCGCAACCAGCGTCTGGCTCGCGAAAGGAAGGGGAGAGGGTTTGCGACGGTCACGGTGTTTGCGGCCTGAAATTCAATCGACAATGGAGCCAGTGGTCTGCCGAAGGTTTGCCGTAGTCCGGCCTTCCAAGGCCGGTCGAACGTTCGATTTTGTTGTCCGATCTAACGATCATTTCCCACCCGGCCATGGAAGGCCGGGCTACGAACTCCGTGGACTTCATTTGCGGAAATGGACGGTAGTACGGAACGACGTCCAGAGCCATTCGGCGGCCGTTCGCGGACGGACCTCGATGCGGGCCGTGCCGCGCATTCCCGGGCGAATTGTTGAGGCGAAATCGGCGTCGTCGGGCACGTCGATCGTTGCACGCCAGGTCGAATGGGCCGGACGTTCTTCTCCCTGACTGTCGGTCGTCGTCGGAACGGAGCCGCCGTACTTGTTGGAGAGGGGGGCGGGGATGGATTCGGACTGAGCGTCGGCAATTGGGCCAATGCGACTTCGGATAGATCGCGCGGGCATCGCCTCGAACTTCAGTGCGACGGGGAGCTCGGACGAGACATCGGTGCGGTCCTGCTGATCGATCCATGCGACCGCCTCGAAGTGCGTGGCGGGGGCGATGGTCAGGAGATGAACCCGTGATTCGAACCAGCAGCCGACATTGCGCGATTCAAGAGGAAGACCCTCCCACGTTCCGAGCGTGTGAGCGGACGTTCCCGCCACGGCGGCGTTGCGCGGCGGCGGAGCGAAGACGATGCCATCGCACGGAGCGACGATCGTCAGCCGGGCGAGTTGCTCGTTGAGTTCGGCAATCTGCGAGTCGATGGCGTCAAGCGCCTTCCGCGCCGCTTCCAGTTCGCGGACCCGATCGAGCTTCTGCTGGAGTGCCACTTCCTGGACCTGGATGTCCCGCTGCAGGGTGAGCTGCTGAAGCTGATCCTCCCGCGGAAAGCAGCGGAACGTCGCGAGGATGTCTCCCTGCTTCACGCGCTGGCCGGGCGCGACGTGAATCTCGTCGAGGTGGCCGGCTGTTGACGTGAAGAGATGACGCGCCTGGGCCGGTTCGGCGAGGAACGGAGCGTCGACGTGCCAGGGAATCGGCCACAGCGCGACGGCGGCGACCAACCCACCCGACAGCACAAGCGTCGTCAGCAGGCGCGCCGGTTGTGCGGGGCGATCGGTGGGCGTGCGGAGCATTCGAATCAGGCCTCCCATCACTCGAATGAGCGCAAAGAGCAGTGAACCGGCAGCGAGGAGCAGTCCGACATTCTGGAGTCCGTAAGGCTTCAGCAGGTCGTAGAGGACGAGGAACATCGACCCGGCCAGGAACCAGCGGTTAGCCGCTCCTGCGATCGCATAGAGCACGAACCCCGCGACCGACCGCATTGCCCGCGGTTCACCGGACAACGACTTTCCGAGGCACACGCGGGCGAACGTTTCGGCCAGAAAGCGGTCGGCGCGCCCGCGGAGATTCGGAATCTCCAGCCAGTCCGAAAGAATGTAGTAGCCGTCGTATTGCAGCAGCGGGTTCGCGTTGAATAGGACCGTCGTGAGCGTCGTGATGAGGAAAACGTTGAGGGCGAGGTAGTGGACAAGCCCGGGATGGGTGAAGAACCAGACCCAGAGGGCGATGGCTGAAAGCAAGACTTCCACGGCGACACCGGCGGCCGAGACGGCGATGCGCTTCCATTTCTCGCGGACCATCCACGCGTCGGAGACGTCGCAGTACAGGCACGGACTGAAAACGAGAAACGCCACGCCGATCGAGTGGCATTCGCCGCCAAAATGGCGGCAGGCCAGTCCGTGCCCCAGCTCGTGCGCCATCTTGGCCGCGCCCAGCGTCAGCCACAGCAGGGCCATGTTCTGCCAGCCGAAGAACTGGTGAAACGTCGGCAGGGACTGCTGGATCTCATCAAAGCGGATCAGCAGCAGCACCCACGACATCGCCACGAAGGCCGCCGCAAACGCCAGGGCTGTGGGGCGAAAGGCAAACCGGACGAGCGGGTAGAGCTTTCCCAGCAGCGGCTCCGGGTCCCACCCGGGAAGGACGATGAACAACACGCTTTGGATCGCCTGGACCCAACGCCGACGGCGAGCGGCCCTGAACCGCTCCATCAGGGGTTCGGCCTGGCCGGGAGTGCATCCAAGGAGAAGCCCCTTGGAATGCAGGTCGTCGATGGTCGTCCGCAGTTCGACGGGGGTCGG
>JADZEF010000105.1 GCA_020850695.1 Planctomycetaceae bacterium | reverse complement strand
GAGAGAACCGTGTCGAGTTGTCACCGACATGGTAGGTCTCCCGGCGCGGTCAGTCAACCGGGAGTTTTGCCGTGGTGCAATGCGTGAATTGTGGGTTCCTGTCTCTGCGTCACAACTCGACGCTACGTCTTGATGAAGCGCCGATGTCATTTCGCGAGACAGGAGTTCCAAAGAACAACGAAGGAGCAACATTCCATGACCATATTCCGGTTTGCTTCAAAGGCGCTGCACACTTCAAGAAAGAGATGGCGTCTTCCAGAAAGGCATCCTTTGGAGAGCAAGTCCTACACGTCATCACACAAGACCGCACCTGTTCCCAGATCACTGAATGGCATCAAGGATACGCTCCAAAGGAGCACAACGAGATGATCCAGCAGAAGGAATTACTGGAGTGGCAGCGGCAGTGCCAGAAAGATGATCGCGACTGGCGAGAGAATCAGGCAAAGCGCGAGCGCGAATGGAGAAAAGAAGATCGACGCACCGCAATGATCACCTTGGTCCTATCAGTCCTCACCACATTCGTAGCCACTGTGGCGACCTTGATCGCCGCAAGCCGCTTCCCGTGGTATCCCCAACTGGAGCCACCAGCGGCCACCGAAAAGCCGTAATCACCCACACCCCGCCGCTCGCCTGGCGGGGTTTCTTTTTGCGCGGTGGGGTAGAATCGGGGGATGCAAAAACTTCTGAAGCGTTACCCCAAAGCGTTCGGGGCGACTGCCGTTGTCGCCTGTGCCGCAGTCCTGCTCTTGTCCCGAGTCCTACCCAGTTCGATCGTCGTTGCGGTGTGCCAGATATTGGTCATCGCGTGGCTTGTCGGAATGGCGTTCGTCTGTCTGAAGACGATTGCGATGCTGTTCGGGAAATGATCGCACATCAACTTCCGTGCCAAGGTTCGCGGGCCGGAATTTCAAAAGGCATCACTACCTGCGGTTTCCCCGGTTTTCCCCTTCCTTGTCCCCCTCACCCGCAGAAACTAGAATCCCGCGCGTGTGAGCAGACGAGCGTTCGCACTGCGATTTGAGGGTGGGCAGGTCCAGGTCTGGCAACCGGCGTCCGCCTCATGCTTTCTGACCCCTATGAGGAGTTCGTCCATGCCCGTGAAAGTTGGAATCAACGGATTCGGACGCATCGGCCGCATCACGTTCCGCGCCCTTGCCGCCCGTCCGCAGGACTTCGAAGTCGTCGCCATCAACGACCTTGGCCCCCCCAAGGACCTGGCGATGCTGCTCAAGTACGACAGCGTCCAGGGCCGCTTCAACGGCAGCGTGTCGGTCGAAGGGGACTCGCTGGTCGTTAACGGCAAAAAAATCAAGGTCGTCGCGGAGAAGGACCCGCGGAAGCTGCCGTGGAAGGAACTCGGCGCCGAGATCGCCCTCGAGTCGACCGGCTTCTTCACCGACCGTGCCTCGGACGGCAAGCCGGGCTTCGACAGCCACCTCGAAGCGGGCGCCCGCAAGGTCGTCATCTCGGCCCCGGCCAAGAACCCGGACCTGACCGTCGTTCTCGGCGTCAACGACAGCAAGCTCACCAAGGACCACAAGTGCATCTCGAACGCGAGCTGCACCACCAACTGCCTCGCCCCGATGGTGAAGGTGCTGCATGAGAAGTTCGGCGTCCAGCACGGGCTGATGACGACGATCCACGCCTACACCAACGACCAGCGCGTGTCGGACCAGCTCCACAAGGACCCGCACCGCGCCCGTGCCGCGGCCCTCAACATCATCCCGACGACCACCGGTGCGGCGAAGGCCGTGTCGGAGGTTCTCCCTGAAATGAAGGGGAAGCTGACCGGCGTCTCGCTCCGCGTTCCCGTGCCCGCGGGAAGCATCACCGACCTGACCGCCGTTCTCGAACGCGATGTGTCGGTGGCCGACATCAACGCGGCCATGAAGGAAGCGGCCGGCAAGGCGATCAGCGAAGGGGGCCTCCGCGGCGTTCTGGAGTACACCGAGGACCCGATCGTGTCGAGCGACATCATCGGCAATCCGCACAGCTGCATCTTCGACGGGGGATGGACCCAGAAGATCGCCACCAACATGGTCAAGGTCTTCGGCTGGTAAGACAACGAAACCGGCTACTCGACCCGCACCGTCGACCTGATCGCGAAGCTCGCCAAGCTGTAAGCGGCCGTCGGTTTGGCGTAACGAATTGATCAAGGCCCGCACCGAGCGACTCGGTGCGGGCCTTTTGCTTCAAGGTATGGGGCATTGCCTTCGTGTTTTCCGCAGCGTAGCCTTCCAAGGCCGGGTGTCAGATTTCGTCCGGCCTTGGAAGGCCGGACTACGGAAAACCCAGCGGTAACGCGCTCTGGCCATCACGATCCGTGTGATGGCTACTTTCGGACGCTCACTTGCCGCCGCGCTTGTCGGCCTGGTGCGTCTCGGCCTTTCCCAGCTTTAGCGGGATGCGGACGTTCTTGCCGTCGCGGACGACCGTCAGCTCGATGATGTCTCCCGGCTTGCGGGTGTCGATGCTGGCCAGGAAGTCGTCGGCGGTTTTGATCTTCTCTCCGTCCACTTCGATGATGAGGTCGGCGGCGCTGCGGTCCATACGCTCGACGCTGAACGGCCCGCGACGCTGCTTCGTCATCTTCGGTCCGCGCAAGCCGGCGGCCTCGGCCGGGCCGTTCGGCGTCAGCTGCGCGACGAGCAGTCCCTTCTCCGTCTGGAACACCCGCAGGATGCCGCTTTCCGGCCGGATGTAGCGTCCGTGGGCGAGAAGCTCCGGCACCACGCGCGTCACCATGTTGACGGGAATGGCGAAGCCGACGCCCGAGTTCTGTCCTGTCTTGCTGGCGATGGCGGTGTTCACGCCGATGATCTCGCCGCGCCCGTTGAGGAGCGGTCCCCCCGAGTTGCCGGGGTTCACCGCCGCATCGATCTGGATGATCGACTTGATGCTGCGGTCGCGATAGACCTGCAACGTGCGGTTGAGGCTGGAGATGATTCCAGTCGTCATCGTCCGTTCGAGGCCGAACGGGTTTCCGATGGCAAAGACCCGCATCCCGACTTTGAGCGAGGACGAATCGCCCAGCGGGATGGGGAACAGCGATTCCTCGGGCGCATCGATTTTCAGGACCGCCACGTCATTAACTGGATCGGCCCCGACCACCGAGCCATCGTATGACTTGCCGTCGAAGAGCGTGCACGAGATGTGGCTGGCGTCCTCGACGACGTGGTAGTTCGTCAGGATGTGGCCTTTGCGATCGATGATCGACCCCGACCCGGCCCCTTCGGCCGCCAGTTCAAGGAAGAGGAACGTTTCGCCTTTCGTAAGCTTCGTCGTGATGTTCACGACCCCCTTGTTGCAGTTCTCGTAGACGCTGACCGCGATGCGTTCTTCGGGAGAAAGACCGTCATCGACGGGAAGCGTGCCGCGGCGCGGCGGCGGAGCGTCGTCGGCGTTGCGGTCGAAGTCGCGTTCCGGTTCGCGAAACCGCGAGCGCGGCTCTTCGGCGGGACGACCGAGGCTCGGCCCGCGGTTGAAGCGGCCTTCCTGGGCGTCGGCCGAGTGGGGACGCGAATCCGCCAGCCAGTGCATGAAACCTGCGCCCAGGACAGCCGAGAAGAGGCAACCGAGAACGTATTTCATGGAGGCGTTTCCGAAGTCAGGTCCAGTCACTGGCCCGCTTGCTGCCGGGAATGTCATCGAGGTGAAGTTCCCAGATCGAGGGGCATTGGCGGCAGGCAGGCATCCGAGAGGTTCGGGACAGGAGGCATCGGTTCGCGGGCTCGGGCCGGAGCGCCGTCCAGACCGTTGAGGTGCGTCAGCTGCCGCAGCAGGTCGCGGATGATCTCCTCGGCTCCGATCTTCTCCTGGTTCCAGCGATCGCGGGCGACCCGCCAGGCCGACTCGCGGAGATCGAGCTTGTCGGCTTCGACACGCAGCTCGTCTTCCCACAACCGTAACGCCTCGTCTCGTTCCTGCATCCACTGCGCGAGCGTCTGGCGTTCCGAGTGGAATTCGTCGCGCTGGCGAAGAAAGGCCTGCTGCGCGTCCTGGAGCTCGGCCCGGTGCATCGCCAGAGCGTCCTGGAGGTGCTGGTAATACTCGGCAAAGGAATTTCGCGCGGCTTCGACGCGACTGCGGGCGGCGGCGTTCCCCTGCTCCTGACAAAGCTGGGCCCAGGCTTCCTCGATGGCCATCCGCATCTCGAGCGTGCTGCGGTGCGTTTCCTCGAGCTCGGACCGCAAGTGATCCAGTCGTGAACGGCGGGCTTCGAGGTTTTCCGCATGGAGTGTGATCGCGTCCTGCTGCCGACGCAGCTCGGCCCGCTGTGCCTGGCGCTCCTGCAACCACGTCTCCCGCTCGAGCCGCAGCCGGCTGCGGTCTCGCTCCGATTCCGCCTCGAAACTGACGCGTGCCCGCGCCAGAAGGTCCTGCTCCCGATGCAACGAGGCCTCGCGTTCCTCAATGAGCGCCCGGCTGCGGTCGAGCTGCGCCCGCCGCAGCCGCAGCTGAGTCTCGGCACGCTCGGTTTCGACGCGGGCCTGCTGCTGGGCCACGCGGAATTCCTGCCGCGCCGCTTCGATTTCCCCGCGAGACTTCTGCAGCGATTCCTGCTGGAACCGCACGCGGTTCTCGAAGACCGTCCGTTCCTGCTGAAGCTGCAGCCGCGTGCGGTCGCGCTCCTCCTCGAACTTGGTGCGCTCGTCGCGGAGGCCATGCTCGTGGTCGAGGCGCAGCCGCTGCAGTTCGTCGCTCAACGATCGCTTCTTCGACTCGACCTCCTCCGCGTCGCTCCGGAGCCGGGCTTCCTGCGCTTCCCGCTCGCGCGTGAGCCGTTGCTGCTCGGCATCGCGCTGAGCCGCCCACGAAGCGCGATCGAGCTCGAACTGCGTCCGCTCGGTCTCGAAGTCCTGGGCGACGCGGGCGTGCAGCCGCGACCACTCCTCTTCGAGTTGCCGCCGCGTTTCGAGAATCGTCGCCTGATGCTCGCGTTGATTCTCCTCGGCCTGCACAGCAAGTAGCCGGCGGTTTTCCTCGACGGCACTGCGCGCCTGCTGCAGTTCGACGCGCTGACCTTCCAACTCCCGTTCGAGCTGCTCACGCAGGCCGGCCCGCATCCGGACCAGCTCTTCCCGGGCGTTGCGCAGGTCGTCCGCCTGCGACTGCAACTCGTCGACCAGACGTTCCGACTGCGCGATCTTCGCCTGCAGCTCGTCCTCGCGCGACTTGAACCGCGTCGCCCGCTGCCTCATATCGGTCTCGAACCTCTGGACCCACAGCCGCATCTGGCGGCGTTCATCGTCCAGCAGGGCGAGCTGCGAACTGAGGAGCTGCTCGCGGCGGTCCATTTCGCCGATCTGGCTGCGCAGGTGCTGTGCGATCTGCCCCGCCTGGATCAGCAATTCGTCTTCATTGGGCGGCTCGACATGCCGCGGCTCGGCGACTCCCGCTTCGAGCGTGGCCTGCGCTACGGGATGCGTGATTCCCGGATGTGCCCCGTCAATGCGGTGAGCACTTCCCTCAATTTCGATCGGCAGGCTTTCCACGGGCTCGACGGCGCCGGCCTCGCGAAGAGTGGTGGCGCGGGTGCGGAGCGATTCAGCGGCCTGCGGGGGGGACTGGCTCATCCGGGATTCCTTTCCCTGGTCATCAAACGTCGGTCAGACTTCCTGCCTGCCGATCCCCCGTGGGATAGCCTTCCAGGCTGTCAGTCAGAAGTCTGAGAGAAGCTTTCACTCAAACTTTTCAATGACAGCCGGGAAGGCTATCCCACGGGTCAAACGCATTTCTACGAGACGTGCTTGTCGAGCGCGGCGGTCAGCCGCTGCTTCGGCGCCAGGCCGACAAACTTCTCCACGATCTGGCCATTCTTGAACAGGATGACCGTGGGGATGGCGGTGACGTCGTACTCGGACGGCACCTGCGGATTGTTATCGATGTCCATCTTGCCGATGCGGACCTTCCCGGCGTAATCGGTCGCCAGGGCTTCGATCGTCGGCGCGATCGCCTTGCACGGACCGCACCAGGGAGCCCAGAAATCGACGAGGACGGGAACGCTCGACTGCAGCACGTCCTGCTGGAAATTCTGATCGGTAAATTCGGCAACATTCGCGGCCATGACGAACTCCTCGCTGGGGAGACTGGTGACAGGTTAATCGCTTCGTTTGGGTAAGTCGCGGGGATTATAGGGAAAGTGCCAACCCTGTCAACGCGGGGATGCACCGTTCTGATTGCTGCAAGATCCTGATAATACAGGCCTTGCGACATCAAGGCAGGTGTCGTGTCGCCCGAAGGACGGTCCCGCCTGAGCGGGTGTCTTCTGTCAAGAGGGAGGTTGGTCAGCGATCGTCCGGACGGCTAACATGCTTTCCCGTGCCCGACTCACCTTCGTCAGGAAATACCGGTGGGCGGCGCGATTCTTACAGCGACCGTCCTCTTCATCGTCCCGCTTCCATGTCGTCCGACAGTTCGCCGCACCGCCCCCTGCCTGCTCCGCTCGACCGGCCGCTCCGATTGGGCGTGTTGATCTCGGGCGGCGGCACGACGCTGTTCAATTTTCTCGCCCAGCGGGAGGCCGGACGGCTGGATGTGGAAATCCCAATTGTGATCGCCAGCCGGTCCGGGTGCGGCGGTGTGCCGAGAGCTCGGGCCGCGGGACTGAGCGTCGAAGTCATCCGGCCAAAAGAGTACGAATCGACCCGGGCGTTCAGTGAGGCCGTTTTCAACCGTATGGACGCAGCGCGGGTCGACCTCGTGACCACCGCCGGCTTTCTGTCGCTGCTCGAGATCCCCGACGCCTGGCGGCACCGCGTCATGAACATCCACCCCGCCCTCATCCCGTCTTTCTGCGGCAAGGGGTTTTACGGTCACCACGTCCATGAAGCGGTGATAGCCCGCGGGGCGAAGGTGAGCGGGTGCACGGTTCACTTCGCCGATAACGAATATGACGCGGGGCCGATCATCCTGCAGCGGTGCGTTCCCGTGCTGGACGATGACAGCCCCGAGTCGCTGGCCGCGCGCGTCTTCGTCGCCGAGTGCGAGGCGTATCCCGAGGCGATTCGGCTGTTCGCCGCGGGCCGTCTGGAAGTCGAGGGACGGCGAACGCGGATTCTGCCGTGACCGCGACCGAGGCTCATCCGCGGACTCGTTCCCATTTGCGCTGGAAGCCGGGGCGGTCGAAGACTTCGGGGTTGATGCTGCCGCGCGGGCGCCGTCCTTCGCAGAGGTCGATCATTCCCTGGCAGGCGGTGCGGCCGATGTCGCGGAAGAGTTCTTCGGTCCAGGCGATGCAGTGCGGCGCGAGCAGGACGTTATCGAGTGCGGCGAAGGAGGGGGCGGCGCGCAGCGGCTCGTTGTCGAAGCAGTCGAGGGCAGCTCCGGCGATTCGTTTTTCGAGCAGCGCTTCGAGCAGGGCCTCTTCGTTCACAATGCCGCCGCGGGCCGTGTTGAGGAAGTAGCTTGAGGGCTTCATGAGCGCCAGTTCGCGGCGGCCGATGAGGTCGCGGGTGGCGTCGGTCAGGGGGCAATGGAGCGAGACGAAGTCCGCCTCGCGCAGCAGCTCGTCGAGGGGGACAAGCCGCGCTCCCATCGCGGCGGTCTGCTCAGCCGTGGCGAAGGGGTCGTAGACGAGGGGCGGATTCATGCCGAACCCGCCGAGGAGCGAAATGACCGCCCGTCCGATGCCGCCGAAGCCGATCACGCCGAGCGTGCGGCCGCGGAGTTCGCAGCCCATGTACTGGCTGCGGTCGTCCCAGCGCGCCTCGCGGACGAGCCGGTCCTTCATGCGGATGTGGTGGGTGAGGGCGAGCATCCAGGCAACGGTCGCCTCGGCCACCGGACGATCGACGGCTCCGGCCGTGATGAACAGGAGCACGTCGGCGGCCGTGCAGGCGGCGACGTCGACGGTGTCGTAGCCGACGCCGAAGCGGCCGATAGCGAGGAGTTCATCGGCCGCACTGAGACTTCGCGCGGTGACGCGCGGCGTGAGGACGATCACGCCGTCGGCGCCGGCGAACTGTTCCGGTTCGATCTCGGGGCGGTGGGTATCGAAGCGCGAGACGCGGAAACGGTTCGAGTCGAGGCGGTCGAGACCGATATCACGGTAGCGGGCGACTCCCGCGGAATCGTAAAAGTCGGCCGTGAGGGCGACGCGAAATTGGGTTTTGGACATGGGTCGAGCGGCCGGTGCGGTGATATGAGCAGGGAGAAATCGAAGTCCTGAGCAGTTTACGGAACTTCGACTCAATCTCGATCAGACGGCCACGCGCGAAACGCTGGTCGGAATCGTGTCGGCACTCGATTCGGCGCTCGAGGAATCACTTTCGAGTAGACCACGCAACGTGGCATCGTCGATGGCGGCGCCTTTGGGAAGCCGTTTGATGCCGTCGAGCACCGCGGCAATCTGCGCCTCGGTCGGGTCCGCAACTCCAATTTCCTTCAGCCGGTGAGCGACCGCCCGCCGGCCGCTGTGACGTCCCAGCACCAGGCGGATTCCCGCCGCACCAACCTTCTCGGGGCGATAGGGAAGATACGTGTCCGGATTCTTGAGCAGCCCGTCCTGATGAATGCCGGCCTCGGTCGCGAAAATATTTGCTCCCGAGATCGGCTTCATCGGCGAGATTGCGATGCCCGTCAATTCTGACACGAGCTCGCACAGCGGGGCGAGCTTCGTCGTGTCGATCTTCCCCGCACGGCCGTATTGGTCCTGGTGCAGGGCCAGCGCCATCGCGACCTCTTCGAGCGACGCATTCCCCGCCCGCTCGCCGATTCCGCCGACGGTGCACTGCACCACGTTCGCTCCCTCTGCGATGCAGGCGAGCGTGTTGGCCACGGCCAGCCCGAGGTCGTTATGGAAGTGGACGGCCAGGAGTGCCCGCTCGATGTTCGGCACTCCGTCCTGGATGCGGCGGATGAACTCAGCCGCCTTTTCGGGCGTGAGGATTCCGACGGTGTCCGGAAAACCGATCGTGGTTGCGCCGGCCGTGATCGCCTGGCGGTAGCACTCGCAGAGGAAGGGGACTTCGGTGCGGCTGGCGTCTTCGGGACTGAAGGCGACGATCGCGAATCGCTCGGCCGCGTACGACACCGTCTCAGCGATCAACTTCAGAATCTCGGCTTCGGTTTTCTGGAGCTTGTGCTGCCGATGCAGCGGGCTCGTTCCCACGAACAGGCTGACGCCGCGCTTGTGGACCGGATTGCCGGCGAGCGCCTGCTCCGCCGCATCGACATCGCCTTTGACGGTGCGGCAGAGGGCCGTCAGCACCGGCCGCTTCACACGCCCCACCATTTTCTGGATGGCCAGAACGTCGGCCGGCGAGGACGCGGGGAAACCGGCGTCGAGCGAGTGGACTCCCGCCGCTTCCAGGGCCAGGGCGATGCGCAGCTTTTCCTCCGGCTCGAGCGTCGCCCCCGGCATCTGTTCGCCGTCGCGCAGCGTGGTGTCGCTGAACAGGACCACCCGCGATCGACGGTGATGTCCTACGACCAGCTGCTTGACCGCTCCGCGGACCGAATGCAACGCCTGACGCATCAGACCGGCCATGACTCGGCCTCGAGAAGTCACTTCGGAACGGGAAGCGTCGACGATTCGAAAGCGATTCGCGCCGCGCATCGGCTTTCATCGACGCCGCACGCCGCACGCTGTGAGAATTCGTCAGACTCAGGTCCAATCCGCACGACCGTGCGGGTCGGCGATTTCGGCAATACCAGTGGTCGCAAATAACACAGGACCGGCCCCGCGTGAAGCGTGCCGGTCCTGTGAGGATCGCCTGATCGTCTGCGGGTTGATTCAACGCGAACGGTCGTTCCTTTCGCCGCCCGATCAAGCGCTGATCGGCTTGGCCGGGGGGCGCTTCTCGTCGGTTGGAGCGTCGTCCGGAGCCGGGGCTGGAGTCGTGTTGGTCGGCGGGATGATGTTGGCCGGCGGATTCGCCGGAGCCGAATTCATCGGAACCGATTTTGGATCGGCACTCGGCTCGAGCGGCTTCGTGGTTCCCGGGACGATGATGCTCGGACCGCACGTCGGGCACGGAGTCGACGGATTCGCCGGCGCTTCGAGGCATGGGCCACCCGGGCAGGGGGTCGCGGCCGGGGCCGGAACGACCGGCGTCGCCGCCTTCGGCGTCGGCTGAGCGGGAACGGTCTGACAGCCGCTGATGTCGTTCGGAATGTCGATCCCGCCGTCGGCCCGATCCACGAATCGCGACCCGGCCGTCGCCGACTTCACATAGCACCCGTTCCACGCTGCACGGCCCGAGTACCCCTTGTACCAGTACGACTGGTTGAGCGACCCAATCGCCCCGGCCACATCCTCCAGTTCGCCGATCAAAGCCGCCCGCAGGCAGGCCAGCCCGGCCACCAGCCCGATGACCAGAAGCGTCGAAATGAGCACGAGCTCGGCCGTGATGATGAATCCGCCCTCGTCATTCCACAGAGCCAACAGAGACCGTCGCATGGAAACTCTCCTTCCCGCAGGGGAAACCAGAATCAGGGGGAACAAGCGGGCGAAGCCGCCTGGGGTCTTCACAGGAACCGCCGGAATCGCGGACGGTGCGGCCCGGGTCACGCGGGGTGGAACAACCCCGTCCGCAAGCGGACACCCAGGTGCTCTGTCCGAGATTCCGGCGGTCGAGCAGCCGGGGATCAGCCGGCCGGGTCGCAGAGGTCTCTCAGGTCTCCACGGCCTTTGGCGGTCTCTCAGGTCGCCAAACCCGCACACGCGCTCTCACGCTGCGTGCCGGCAGGTCGATCGTGTCGGCAAAGCCGTCACAACCGTTCCTGCCGTTGCGACTGACAGAGCAGGCACAATGCGTGCCATCGGCGCATTCGTTACGCACGGAACGATCGCGCCAAAGTGAATTGCAGCATCTAAGGCGTTCCGACATGGGAACTTCAGCGCCGATCAATTGGGCATGGTGCAACGCTTCCTGGGGCGTGTCGTAGCGAATAGGACGAATTTGACGTTTCTAACGGAAAGCGCGATGTTTCCGATTTTGTCAAAGAATCGGAACACGCGGATTGTGCGGGCTCGGCGAACGAACAGGCGTCGTCGACGGAGCGGCCGGGCATGCCGGATCGGCAATCTCGTTTCGCGAACGGCGCCGCCTCGATCATTTCGAACGAGAGACACGATTCGATTTCTGCGCGTGCGAATGAACGGACGAAAACCAGTCCAGCGGCGGTCTCGCGAACGTCTCACGGCCGCTCGTCAGCGGTGGCAAATCACGCCAGCGATCAACCGATGCTCATGTGAGGCGTTGCCTTTCATGGACGGTGACCGGGAATGTTGTCACGATGACGGCCGCCCACCTTCCTCCGATTGACCCGATCTCATGTCCGAACTTCGTAAAGATCCGATCGTCGGCCGCTGGGTGATCATCGCTCCCGACCGCGCGAAACGGCCCGAGGACTACACGCAGGAGTTCCGGGTCGCTCCAGGCAACTTCTGCCCCTTCTGCGAGGGGAACGAGTTCGCGACGGCGAACGAGATCCTCGCCTACCGCCAGCCGGGGAGCGAACGCAACGGCAAGGGATGGCGGGTCCGCGTCATCCCTAATAAATTCCCGGCACTTCAGGTCGAAGGGTCGCTCAACAAGCGCGGAGACGGCATCTACGACGTGATGAACGGCGTCGGCGCGCACGAAGTGATCATCGAGTGTCCGCAGCACCACGTCGACATGTCACAGCAGACAGTCGAGACGATCCGCGAAGTGCTGTGGGTCTATCGCGACCGGCTCGTCGACCTGAAACGCGATCAGCGGCTCGTCCACGGAATGATCTTCAAGAACAAGGGAGCTCCCGCGGGAGCGTCGCTGGAGCACAGCCACTCGCAGCTCATCGTGACGCCGGTCGTGCCGATCACGGTCGCCGAGGAGATGAAGGGCTCGCACGATTTCTACCACTTCCGCGGCCGCTGCATCTATTGCGACATGGTGCACCAGGAACTCAATGCGGGGGCCCGCATCGTCGTCGATACGCCGCTGTTCGTCGCGTTCTGCCCGTTCGCCAGCCGCTTCCCGTTCGAGACGTGGATCGTTCCCAAGCATCATTCCAGCCACTACGAGAGCATCCAGCGGCCGGCCATCGAGGACCTGGGGAGCGTGCTCAAGGGCGTCCTCGGGCGACTCGAGGCCGCCCTCGACAATCCGGCCTACAACTTCGTGCTGCACACCGCGCCGTTCGACACGGTGGACCTCAAGCACTACCACTGGCACATCGAAATCTTCCCGCGCCTCACCCGCGTGGCCGGCTTTGAATGGGGAAGCGGTTTCTACATCAATTCCGTCCCTCCCGAAGAAGCCGGCAAATTCCTCCGGGAAGTGGAACTCGACGCTCCGACCCACGCGCGTTTCGCGGTCTGATCGTCGTCTTTCCCTCTGCGAAAGACGACCACGGCGTTACGCGATTTCGACCGGCGTCGCTCCCGCGCGCTCCGCCAGGCAATCGACCGCCCGCTGCATGTCGCGGGCGAGCGGCGCGGAAAGTTCCATCCACTCATTCGTGATCGGGTGGGTGAAGCAGATCTGCCGGGCGTGAAGCGCGTGTCGCCGCAACAACGGAGCCGCCGGATTCTGTGGCCCGTCGCCTCCCGGCGATCCCTCGTCCATCCCTTCGTTGATCAGCGACTCGTCCGCGTCTTCGTCCTCTTCCTCATTCATGAATGCCTTCGGCGGAGCGGCCGGCCCGCCCTCGACCGGTTTGGAGCGGGGCGGTCGTACTTCCCCGAAGGGCAAATAGTACTCATCGGCCGTGACCGGATATCCCAGAGTCGCGAAATGGACGCGGATCTGATGGAATCGTCCCGTGGCCGGCTTCGCCATGACCAGCGTATGGTCGCCAAATCGTTGCAGCACTTCGTATCGCGTCCGCGACTGCTGCCGGTCCACCGCATCTCCGCGGCACGATGCCAGAATGCTCCTCCCGGAGGGGCAGCGGCCAATCGGGAAATCGATCACGCCGCGATCGTTCGGAACGACGCCATCGACCAGCGCAACATATGTCTTGGAGACCCGCTCCTGCTGAAACTGGATTGATAAACGGCGATGTGCCAGATGCTCCTTCGGCACGAGGATCACACCGCTCGTCAGTCGATCGAGCCGATGCACAATGCCGGGCCGCAGCAATCCGGGATGCGTCGTCTCCCGGTCGAGATGCGCCTGCAGGGCATTCGCCAGCGTCCCCGTCTGGAAGTCCCCGCACGGGTGGGCCACCATCCCCGGCGGCTTGTTGACGGCGATCAGCCACGGGTCTTCGTAGAGGATCTCCAGCGAGCGCGGCTGCGACCGCAACAGTTTGTCGGGCGGCTCGCTCAGCCGAACCGTCACGCGCTGTCCCACACCGACTCGATAAACCAGCCGCACCGGCTCATCGTTCACCCGCACCATTCCCGCCCGGACAATGCGTTGCAGCCGCCACGGAGTGTAATTCCGAAAATGCTTCTCCAGGAAGCTATCGATCCGGACTCCGTTCAGATACCCCTCGACGACAAGTTCCGCCGTGAATGGATTCATGAAACCGGTCAGTCGCGGGAACAGCCAGGGGAAATGAACCGAAAGACGATTGGATGATCCGAGCGGACGCGTCGAATTTCAAGGGGGACTGACATGCCTGAGACCTTGACCCGACGTCCGGACAACGTCCATGACGGCCCCATTCCGGGCTGGATCCCCAAGGGGACACGGCCATCGGCAGGCTAATGGTTGCGTTGCCTTCCAGCGGCTTGCCATCCATCGACGTTGGCCGATAGACTCGGAGTTCACACCTGTTCGCTTCCAACCACTTCGCGTGGCCTTTGCCGCGCCCCACCGCATCTCGAGTGCCGTCATGCTGCGTTCGCTTGCCGCAGTCGCCGGATTGTCGGTGTTTTGGGGACTGACCGCCGCCGCCTCCGCCCAGGAATCGCTCGCGGCCCGCATCGATGCCCAGATTGCGGCCAAAGCCGGCGGTCCCCTCGCGGCACGATCGACCGACGCGGAGTTCGTGCGGCGCGCTTATCTCGACTTCGCCGGCCGCATCCCGTCGGCGACGGAAGCGCGCGAATTCGTGGCCGATGCGTCCGCCGACAAACGGTCGAAGCTGGTGTCGCGGTTGCTCGAAAGTCCCGAATACGCGCACCGGATGAGTCAGGCCTTCCATGTCATGCTGATGGAGCGCCTGGGAGACGACGCGACCTGGGAGGCTTATCTGAGGGCGTCCTTCGCGGCGAACAAGCCGTGGGACCAGCTGGCGCGCGAAATCCTCAATCCGGACGCGGACAACGAGGCGACGCGGCCCGCGGGTCATTTCCTCTCGAAACGACTGGAAAATTACGGCCAGAACGCGATCGACTTCCCGGGCCTCACCCGCGACGTCGGGCGGCTGTTCCTCGGTGTCGACCTCCAATGTGCTCAATGCCACAACCACCCGCTCATCGACGACTACAAGCAGCATGACTTCCAGGGGCTCTTCGTCGTCTATTCGAACCTCACGCGCCGCACCGACGTGAAGTTCCCCGCGGTCAGTGAAAAGGCTCTTCTCAAGAAGCTCGAATTCCAGTCGGTCTTCACCAGTGAAAAAGGGGCCACCGGCCCCCGCATGCCGTTCGGCATGGAGTTTGAACTCGTGACGTTCAAGCCGGGCGAAGAGTACTCGATTCCGCCGGACAAGAAAGCGAATAAACCGGGCAAGCTGAAGTTCAGCCCGCTCCAGGTGATCGCCGAAAACCTCGTGAAGTCGGACAACCACTACTTCGCCCGCAACGCCGTCAATCGCCTCTGGTTCCTGATGATGGGGCGCGGGCTCTATCACCCGCTCGATCTGGATCACTCCAAAAACCTGGCCTCGCATCCGGAGCTTCTCGACCTGCTTGCACAGGAATTCGTCTCGCACCAGTTCAACATCAAGTGGTTCCTGCAGGAGCTGGCCGCGAGTGAAACCTATCAGCGGTCCGGAGTGCTGCCCGAAGGAGTCGTCGACCCCGATCCGGCGCGGTTCAGCGTCGCGATCGAGCGACCGCTCTCGGCCGAGCAGATGCTCCGCAGCATGCTGGAAGCGACCGGCGAGCGATCGCGGCTGGAGCCGCCTACCCCGGGAGACAAGCCCGCAGCCGTCACGATCGAGCCTCCCCTGCCGAAGTACGAAGATCTGGCGAAGCGAGTCACCGTGGCCTTTGCCTCGACTCCGCGCGACCCCGAAATCGAATTCGCTCCCACGCTGAAGGGAGCGCTGTTCGTCATGAACAGTGAGCCGTTCCTGTCACTGCTGAAGAAGCGGTCGGGCAACCTCGTCGACCGCTGTGTTGCCATGTCGGAAGCCGAGAAGGTCGCCGACGAGCTGTATCAATCGATTCTGGCTCGTCCGCCGGTCGAGTCCGAGCGAGCCGAGGTCGCCGCGTACCTCGCGTCGCACGCCGCGGACCGAGAGAAGGCCATCGGTCAACTGGCCTGGGCGCTGCTCGCGTCAACCGAGTTCTGCACAAATCACTGACTCGTGGTTCCGCTGGTCCCGGCCGCACCCGTATGTCATTCGACCGGCGTCGCCTCCAGTCGATCGAAGGCTTCTTCAAATCTCTCGGGCGGGTCAAGCAGCAGGCCGCGGGCGAACACACGAGCCCGGTGCTGTTGAGCGGCTTCGGCGAGATAGTCGACGGGGCTCTTGCCATCGATGCGGGCGATCATGCACCCGCCGAGGTGCGCCAGGGCTCGCGAGTCGAGCGTGTCGGGGGCAAACGCGTCGGACTCCGCCAAGGGGGCCACTCCGGTCCGGTAATGATGCCACGCGGTGCGGGCAAGGTCCGCATACGGCTTCCCGTGTTCCCGCTGCCGCACCACTTTCAAAAGAAGGTGACTGAAGAAGAAGCCGAGATCGAAGGCCGGATCGCCATAGTGGCCGGTTTCGTAGTCGACGAGGGCGAGCTGCTTCAGCGTTCCGCCGTCGCGGACGATCAGCAGGTTCTTGGGACTGAAGTCCGCATGCACGACGCAGTCGGTTCGCGACAGAGTCTCATGAATCAGACGCTCCAGAGGCTGCCGCAGATCCGAGTGCACGCTCGCCACGCGACGATAGAACGGATCGAGCCGCAACTGGTCGAACACCTCGCGATCACCGAGCCGCGGCTGCAGGTCCTCGCTTTCGAACGTCGTCCGGTGAATGTCGGCGAGAATCCTTCCCGCCGTCTCGGCCACCATCGCATCGGCCGTTCCTTCAAGAAGCTCCTGCTTCCAGACGACATGCGAGGCATCGATCGCCTCCATGCCGAACAGGTAGTTCTCGCGATCTTCGAAGAGTATTCGCGGGACGGAACCGGCTGGCAGCAGCGGGGCAAGCGCCCCCATGACATCCATCTCGCGCCAGATGCGGTCGAGCCGGCTGAACCAGTCCGCTTTCGTCCGAAGCTGCTCTCGCGACTGCTTGACGACGAACGCCGGCCCCTCGGCGGGCTGCACCCGCAACACCACGTTCGACACGCCCCACGCCAGCCATTGAACGGTGGCGGGGCCTTCTGGCAGGTGTCCCCGCTCGCGAAGGTAATCGAGCGCATTCTCGGGCGTCACTTCGAACATCAACGAATCCCACTTCAACCCGTGATCGTCGCACCGTGAGAACACCGATAGCGACCGATTCTTCCGCAAAACTCCTCGCTCGTCGAGCGGAAACGAATCAACTCACCGTAACCGCAGTGTGATACCGTCCGTCTCGCTTTGGCGATACGATGCACAATCCCTGACTTCGCACTCACGTCCCGCACCTTTCCCCACACCCTGATGACCCAGCAAACCGACGTCTGCATCGTCGGCGGCGGCATTGTCGGACTGGCCACCGCTTATCGTCTTGGCGAACTTTATCCCCAGAAACACGTCACCGTCCTGGAAAAAGAGCCTGAAGTCGGCCGCCATCAGACGGGGCACAACTCGGGCGTGCTCCACTCAGGCATCTATTACAAGCCGGGGTCGCTGCGGGCGAAGAACTGCCGGGCCGGCAAGCAGGCGATGGAAGAATTCTGCCGCCGCGAAGGAATCCCCTTCGACCTGTGCGGGAAGGTGATTGTGGCGATCGACGAATCGGAGCTTCCGGCCCTCGAGCGGATCTACGACCGTGGCCAGCAGAACGGCGTGAACTGCACGATCATCGATCGTCCGCGGCTCCTCGAAATCGAGCCCCACGTTGCCGGCATCAAGGCGATCCACGTCCCCGAGGCGGGGATCGTCGACTACAAGCAGGTCTGCCAGCGGTTCGGCGAGATCCTGAAGGAACGCGGCGGCACGCTGAAGACGGGGGCCAGGGTCACGGGCTTCGAGCAGAAGAACGGCCGCGTCATCGTGAAGAGCACCACGGGCGACGTCGATGCGGCGTACGTCGTGACATGCACCGGCCTGCAGAGCGACCGCACCGCCAGGCTCAGCGGGCAACCCTTCAAGGAAAAGGTCGTTCCGTTCCGTGGGGAATACTTCGACGTCCTTCCCGAAGCCCACCATCTTGTGAAGGGGCTGATCTACCCCGTCCCCGACACCCGCTTCCCCTTCCTCGGAGTTCACTTCACGCGGACGATCCACGGCGGACTCGATTGCGGGCCTAACGCCGTCCTGGCCTTCAAGCGCGAAGGATACCGCAAGCTCGACATCAATCTGTTCGACCTGTTCGAGTCGCTCACCTACATCGGATTTCTGCGGATGGCGACCAAGTTCTGGCGGACCGGACTCGGCGAAATGTGGCGGAGCTTCAGCAAAGCCGCCTTCGTGAGGGCGCTGCAGCGGCTCGTGCCGGAGATTCGGTCGGAACATCTTGTCCCGGCGCCGGCGGGCGTGCGGGCACAGGCTCTGGGGCGGGATGGCACACTCGTCGACGATTTCCTCATTCTGGAGAGCGAGCGGATCGTGAACGTGTGCAACGCGCCCTCGCCCGCGGCCACAGCGTCGTTGAACGTCGGAAAGCTGGTTGTTGAAAAGCTCGCCACCCGCTTTTAGGAACCCGCAATCCGCCGGACGAGCGGCAATTTTCTCCCGGCAGGGACCTGCCAGCGGACGATGATGTGATCAGAATTGAGTCGGACCGAGGACGGCTGGTCTTGTCCTCGGACGGACGGACGGCGCAGGTTGCGTGCTTTTTGCTATCAAAACCTCGCAAGCCGGCATAAGTTTTGCACGCACTTCCATTGCGACTCAAGACCGGGCCGCCTGGAGGAACAAATCATGAAATGCTTCGGAGCCGCTTTCATCTGTGCTCTCGGTTTGGGAGCCCTTCTCACTCAGACGGCGAACGCCCAATACGGGTACTATCCCGAACCCCCTTCGCTCTACCGGCCCAACGGCTACGTGTACGACCAGACGCGCGGCTGGCAGCCGCGTCCGTCGTACTTCGGCGGTTACAATACCGGATCTTTCGAAGGCCGCGGGGCTTTCTATCGTCGGGCCTCGCCCGCTCAGCAGTGGCCGTACCGCACGACTTACCCCCGTTACGGCGGGTTTGGCCCCGGCATCGGTGAGTACCGCAACTTCGGCGGCGGCGACTTCTACTCTCGCTGACGGAAGCATCGCGAGCAGTCAAATCCAGTCAGGCTCCGCACCACGGCGTGCGGAGCCTTCTTTCATGCCCGTGCGTGCGGGTTTGCCGCACTGCTGTTGCGTCTCGCCGCAGTTCGGCCCATCGTCTCGGAGAATCGCTCCAATCGGCATTCCACTTCGTCCCATCATGCGAGGTCAGGAATCTGCCGATGAGCCAATGAGAACCCCGGGGTGCCGGGGTGATTGAGGGTGCAAGGAGGCCGCACCCCTGACCTGGGCCCGGTCATGACTGGCACGTCTCCGTTCGGCGAATGGATCGAGTCGGTCTGCGCGCAATTCGGCACAGCAACCGGTTTTCCTCTCTGCTTCGCCCCGCCCGGCTCGCCTCTTGCGGTCGCCACCGCCAATGGACGATTGCGCGATCGCTGGTGCTCGGAACTGACCGACGGCCTGGGACGGGCCGGCTTTCTGACGCTCGGGATTGCGAACGTCGACCTGGGACCGTCTGCCCCAACCGTGCACGGAATGGCCGACTTGGTGGCCGAGATGGCAAGGAAGTACCTTGCCGCGTCCCGCCGCCTCGAGTCGCATTCGAATGATCTCAGCACGCTGGTCGAGATCAGTCGCACCGTCCCCACTCATCTGGACCTTCGGGAAGCTCTCGATCACCTCCTTCAAGCCGTCCTCAAGTTGACGCCGTTTCGATCGACGGCCTTCTTTCTTCTTGACGCCGACTCGCGCCAGCTGGTGTTGCGGTCACAGCGGCATATCGAACCGCGACTGGTTCCCCACCCGCTCCGCAACGTGTCACAGAGCCCGCCCGATCGTCTGGCCCTGTCACGCGGGAAAGCGCTCCTGCAGGTGGAAACGGCACGCTCGGCGGCCGAATGGCTTCCTCCGGGAACGCAGACCGGATGCTGCCTCCGGGTCAAAGCGCATTCGGGGCCGCTGGGGACGTTGTGGGCCTGGGACCGTCGAACACGAACCCCGTCCGGCCGCGAACTCCACGTGCTCGAATCCATCGCCGCACAGATTGCCGCGGTGCTGGAACGAAGCGTGCTTCTCCAGGAAAGTGCCGTCCAGCAGAGGCTGCGCAAGGAACTCAAAGTCGCCTCCGAGAACCAGTCGGGCGTCGTCCGCAGTCAGCGCCCGCGCGATCGCCGCGTGGGAATCGCCTACCTTTGCACCAGCCACTACGAGGTCGGCGGAGATCTCTGTGAGTCGATCGCCCTCGACGAGCACCACACCCTGGTGGCCGTGGGAGACGCCGCAGGCGACAGCATCCCGGCCGCGCTCGTCATGTCGGCGCTTCGAGGAGCACTCTGGACGCTCGCCGCCCGTATCGATGTCGAATCTCCCCACGGCGTCGACACCGCGCGACTGATGCAGGAATTGAACATCGCCCTCCACAGCGTCACGCCGCCGCACCAGTTCATGAGCCTGATCGTCGGCGTGATCGATTCCTCGGACATGACCTTCACATACACCAACGCAGGGCATCCGACGCCGATCGTGCTGCACCGCAACAACCTCGTGGCCACCGAGTCGCACGGAATGCTGCTTGGCGTCAGCGAAGACGTGCGCTACGGCCAGTCGACGATCCGCCTGTCGCCGGACGATCTCATCGTCCTGTTCAGCGACGGGATCAGTGAAGCCCGCAACGATCGCCGCCGGATGTTCCGTGCGGAAGGCATCGCGGCAGCCGTCCATGCCAGCCGGGAAGAATCGGCCGAAGGGGTGTTGAGCTGCGTGATGACCCACCTGACCGAGCACACGCAAAGCAGCCATTCCTCCGACGATCGCAGTCTACTCGTCGCCCGCATGCTGTCGCCGGTCGATTCGCTTGTCACTGTGTAATTCGGTGATGAGAAGACTTCTGCACACTCCCTTGCGGAGTTGATGGCGAGCCGCCGGGCGCGTCACAATATCCTCGCCCGCCATTTCACGCTCCGCCCAAGGCCCCACCTCCGACCCTCCCCATGACCGAACCCGCTTTCATTTTCGACGTGCATCTCGACCTCAGCATGAACGCCCTCGAATGGAACCGCGACTTGCGGTGGCCGCTCGAGAAGATCCGCCGCTGGGAACAGAACATGAAGGACCGGGTCGACCGCGGCAACGGGACGGTCTGCCTTCCCGAGATGCGCAAGGGACGCATCGGCCTGTGCGTCGGAACGCAGATCGGTCGCTATTCGTCCTACTTCCACAGGCTGCCGGGCTGGAATTCCCCGGAGCAGGCGTGGGCCCAGACGCAGGGGCAACTCGAGTGGTACCGCGTCATGGAAGAGCAGGGGGAGATGGTTCAGATCCGCAACCGCGCCCAGCTCGACAAGCACCTCGACCTCTGGATGAAAGCTCCCGTCTCCGACGACGGCACGCCGTACATCGTCGAGTCGAAGAAGAAGCCGACGAAGCTCCCGATCGGCTACGTCCTCAGCCTCGAAGGGGCCGACTCGATCATTACTCTCAAGCACCTCGAGCGAAGCTACGAAGCCGGCCTCCGTGCCCTTGGACCGGCGCACTACGGCCCCGGCCGCTACGCGCACGGCACAGACGCCGAAGGCCCGCTCACTCCCGCCGGCAAGGAACTGCTGAAGGAGATGCGGCAGCTGGGAATTCTTCTCGACGTCACGCACCTGTGCGACGAGTGCTTCTGGGACGCGATGGACCTCTGGGACGGCCCGCTGTGGGCCAGCCACCAGAACTGCCGCGCTCTCGCCCCCTGGAACCGCCAGTTCGCCGACGACCAGATCAAGGAAGTCTGCAAGCGGGGAGGCGTCCTCGGAATGGCGTTTGACGCCATCATGATGGTCCCCGGCTGGGTCCATCTCCGCAGCAAGCCGTCCGACTTCCAGCTCAAGATCGAGCGGATCTGCGACCACATCGACCACATCTGCCAGCTCGCCGGCAGTGCGAAGCACGTCGGCATCGGCACCGACCTCGACGGCGGCTACGGCACCGAGCAGGTCCCGATGGACATGAACTCGATCGCCGACCTGCAGACGCTGCCCGGACTTCTCAAGAAGCGCGGCTACAGCCAGTCCGACATCGACGGCATCATGTGGAAGAACATGGTCGACGTCCTACGCCGGGCGTGGGAGTAGAAGTGCGCGGGGCAGCATCGTTTGACGGAACGTAGCACGGGCACTCATGCCCGTGCGATTGACCCGCAAATTGCTCTCGCACGGGCATGAGTGCCCGTGCTACATCGACTTTCTGCAATGCCTCTCGTCGAACGCCGCTGGATCGTCAAGCCGGAGCAGGCCGGGCGGGCCGATCGGGTCGTCGCACAGATGACTCAACGGTCGCGGGCGGAAGTCCGCGGGATGTTCGATCACGCCTGCGTCATGCTCAACGATGTGAGATGTCTTGAGCCCGGACAGCCCCTTGCGGCAGGAGACACGCTCGCGGTCCGCTTCGACCCGAAGACTCGATATCACGAGAAACCGAAGCCGAGAACCGACGGGTCCTTCGGTGTCGTGTTCGAGGACGAGCATCTGATCGTGGTGGAGAAGGCGGCCAAGGTGTTGACTGTTCCGACCGAGCGATCGAGAGACAAGACGCTGGTCGACGCGGTGTCACGACATTTGAGCCGCCGCGGACGCCCCGTCCGGGCGCTTGTGGTCCATCGCCTCGACCGGGGCGTCAGCGGCTTGCTGGTGATGGCGAAAGCGAGCGTCGTTGCGGGACGACTTCAGACGGAGATCCGCGCGCGGCGCGTCGAGCGGGAGTATGTCGCCATCGTCTCGGGAATCGTCAGACCGCCGGAAGGGACGTTCGACACGATCTTGACCACGGACGATTCGCTGAACCGGAAATCGCGCCGCCGTGACGATGATGACGACGAGTCCGGTGGGGGCGAGCCGGGACAGAGGGCGATCACGCACTACCGCACTCAGCACGTCAGCAAGGACGCCACGGTCGTCCGCGTCAACCTGGAAACCGGACGCAGGCACCAGATCCGTGTTCATTTTGCCGACGCCGGCCATCCCGTGCTGGGGGACCGCCGCTATCGGCACGATCTCTCGTTCCACCCGTGGTGGGTGCCGGGGCGGCTGGCGCTCCATGCGGCGCGTCTGGCGTTCACGCATCCCATGACGCACGAAAAGTTGCGGTTCGAATCGCCGCTGCCGCGCGAATTCGAGCGCTTCCTTCAGGCGAAACCCCCGCGCCGCACGCGGCTCACGTAACGTAAATCCACTTCCCCAGCAGGACGGCAGGAACAAGAAGCGCGACGGTCGCCCCCGCCAGCACGGGCTCGTTCGTCCAGGCGAAGATCATCGCCGCGCACAGGATGATGTAAGTCCAGAGCAACACCTTGACCGTCATCTGGACCCGGGCCGGAATCGGATCGAAGATCGTCGTGATCAGCCGGCGATCGAGAATGAAGGCCATGAACGCGAATCCGATGATGATCCGCTGCAGGTCGAACTTCTGCTCGCCACGCATTGCGATCGAAGCGACCAGCATCGCGATCCCGGCGTTGATGATCACGGTCGCGCCGACGAGCGGCCAGCGGCGGCTCTTCTCGGCCTCCTGCTTTGCAAACCAGGTGACGCCGGTGATGTAGACGCCCATCGCAGCGGCGACCATGCCGATCTCGCGGGTCCAGATCGATGTCGGATCGTCAAAGGCGCTGGCCCCCAGCATGACATTCAGGAACCGGCAGATTCCCATGCCGAGCGGGCCGACCGGAGTCTTCTTCAGAAAGCCGTCGTAAAGGAAGACCGCCGCCACGATTCCCAGGGCGATCCACAGCGATTGCAGTCCGCGGAGCGCCGCGAGCACGACGCCGGCGACGACAAGAATCACACCAACCGTCACCGCGGCTTTCAGTTTGACACGCTGCGACGGAATCGGTCGCGAAGGACGTTCCTGCGCGTCGATGTGGCGGTCGAAGACGTCGTTGAACACCATCCCGGCCAGGTACAGGCAGGCCGAGGCCCCTGCCAGCAAGGCAAGGTTCGGATCAAACTCCTCCAGCGTCGCATGATTCAGGAGATAGCCGAGCATGATGTCGGCCAGCGCCGTGAAGACGGCCGGTAGCCGCAGGAGCTGAAGCCAGGCGCGGAATGGACTCATGGATGAACGATTTTTTCACGAGGAAGCGCTACGGCAGGTCGGCACACAACCCTCACGTGCCGGCGGTGGTGCGCTATCGTGTCGCGTTCCACGGCAAACCACAACTGGAACGGCGAGACACGCGCGAAGCGGGAGCTATCGAAGGCAGCCGGTTCCGTCGGGGAATCGCAGCGTGCCGATCACTTCATTGACGTCGGCGACCCCTTCCCGTTCGAGCAGCGCATCGAGTTGTCCGACCAGATGTTCCGCCCCGCTCGGGTTGTAGAAGTTCGCCGTGCCAATCTGCACGGCCGACGCACCCGCCACGAGGAACTCCATGACGTCCTCGACGGTCTGGATTCCCCCTACGCCGATGATCGGAATGCGCACCGCCCGCGCCACCTGAAACACCATCCGCAGGGCCACCGGCTTGATCGCCGGTCCGCTCAACCCGCCGAATCCCGCTCCGAGAACCGGCTTTCGTCGTCGCCAGTCGACCGCCATTCCCTGGATGGTATTGATGACCGAAACCGCGTCGGCCCCGCCGTCCGCCGCCGCCTGCGCGATCTCGACAATGCTCGTCACGTTGGGCGTCAGCTTGGCGATCACCGGGAGATCGCATGCCCCTCGCACTCCGGCGACCACCTCGGCCGCGAGCTTCGCATTGGTGCCGAAATCGACTCCGTGCGCGACGTTCGGACACGAAATATTGAGCTCCAGCGCCGCAATACCAGGAACCTTCCCGAGCCGCTCGGCCATCTGCACGAACTCGTCGCGGTTCTTGCCCGCGACGTTCGCAATGACCGACGTGCCGAGGCTCAGCAGATACTCCAGATGCTTCGACAGAAAGGCATCGAGTCCGTCGTTGTCGAGACCGATCGAGTTCAGCATGCCGGACGCGGTTTCGACGGTGCGGGGCGTCGGGTTGCCCGCCCGCGGCTGAGGCGTAATGGTCTTGGGAATGATTCCGCCGAGTCGATCGAAGCGGATGAACGCCTGCATTTCCCGGGCGTAGCCGAAAGTCCCTGAGGCCACGAGGACGGGATTGGCCAGTTCCAGCCGGTTCAGACGCACGCGCAATCGACTCACGCCGTTTTCCTTGTTGAATTCTCGCGGATCGTCGAAGCACGGTCGCGACGAGGCCTGGCCATTCCGCGGCATCAGTCCGTAAGGCCGGTTTTCGACAACTTTCTCCCTCATGCGACCACAATAAGTGGATCTCCCCTCGAAGGTCAAACCGCGGGGCAGGCCGGTCGTCGGGCTCGCCTCTTTCGGATACCCTTTGTGCGGCGAGTAGCGGACTCTTCGACGAACCGACAAAGTGGAAAACCGCAGCGTGAATCGTGACGCAGAACGGGAGAGGCTTTACGGCGAGGCGGCTCGGGCTGCGCTTCTGGGGTTCGTTGGAAACCTGATGCTGGCAATCGTCAAGTTGACCGGAGGCCTGATCAGCCGCTCGTTCGCTCTCCTTTCGGATGCGCTCAACTCGGTCGGCGACGTCCTGACGTCCGCCGTCGTGCTGGTGTCACTCTACGTGGCGCGGCAACCCGCCGACGAAGAGCACCCCTATGGTCATACCCGCGCCGAGGCGATCGCCGGATCCAACGTGGCGCTGCTCGTTGTGCTCTCCGCGCTGGGAATCGGCTGGGAGGCCTTCCAGCAGTTCTCATCCGAGCATGAAGCTCCCCCGGCGTGGACGCTCTGGATTGCCGGAGTCAATGTCGTCGTCAAGGAGGCGCTGTACCGCTACAAGATCGGCGTTGGTCGTCGGACCGGCTCGACCGCCATCATCGCCAATGCCTGGGATCACCGCAGCGACGCCCTCTGCTCGGCGGCGGTTCTCGTCGGCCTGGCGGCCGTCCGGTTCGGCGGCCCCGCCTGGCGTGGTGCGGACGAAGCGGCCGCGCTCGTCGTGGTCGCGGCCATCATCTGGTCCGGCGTCGGGCTGTTCCGTCAGTGCAGCAGCGAATTGCTCGATGCTCAGGCCGAGCCCGAAGTGGTCGCGGCGGTCCGATCCGCGGCCGAGCGCGTGCCGGGCGTCAGCGGAGTGGAGAAGCTCTGGCTGCGCAAATCCGGCCTCGAGTACTTCGCCGACATTCACCTCGAAGTCCCCGGGCAGACGACCGTCGACGAGGGACATCGCATCGGCCATCTGGTGAAGGACCGCGTGATGGAGCAGTTTCCCATGCTGCGCGACGTCCTGGTCCACCTCGAACCGTACCCGCACATCCATTCGCCAGGCCCGGCGGACGCGATGCCGCACGGCGATGCGCGACGCGGTACGGGCGAAGGCGCCGCCAATTCATGAAATGCCATCTCAGCGCGGACTCGCGAGACCCGGCGCCGGAGGTCAGGCCGTGACCATCCTTTTGTGGGAAGGCTGAGCTTCCGCCACGTACTCCTGAAGGCATTCGATCACCTTCTGCTGCGTCATCAGCCCCAGCCGCACCAGCACCATCCCCAGCTGAACGGGGTCTTCCTGCTGGTAGGCGAGCAACTGGGCGACATCGTCTTCGGTCAGGAACCCCTTCCGAATCGCGATGGATCCGAACCGTTCGCCGTCCTGCGTGTGATCGGCGAGTATCGCCTGCACCTGGTTGGCGGTCAAAAAGCCCTTCGCCTGGGCGATCTCGCCGATCCGCACCCGTCGCGACTCGTACTGCAGCAAGGCTTGCGAAATGCTTGGAATGTCGAGCAACTGGCGACTCACGAGCCAGCGGCTGAGTCGTCGCTGCGAGACAAGGTGCGTCATGCGGCGATCGTCCTCCGACATCAGCGACCGGATGCGAATCTGGTTGCGGCCATTCTGCTTGGCTTCATACATCGCCTCATCCGCTTCGGTGAGGAGCCGTTTTGCGAGGTCAGTCTCGTTTCGCCGCGGTATGGCAACCGCCGCGCCGACGCTGACGGTCACGCGGACGGGCGTTTCGCCGAAACGAATTTCCTCCGCTTCGACGCGGGATCGCAGCCGCTCGGCAACCTTCTCGATTCCCTTCTCGGTCGGCTGGTTGACGATGACCACGAATTCTTCGCCGCCATACCGGGCCAGCACGTCGGCCTGGCGCAGCACATCGGCAAACACGCGGGCGACCTGCTGCAGAACCTGATCCCCGAAAGGATGGCCGTATGTGTCATTCAGGTTCTTGAACTTGTCGATATCGCTGAAGATCACACCCACCGGCTCGGCGCACCGCACCGCCCGGCAGATCTCCTTCTCGAGCGACTCGTCAAAGAACTGCCGATTGTAAAGCGACGTCAACGGATCCTTGATGGCCTGGATCTGGAGCTGACGGTTCCTGAGTTCCAGCTCTCTCTTCTCGTTTTCCGCCGTCTGTTGACGAGCCTGGGCCTGCGTCGTTTCGATGTGCTGCTGCATCGCCAGCTGGGCCAGCTGCTCGTTCGCCAGCGCGGTCAGTTCGCTCGCATCGCCGATCTCGTCGGTGTTGACGGCGAACAATTCGCCGGCCGCGTCGATCCGCTGGCGCGTCGAGTTCAGGTAGGAATCAATGTCCTCGGGCGAAAACTGAAAATACGCAGAGAGCAGCTTCTGCAGACGATCGAATGCCGTCCCTTTGGCAGGGGCGCAGAAGTACTCTCCCGCCGCCGACGCCACGGCGAGCACCCGGCAGAGCAGTCCTTCCCCTTCGGCCGGCAACTCGAATAATTCGGTCAATGCGGAGTGGCTTGTGCCGGCCGCCTTGATGATCGGAGCGGGAAGCTTCCACTGCTCCATCAGCTTCTGGCCGATTTCGACGTGGTCGATGCCCAGCATCCGGCGCTCGACTTCATGCAGCGGCTCGGTCTCGGCCTTGGACGCCGTCAGCACCGGCAGGTATTCCCGCGGGACCGACTTGAGCATCGCCAGGCGGCCCAGGTCCATCAACAGACCGGCGAGGAAGAAGTCACAACCTGGTCCGCACGCCGTCTGATTGGCCAGAAATTCGGCCGCGACCGCCTGCACGACCGACTGGCGCCAATAATCGGTGTAGTGCTGAACCATCGGCCCCGACGTCATGGCGGCGTCGACCAGCGAGAAGCTGAGGGCCATGGATGTGACGACGGTCGTTCCGAGCAGTGGAACGGCCCGGTCGATGGTGGTGACTTCCGACCGGAACGCGAAATACGACGAATTCGCGGCCTTCAGGATTTTCGCGGAAGTGGCCGGGTCGGTCCGGATGAGGTCGACCACGTCCCGAAGTTCCGTCTCCGGATTGCGCGCGAGATCGAGAAGCTTAATGGCAACCGAAGGCAGCGTGGGAAGCTGCTTCGACATCCAGATTTTCTGCGGATCCAGCAGAGCCATGCCTGATCGCCTCTGTATCTGATCGAGAAGGTGTGGCGTCGTGGTGCGCCGTGGCGTCACCCCAGGCCAGAGTCCTCAACGCATCGACGCGAAGACCGAAAACGTTCTGAAGGGGAGTCGACTTCCCGAGGTCAGCCTGACCTCAAGAGTCTCGACGTGTCGACCTATCAGCCGACGAAAAAATGCGATGAATCGTGCGATTCCCGGCGAAGCGGGGACCGCCCCGCTTCGCCACGTCCTTCCGTCGAACGAGGTGTATCAAGCCTTCACCGTCACCCAGCGCTCGAGCTTGTCCTTGAGCGCGTCCGGCGTGAACGGCTTAACCAGATAGTCGGAAACCCCGGCCTGTATGGCCATGACGACCCGTGCCCGTTCGGCTTCGGTCGTGATCATGATGACCGGAATGTCTTTGTTTCGCTGGCGGATTTCCTTGAGAAGGGAGAGGCCGTCCATGTTCGGCATGTTCCAATCGCTGAGGACGACGTCGAAGCCCCCGCGCACAAAGAACTCGAGGGCGTGTCGGCCGTCTTCCGCTTCGGTCACGTCTTCCACGCCCAGCTTGTTGAGGCAACGGCGCTGGATCGTTCGCATCGTTCCGGAATCATCGACGAGCAGAACTTTCATCGGGCAGGGTTCCCAGGGAAATGTCTGACTTGGATCGGGAGTATTCAAAGTGAGGGGTTGCAGTTCCCACCGGCCACCCGCGCCGAACAGACCCCACCGTCCTCATTGACGGTGACCGAACTCAATGGCGAAAGCTGAATCCGACTTCGACCGCGAACGGACCGATCTCGGAATCGAAGACGATACAGATCGGCTTGACGTCCGACGGATAGTGCACATGGTGATCGACGCCCGACACGAGGTTCGGGATGCTGATCGACAGCTCAAGTTCCGCCAGCTGGGCCTTCGCTGAGCCGGCGATCATGTTCGTCAGCTCGCCGACCGCATCGCAGACCTCGGTATTGATGTCGTCGGCCTGCGAGCCGACCATCCGCTCGAGGACCTGCACGGCCGCCGAACGCGAGAGGCTGAGGACGATCGTCCCCGCGGCGCGGCCGGTCACGCCTATGACGGCGCTCAACTCGTACCGGGGAGACATCTTCTCTTTGAGGACGAGGCCCGCGCGCCGGGGCGAGCAGTTGAGCATCGTCTCGAAGACCGCTTTGGTTGCCGACAGAATCGGGTTGATGAATTCTGCCGTCAATGCCGAACAGCTGGGTGCGGCAATGGACATGGTCCGGTCATCCGTAAAGCGGAGATTCGATGGGATTGTGGCACGCAGACAACGGACTATAGGTCAGAAAAATCAACGTTGACGCAACGACACGTTGTAAAGCGGCGTCATTCGTCCCAGGGAATTCCCAGGGGTGAAGAGTTTGACGCGAATGCGCCATTTGCCGAGGTTGCGGGTTGCATCGCCCACAGCATTGCGTCGCGGAGATCAAGGGCCTGGACCCAGTTCTACCGTCTGCCAACGCGGACGCCCCTTGAGACTCGTCCGAGGCATGGCCCGCCGGACTGAAGTTCCCGGCTCGGTTCCGCCTCGTTGAACGCGCCAGCCCGCACCTTCGGCGCAATCCGACGTTTCGAACCGGAGGGAAATTCCCGCTTTGCTCCGCCCCATGGGACAACTTGACCTAGGCTTCGTGCGGAAGATTCTCCCCGCTTCCTGACCCGCCCGAGTCGTTGCGCCATGGCCTCCTCTCCTGAACCTTCGGAATTTCGTCCCGCGCCAAGATCACTCCAGGACATTCTCGACCTCGTCCATCGGCACCGCATTCGGGCGCTGCAGGTCTTCCTGGGAGTTCTCGGACTGACGATTCTCGGATTGGTTGTCGCCCCGCGCGCATTCCAGTCCGAAGCGAAGCTGTTCGTCCGCGTCGGACGCGAAAGCATCGGGCTGGATCCGACGGCGACGACCGCACAAACCATCTCGGTCTCAGACTCGCGCGAGTTCGAAATGAACTCGGTGATGGACGTCATCGACAGCCGGGCCGTCCTCGAGCGGGTGGTCGACACCCTGGGGGCCGACGTCGTCGTTTCCGGTCGCGTGCCAAAGGTTCCCCCGACGGCCGCGATCACTCCCGTAACCGCTCCGGCCGAACCGGGCGATCCAATGCTCCGGGAACAGGCGATCCGCGAACTGGCCGACGCGATCCGCACCAAGAGCAGCAAGCGGTCGAGTGTCATCTCGATCAGCTGCAAATCGTCGTCCCCCGAGACGGCGCAGCATTTTCTCAGGACGTTCCTGGATTCTTTCCAGGCCCTGCACATGCACGCGAACCGTGTGACCGGATCTCATTCGTTCTTCGAAGAGCAGTGCCGGCTCCAGGCCGAAGAGTTGAAGTCGGCGACGCACGAATTGAGCCGGGCGAAAAGCACGATCGGACTGACGTCGCTCGAAGGACGCCAGAAGACGCTCGAAGACCAGGTTTCGGCGATCCAGTCGGCGGCGGTGAAAAACGCCACCGCGCTCGCGTCGTCGGAAGCCACAATTCGTTCGCTGCGGGAAACGCTGGGACGGTTGCCCGATAAAGTCGTCACTCAGGAAGTGACGGGGTTTCCGGAGGATGCCGTCGGCGCGACGCGCCGTCACGTTGCCGACCTGAAGCTCAAAGAGCAGGAAATGCTGGTGCGCTTCACCGCGCAGCACCCGTATGTTTCTGCGATACGTCAGCAGATCGTCTCCGCCGAACGGGCCCTGGCCAATCCCGATCCCGAAATCCGCCAGGCGACGCGTTCCAGCAACCCGAACCGCGACCAGCTCCACCTGCGGCTTCTGAGCGAAGAGGCGACGGCCGCCGCGCTGCGGGCCGAAGCGACGTCGCTCCGTGAACAGTCGAAGTTTCTTCGAGACGAACTCGAGCTGCTGAACTCGAATGACTCGGAGATCACGCGGCTTCAGCAACGCGTCGACGTCCTCAAGAGCAGCCTGAAGGGCTACACCGAGAAGCTCGAGCAGGCCCGCATCGACCAGGCTCTTGCCAGCGAGAGCATCTCGAACGTCAGCGTGGTCCAGCCGGCGACGTACAGTCCGAAGCCGGTCAGTCCGAAGAAGTCGCTGGTGCTCGCGGCGGGATTGGTTGTCGCGGTCCTGTCGGCCCTGGGAACGATCGTCGCCTGCGAATACGTCCGCCCGGAACTTCTGACGATGCCGTTCCGCCCGGCGCCCGCCCCTTCGGTGGGTTAACGACGGAAGCCTGCCAGGACCGGACGGCCGCTCGCCGATCGAACTGTTCATCAACTGAGTTTCCCCAACTGTCGAAGTTCATCGTCCGCATCCGAGTTCAGACCATGCTCACACTCTTCCGGAACTGGGGACGCCGCCGCGAAGCCTTTCATCGCGGGATGGCGACCGCCTACCTTCATGATCAGGAGCGGTTT
>JADZEF010000104.1 GCA_020850695.1 Planctomycetaceae bacterium | reverse complement strand
TAGACGACGACTTCGAAAGCGTCTCCCCCTGCGGAGGCGAGAGACCGTCCGTCCCGCGACCAGGTGAGGACCACGGGGCGAGGGCCAGTGACATCCTTCAACAGCCCATCATTGCGGTCCCAGATATGGATTGTGCCGGGCGATTCGCCGATCGCCAGGCGCCGACCGTCCGCGGCGAACTCCACCCAGTGGATTGTCTTGGAGAACGAAAGCGACTTGATGGCCTTATTCGCCATGGTGTCCCAGATCAGCACCGAGTTGTCACCCTGGGCGACGACGACCAGGGATCCATCCGGAGACCAGCACATGGCCTGCACGATTTCGATGCCCGGCAGGCCGAGATCCTTCTGCTCTCCGGTGGTCACATCCCAGGTGATCGGGGGAGCGCCGTTCGCTCCGTCCTGACGGGACAACAGCGTCAATCGGTGGTTGTCGGGACACCAAACGAGCCGTAGCCCAGAGAGGCGTTCCGACACGTCAAAGCGGCTCTGGATCTCTCCCGACATCGCGTTTCGCACGATGATCCGATCGGCATGGGCAGCGGACGCGAAAAGCGTTCCGTCCGGAGACCAGGCAGACGCATCCACGGGCTGCTGGTGTCCCTTCCACGTGGCAATAGGCGTTCCAGTACCGGCGTCACGAATGACGACCTCGGAGCCGAAACCGCTGGCCATCCGCTTTCCGTCCGGAGAGATCGCGACAACGGGCCGAAGCTGAGATGGTCGAGGCGAAAGACCAGCCACCCGCTCTCCCGACGTCGCATTCCACACGACGCCTTCCTGTTCGGTCATTGCGACAATTCGCTTCCCGTCGGCGGACCAATTCAGGCTGTGATAGAATTGGCCGTTCCCCCAGAAAATCTGCGGCATCGCTCGAATCTCGGCGCCGTTTTCTGCGTTCCAGATGTGGACACCCTGGTGGAGGATGCCCGCGAGCCGATCGCCCGATGGCGACCAGGCCAGCGCCTCGACGGAGGGGGTTTCAGGAAGATCGAACGTCAGGACCGCCTTTCGTGTTTCCGGGTCGAACACACGGATCTTGCGATCGCGGCCGGCGGCGGCGATTCGCTGTCCGTCAGGCGACCAGGCGAAGGCGAGCTTGCCCCTGAGTTGATTCACTCTCGCGTCGGGGAGATCACGGGCCAGGAAGTTTCGGTCCATGCTCCAGATGCCGAGGGCCTCCGGATTCTCGCGGGACGGAAAGACTGCAAACTTGCCATCCGCCGACCAGGAGGGAAGGCCGACCTCCATGCCGCTTCCGGTGGGATCGATGATTGTGGAAGTTGGTTTCGAGACGACATCCCAGAGAACCATGTGGGGACCGCCGTAAGCGCCCACGACGAGCAGCTTCGAACGGTCCGGCGACCACCGCACGCCAACGGCGTGCGTCTGCTTTCCATTCAGGATATGCATGAGCCGCCCGGAGGGAATCTCCCAGATGCGGGCTTCTCCGCCGAAGCTGCCGGAGGCCAGATACTTGCCGTCGCGTGACCAGTCGAGCGTGGTGATGCCCGCGGTGTGACCGAGCAGCAGTCGCGTTACGCGGTAGTCGTTCGGATCGCGGAGTCGGATGATGCCTTCTTCGCCTGCGGTCGCGACGAAACGCCCTTGCGGGTCCGTGGCGATGGCGATCTCGCGCGCCAGCGGCTCACGCGACTCGACGGACCAGGATTGGACCCCTTCGATTCTTGCAGGCCGACCGACAAACGCACGCGGGCTGAGCGGCGGCAATGTCCCTTCCTGGAGCGGGCTCGCGGGACGGTCTCCTTTTGAGGCGGGCGCTCCTGACAACCTTTGCGGTTTCGCTGACGCAGGATCGCCTTTTCCCGATCTTGAAACATCCGGCTTGCCGCGTTCGGCCTCCGAATCCTCGCTGATCTGGATCGTTGAACCCCTGGGCACCTTAACCTGCGTCTTTGATCCATCGGGCGCGGTGATCATTATGATGATTCCGAACAGGAGCGCCGCGGCTCCCAGTCCCCCTGCGCCTAAGACGACTCGATTAGCGCGCCTGCCTCCCCGACCTCCCGCGTCCGGGTCCAATGCCACGGCGACTGGTTTCTGTCCTTTCGCGAACGGACAGAGTGCCTCGGCCAATTCCGCCGCCGATTGAAAGCGATCCTGAGGGCGCTTGGAAAGCAGCTTGCGGACGATTGTGTCGAGTTCTGGCGGCACATCCGGCCGGATTGCTCGGAGGGATGGAGGGAGTTCCTCCAGGTGCCCGCGTCGCTTCGCACCGGTCGAAGGATGCGATTCGTTTCCGAACGGCGGTCGCCCCGTCAGCAGGCAAAAGAATGTACATCCCAGCGCATAGAGGTCGGTGCGGGCGTCTGACGCGCGATTGTCGTCCCACTGCTCAGGGGCCATGTAATCCGGCGTGCCAAACAGTTGCCCTGCTGCGGTCAGTTCTTTCATGGTGCCTCGCTCATCGGCGAGCTGTGCCAGGCCGAGGTCGACGATCTTGATGTGTTTCTCGGATGATGGATGGACGCCCACAGTTGCCGTCCTCGCACTTGCGACGAGGAGATTCGACGGCTTGATATCACGGTGGACCAACCCGTGCTCGTGGGCATGCTGCAGGCCAATGGCCGCATCTCGGATCATCCAACTTGCCTCCGCTACGTCCAAGGGGCCACGCTCGCGAACCAATTTCGCGAGGTCTGGTCCGTCGACGTATTCGAGGACGAGGTAATGCAGCCCTTGAAACTCCCCGGCGTCCAATGCGCGGACAATGTGAGGATGCTCGAGTTTGCCGATCGCTCGCATTTCGCGCTCGAACCGTGAGACCAGAGCCGACTCGGCTAGAAAGCCGGCCGGCAGCACCTTGAGTGCAACCTGCTTCTGCAGCTTCGTATGAACTGCCCGATAAACCGTCCCCATGCCCCCTTCACCGAGCTTCTCTTCCAGCCGGTACTGGCCGACGAGGATGCCTCCCGTCATTTCCGTTGTGCGTGGAACCCAGGATGGGGCGACATCCGTGACGTCTCGACTCCATTCCGATGAATCCGGCAGAGCCTGCGGGACAAGGGTCTCACCGCTCTCTGAACCCGGATTCCGAGTCTGGGGGCCGACTGGTTTCGCGGCATGAGTCATACAAGATCCTTGAAACCCGGTGGGAACGAGGGTGGGATCTCTCCCCTGGATCGCCTTGATTTGAGGCAGACGCCGATGAGGGCCAGTATTCCGGCAGGTGTCGCCAGACACAAGACATGTCTCCTGCCGGAGCACGCCTTCCTGTAACGAAGTCAAGGCGGACCGTTTTGCGTGAGACATGACAGATTCCGGTGCAAGAAGTGGTGAATGATGACCGGTTGGCGTTCGACGAATCACGAGCGAATCAGGAGTTCAGAAGCCGCGAGGCGGCGTTCCGCTTCAGCACGCAACTCGCCGCGGTAATCCCTCCGTAGAACGCGCCGATGACCCCTGCGGCCGAGACGTCCTGACCGGTCAGCAACAGTCCGGGCACTCCCGTCTCGATCCGCAGCTTGCGGTCGCTATAGCGACCCGGGACCGGGGCGATGCCGTACGCCGCTCCCTGCAGGTGCCCTGTGTAGGACTGGATGGTCGCCGGCGACGCACCCTCGAGGAACTGCACCTCCGACGCGAATCCCGGCCAGGTCTGCTCGACACGCTGCAGCACCTTCCCGATCAGGTCCGCCTTGAACGTGTCGTATTCCTCGCCGCGCTTCATCACGCGCGTCTCCTGCCACTTCGAGAAGACCTCGCCCGGAATCCCGACGAACACTTCCGCAGGGATCAGGTCGGTCGCCGCGTGCTGCTGAAAGCGCGACGCCAGCGAGAGCAGGAACCAGCCGGGCGTGCGGCTGAGATCGTCCCAGTACGTCCGCATCGAACCCGCTTCCGACTCGACCCAGTAGTTCACGCCGTGCAGCCCAAAGCGGTCAAAGGCCGTCCGCTTCAGCGCCAGATACAGCGTGAAGATCGAGCAGCTCGGCCTCATCGCGGTGATCCGCGCCGCATGCCCCGGCCGGGACTCTTCGGGAATGAGCTTCCCGTAGGTCTCGCGGGCGCCAATCCCGCTGATGACAGTCTTCGCGCGGATCGTCTCGTCCCCCACCTGGACCCCCGCGGCGCGGCCGTTCCGGAACACGATCCGGTCGACCCGCGCGCCGCGCCGCAGCTCGCCGCCGTGCGCGGTGATGGTCGCCGCGAACGCTTCGGCCACTGTCCGCGAGCCGTGGTCGATGGTCTTCAGTCCGTCCATCATGAACTCCATGGGGACCGAGTACGCTCCGATCGACGTTTCGGACGGAATTCCGCCGAAGTTCCCCCATGTGAACCAGAGGTGCTCGCGAAGCCGCTCTGACGCTCCGATGCGGTCCATATATTCGACGACCGACACACGGTCCTCACGCAGGAATCGTCGACCCAGCCACCAGCCAAGACCGCAGCGCTCGACGACGGGAGGGATCGCCTGGAGCGTCATGAAACGCAGGTAGTCGGCCAGCATCCGCCGCATATCGTCGAAGTACCGGTCGATTGCCTGCCGCTCCTTCGGGAACTCCGCCAGCAGGTCTTCGCGAAAGCTATCGCGCCCACCCCGCTTGAGGAATGAGGTTCCGTCCGAGCGGACGTAGTAGTCCGCCTCGTCCGGCAGCGCGACCCACGGGGCATTCCCTCTCGTGAGTTTTTCCCACAGAATCGGGAAGTCGTTGAAGTACGCGGTCGGCCAGCCGGTGTAGTGCAGGCCGGTTCCCCAGCGGACCTTTTTCCGTGCGAACGTGTGGGTGAGTCCTCCGAGCTGCGTGTGCGACTCCAGAACCACGACCGAGCGGCCGGCCTGGGCGAGC
>JADZEF010000103.1 GCA_020850695.1 Planctomycetaceae bacterium | reverse complement strand
TCGCCGAATACAACGGGCCCGGGGGCCTTTCGTCGCACGCGAATCTCAACTCGGTTCCCACCCACAGGTTACGGGCTCTTCCCGTCCTGTGCCCGATTTCGCGATGCGCATGTAAAACTTACACGGCTGCGAAGAGTTCAACGATTCTAGCGGCGGCGGAGTGAGAGTGCGAATGATCGGTGGCCAGATTTGAGGTCGTCAGGTCGCGATCATTTCTTCTTGCGGATCAGCGCTGTGGCGAAGGCCCGAAGAGGCTGCATTCCCTGCAATACGACAATCTCTCCGAGGTCGCGCGTCACATCCGCCGTCAGTGCGCGGCCCCCCAGGACAAGAGTCGTTCGCGAGGCCGCAGTTTGCTGAAGCGTCTTGAGAGCATCCTGAAATCGTTCGAGGACTGGAATGTACGACACGCTGATCCAGAAAAGGCGCGGACGCAACGTGCGAATCGCCGCTGCCAGCGTGGCCGCCGGAAGATTGCTGCCGAGCGACGTCGCTCGCCACCCCGCCTCCCGAAGCGTCAGCTCGGCCATCCGCGTCGGCACTGTGTAATAATCCCCTTCCAGCGCTCCCCCGCACGCCATCGGCCCCGACTCTTCCGACGCGACAATCAACGCTCGCAACTCGTTCAGAATCCGCTCGCACGATTCGCAGGCCCAGCGCTCCTGATAAACCTCGGCCGCACCGCACTCCCATTCCTTTCCAACCTGCTCGAAGGCCGGCGCCAGGATCCGATCGCACAACTCCGTGGCCGAGTGACCCGCCACGTACAGATCGGTCACGATCCGCCGCGCGACCGCTTCGTTCCCTCCGATGAGCGCCCGTGCGATGTCGCCGGCGGCATCCCCGATTGCTCTCTTCGCCTCTCCGGAACCGCTGGGCAACCCCAGTTCCTCTGGCCGCACCAGCGTCTGCCCCGTCGAACGCAGGAACTGCATCACCCCGCTGATCGGCATACGACGGTGCCCCCCGGCCGTCTTCACCGTCGGGATCAATCCCTGATCGCACCACCGCTTCAACGACGATTCGCTGACTCCGACCGCGCGGGCGACCTGCTTGGGACTGACAAGAGTTTCGGAAGACATGGAACAGTCTGAACGTTTTTCGTTGAAGTTCGGGGAGCTGCGACTCAAGGGAGCGGATCGCCGCCCCGCACGCGACGGATGGCCGACAGATTCGCTGTACTCTAGGAGATCGTCCCTGAAAGGAAAGTCGCACAGTTTTCGGGATTCTGCCCATTCGCCCGTCCCGGTTCTGAGAATTCTCGGAAGAAATGGTTGGCGCTCCGATCGTTCACGTCTATGATCGAATGAACGATTTGAACGTTTTTGGAGACAGGCATGTCGATTCGAGCCGCCGTATCAAGTGTCCCGGAAGCCAAGACCCGCTCGCACTCGACACGCATGCGTCGCGGAACGGTCGCCCGCACAGACGCGACGTCGCGACGGGAGGAGAAGGCGGAGATCACGCCGAGGCCGTCCGCGCTGAGGGACCGGGCACGCGAACTCTTATCTCACGAGATTGATTTTCGATATCACGATTCGTTCGAGCACCTCCGTGAGCGGGAGCTTTCGGAGATCGTGCCGGCAGTGGAAGCCGACGACGCGCCGAGCGAAATGCACTCTTCGGACAGTCCCGGCCCGAGGTCGATTCTCCCGCCGTCCATCGTCCAGTTCTGCCGCGCCCCGCTGCTGACGCCCGCACAGGAACGCGAATGTTTCCAGCTGATGAACTTTCTGAGGTTCCGCGCGAATGCGTTGCGGTCGACGGTCGACCCAGACCGTCCGCGGCGGCGCGACCTGAAGGAAATCGAGCGACTCCTGGCCCGCGCCCGCGAAATCAGTGACCGCATCGTGCAAGCCAACATGCGGCTGGTCATTGCGGTGGCCCGGAAATTCCTCAATTCGCTGCTCACTCTCGATGAGTTGCTGAGTTCCGGGAGTTCCATTCTGCTGGGGGCCGTGAGCAAGTTTGACTTCGGACGGGGGTTTCGCTTCAGCACTTACGCTCAACACTCGCTGCAGCGTGAGTTCTACCGACTGGCGATGGTCCGCCGGCGCGACCGCAATCGCTTCGTGACGGGGGCCGATCAGACGTTCGGGGTCCATCCCGACCGGACGCACGAAATGCGTCTGAGCGATCAGCACTTTGGAGAAGTCGTTCGATTGATCCAATGCATGGGGCAGATCCTCGACGCCCGTGAGCGTCACATCCTGCAAGCCCGTTTCGGACTGGATGATTCTCGGGAAAGCAAGACTTTGAGCGAAGTGGCCCGCGAGCTCGGGATGAGCAAGGAACGCGTGCGTCAACTGCAAGCGCAGGCCGTGGGCAAGGTGCGGAAGATGGTTCTCGAACGCGGACTGTTTGCGGAGCTTCGTGGCGAGCTAGAATCGACGGAAACGGCGTGATTCATCGCCCGCTTTCCGCTCCCTGAGGTTCCCATGACATCCACGCCTGCCGAACTCGACCGGCTCGACCACGTCGCGATCAGCGTCGATAACATCGCCACGGCCGTCGACTGGTACACCAGGCATCTGCGTTGCCGCATCAGCTATCAGGACGACACCTGGGCGATGCTCGAATTCGCGAATACGCGCCTGGCCCTCGTCATTCCCAGCCAGCACCCCCCTCACATCGGATTCGTGACTCCCGAGGCGGAGTCGTACGGCGAGCTGAAGCTCCATCGCGACGGCACCCGCTCGATCTATATCCCCGATGCGGCCGGGAATGCCGTCGAACTCCTGGCCCCCTATGAGACGAAATGACCGCTCCAAGCCTCGTCTGGTTTCGGCACGACCTGCGGCTGGATGACAACCCGGCGCTGCGGGCGGCCTCGGAACGAGGCGGACCGATCATTCCGGTGTTCCTCTGGAGCCCGGAAGAGGAAGGACGCTGGGGGCCGGCGTCCGCATCGAGGTGGTGGCTGCACCAAACGCTGGCCGCACTCGAGAGGGAGCTGGGCCGGCATCAATCGCAACTTGTGATCCGTCGTGGCGAAGCGAAGGAATTGCTCCGGAGGCTCGTCCGCGAGACCGGTGCGGAAGCCGTCTACTGGAACCGCCGCTACGAACCGGCCGTCATCGCGCGCGACACTGAGGTCAAGAACGCGCTCAAGAAGGACGGCCTGACAGTCGACTCGTTCAACGCGAACCTGCTCATCGAGCCATGGAATGTCCGCACCAAGCAGGACGCGCCGTTCCAGGTTTACACCGCCTTCTGGAATGCCGTCTCGGCGCGGTGCGGCGAAGTCGAACCCGAGCCTGCCCCGTCGCTGAAGTCTCCCGACCAATGGCCTTCGTCCGATTCTCTGGATGCGCTGAAACTCGAACCGCACGTCGACTGGGCGGGCGGAATGCGCGAGACCTGGACGCCCGGCAGTGCCGGCGCCGAGAAGCGGTTTGAAGTGTTTCTCGAGTCGGCACTCGATGACTACGACGAGGAACGCAACCGGCCCGATCATGACGGAACGTCTGCCCTCTCCCCACACCTGCACTTCGGGGAGATCAGCCCGCGACGTCTCTGGCAGGCGATCAGCGATCGCATGAAGGATGGTCGCCGCGCGCCCAGGCCCGCGTGGGAAGTCTATCGCAAGGAACTCGTCTGGCGCGAGTTCGCCCACCATCTGCTCTTCCACTTCAATCACACTCCAGACAAGCCGCTGCGCGAGCAGTTCGAGAAGTTCGAGTGGGAGTACGACCGCAAAGGCCTGAAAGCCTGGCAGATGGGACAGACAGGCTACCCGATCGTCGATGCGGGAATGCGGCAGCTCTGGCACACCGGTTGGATGCACAACCGCGTGCGAATGATCGTCGCGTCGTTCCTGACGAAGGATCTCCGCATTCACTGGCTTCGCGGGGCCGAATGGTTCTGGGACACGCTTGTCGACGCCGACCTCGCGAACAACACGCTGGGATGGCAGTGGACCGCGGGGTGCGGGGCCGATGCAGCACCCTACTTCCGCGTTTTCAACCCGACGATGCAGGGAGAGAAGTTCGACCCCGAGGGCCATTATGTCCGCCGCTGGGTCCCGGAACTGAGGCGTCTGCCGACCAAGTGGATTCACTCTCTGTGGACCGCCCCGGACGACGTGCTGCGGAAATCGGGCATCACGCTCGGCGAGGACTACCCGGAGCCCATCGTCGACCACGGCGAAGCCCGGACGCTGGCACTCGAAGCGTTCGCGAAAATCAAGAAGTGATGCCGGCCTGAAAACCGCCTCCCTGGCGATTCGATGTCGGCAACGGGCGCAGCACTCAACCGTGGAGCCTTCCGGAGGGAAGCACTCCACGGTCGAGTGGAATCGAATCAGTAGCCGTAGCCAACGCCGTAGGTCGGAGCGACATAGCCGGCGCCGTAGCCGTACGTCGGGGCGACGTAGGGAGTCTGGATGCCGTAGCCGACGGTGTTGTAGCCGTAGCCAATGCCGTACGTCGGGGCGACGTAACCGCCGTAGCCGTACCCGCCGTAGCCATAGCCGTAGCCGGTCGAATACCCGCCGTAGCCATAGCCGTACCCGGTGTTGCAGCCGTATCCGCCGTACCCACCGCACGCCTTGGCGGAGGTTCCGACCATCGCGACTCCGGCCACCGCAACCAACGCCAACGCGATCTTGCGAATCGTACTCATTGCTTCATCCTTCTGGTTTTCTGTTCGACTCCGGAACATCCAGCGTCGTTACGAGAGAAAACGCACGAGTCCGCGTTTTGTTACGGGATGACCGATTCTTCATTTTTTGGCGAAGGTGAGTTCACCCCCTGTCGCATCCAGGGAGGCGCGCCGTGCAGCAGTCTGACTCCCTGACACTGTTTCTTCGGGAAGTCAGACCTTCGCCCGCTTCGAAATCACTTTCACACTGTTCCGCACTGCCCGTAAGATGCCCGAGGCCCGGAGTGTCGGTCGACCCCCTCTCCGGCCTTGATTCGATCGAGCTCGCGGTCTGTGACGCGGGCGTTTGCGATGATGAACCCGTCGCATTTCGGCTTCGCTCCCTGCTTCCGTCATGTCGGCGACTACTCCCTTGCGCTCGGTCACCTGGTGCCTGATTGGATTGCTGATGACGGCTCTGGGACTCCGCCTCGCCGTGGTCCAGCAGTTGCTGCCGCAGCTGGCGGAAGATCGAGACGGATACATTGCCCTGGCCAATTCGATTGTGGAGGGACGCGGTTACTCCAGTGCGGAAACCGGCCGGCCGACGGCCTACCGTCCCCCTCTCTACCCCCTGTTGGTCGCCGCGTTGAAGGTTTTCCCCGACGGATCGTGGCCGCTGGGCGTCGCTCAGGCACTTCTGGGGACTGCGACGGTCTGGCTGACATGGCGGCTGGGGCGTCCTCTAGTAGGAGCGTGGCCCGGATTGTTCGCCGCGGGATTGGTCGCCGTCGACCCGCTGCTCCTGCTCTACACGGCGCAGGCGATGACCGAAACTCTCTTCACGTTTCTCGCCGCCGCACTCCTGACCGTCACCAGAACGAAGGATCCCGCATCGTGGACTGTGCGGCGCCAGTGGGCGGTGGGCGTCCTGCTTGGACTGGCCGGCTTGTGCCGCCCGACCGTCTGGGCCTGGCCGGTGCTTGTCGTCGTATGGCGCCTGTCGATCGCCTGGAGGTCGCGGGGATGGCACGGTTCTCTGGAGCTTCTCTCACGCACATGGCGGATCGCCATTGCGGCGATGGTGGTCGTACTTCCCTGGTTAGTGCGAAACATTGCCGTCCTGGGAAGTCCAGTCGCCACGACCACGCATGGCGGCTATACGCTGCTGCTGGCGAACAACCCGGTTGTCTATCGCGAAGAGGTGCAACAACCCTGGGGAGTCACGTGGGAAGATGCTCCCGCGGGTCGCCGACAGAGCGACTGGTACGCCGAAGTCCTGCGAGAGAAGGATGCCGACCTGGGAGCGGGAGCCGATGAGATCGCGAGCGACCGCTGGATGGCGGCTCGGGCTCGCCGGCATATCCGCGATGAACCGCTCACGTTCTTGCGGGCAATGGGACTGCGAGTGCGTCGATTGTGGAACGTCGCCCCGCTCGGAGCGGCCGCTTCGGCCTATCCGCCATGGATTCGGACGGTCGTCGGCGCATGGTACTCGCTGCTGTTTCTGGCGGCATTTGCAGGAAGCCTGCGCGTGGCCAGGAGCGTCCGGGACACCGCACGAAGCGAGGGTCAAGACAACACATCCGACCCAGAGGGAGGCTCGCGGTGGTGGGCTCCGCTGTTTCTGCTGCTCGTCAGCGTCACGCTGGTGCACAGCGTTTACTGGTCGAATGCCCGCATGCGGGCCCCCTTGATGCCCGCCGTCTGTGTCCTGGCAGCCGCTGCATTCCGGCGTCCGCCGGCGTGAACCGTCGGCGAGTCGTTGGACTGCTTTCACGCGGTCCTTGCGGATGACCGATTGCCGCTCCGAAAGCGATTCTAACCGCGCAGCCCTTCGATCGGCCCCGCACGATAGAGTTCGAACGGCCGGCCGTCGATGTCGTGCCAGTGGGCCGATTGCGGGATGCCGAGCGTCTCGTAAACCGTTGCGGCGATGTTCTCGACCGTTTGCGGGGCTTCCGTCGGATAGGCGGCGATGGCGTCCGTCGCCCCGATCACAGCCCCACCGTGAACTCCGGCACCCGCAAAAAGGGACGTCATCACCGGTCCCCAGTGGTCGCGACCCGCGTCCTTGTTGATCGTTGGCGTGCGGCCAAACTCGCCCGTCAGCACCACCAGCGTCGAGTCGAGCAGTCCGCTTTGCGACAGATCATCCAGCAGGGCCGAGACCGCCAGGTCGAGCGGCGGCAGCAGGTTTTCCTTCAGGTTGACGAAGTTGCGGCGGTGCGTGTCCCACGTGGAGTTTTTCCCGACGTTGACCTGCACCATCGTCACCCCGGCCGACACCAGGCGATACGCCATGAGGATCGACAGTCCGAACTTGTTCTTGCCATAACGGGCGAGCGTCGCGGCGTCGGCGTTCTACACATCGAACGCCGCTCGCACCTTGGGATCGGCCAGGACGGAAATCGCCTGATCCCGCTGCGTGTCGACGCGGGCCGCCTCGGCCGTCCGCTCCAATCGGCGCTGCTGCTCTTCGACGTACCGCAGCAGGCCCAGCCGCCGGCCGAAACGCGACTGGCCGCCTTCTGGAAGTGTCAGCATCGGCGTCTCGAAGATCGTTGACGACCCGTGCTGAAACGGCGTCCCGTCGAACCGGAAGCAGTTGGGGCAGGCGCCGTTTCCCAGAGCGCACTGCGAGGCGATGTTGACGTGCCACGCCTCGTATCGCGAACCCATGCGGCCAGCGTACTGCCCGGGGCGGAACTCGTTGTTCTCGTTGACGCTGGGCTGCGGAAGGACAACCGCCGCCGGCAGGTTCTGCCGCGGATTGACGGCATAAGTCACCTGCGAGGCGATCGATGGCCACTCGGTGGGACTGGGGGAGCGGCCGGGAATAAATCCGGGAGAGGCATCCATGCGCCCCGCCAGCAGGCTGTGGCAGGCTTCTCCATGGCCGTTGCTGTTCGTTGCGATCGAACGGACGAGCGTGTAACGGTCGCTGCGCTGGGCCAGCCGCGGGAGATGTTCGCAGATCTCCATCCCCGAAGTGCGGGTGGCAATCGGCTGGAACTCGCCGCGCACTGTGGATGGAGCTTCGGGCTTCAGGTCGAAACTGTCCTGGTGCGAGATGCCTCCCGTCAGGAACAGGAAGATCACCGATTTCTTCGGAGTGACCCGTCCCCCAATCGATTCGCCGCGCAGTCGAGCGACGTCCGCCATTCCCAATCCGGCCAGGCCGAGCGCGCCCGCCTGGATCATCGACCGCCGAGAGACGCTCATCCTGTTGCTTGAATGGGCAGCGCAGCAGGACCCGCGTTGCAATACGGCGTCGAACATGGAACGAAGCTCCGGCAGGCGACACGAATTCACGAGCGTTGATGCGTTCCGATCTTAGTTTCTCGGGCAGGGAACCCGCAACCCCTACGGTTGCGCCTCACTGACGGAGAACTTGTAAACCGTGGTCTGCGAGTAGACTTCGCCCGGCTTGAGAATCGTATTTGGAAAGTCCGGCTGGTTCGGCGAGTCGGGGAAGTGCTGCGTTTCGAGGCAGACTCCGCTCTGCTTCGGGTTCCCTGCACACTTCTCGGTGCCGTCGAGGTGGTTGCCCGTGTAAAGCTGCACGCCGGGCTCCGTCGTGAAGACCTGCATCACACGCCCCGACTTGGGATCAGCCAATCGGGCCGCCGGGACGAGCGCCTTGCCGCCGTCCTTCACGACATAGCAGTGGTCGTATCCCCCCGCCACCTGCTCGATCCGTTGCCCGATCGGCGTGGCCTTGCGGAAGTCCATCGGCGTCCCCTCGACCGGGGCAAGTTCGCCGGTCGGAATCTGCGACTCGGTCACCGGCAGGTACTGATCCGCGAAGAGCGTCAGCACGTGGTCATGGATGGTGCCGCTGCCGGCGCCACCGAGATTCCAGTAGGCATGATTGCACAGGTTGAGCGGCGTCGGCTTGTCGGTCGTCGCCGAGTACTCGATTTTGAGGGCGTTCTCATCATCGAGGCTGTAGGTGACCGACACCTTCAGCGTGCCCGGATAGTTCTCTTCGCCGTCCGGGCTCTCGTACGCGAACTTCACCGCCGACGCTCCCTGAGCCTCCGCCGAGCGGACAACCGAGCCCTGCCACACCTTGTGGCTGAATCCGACCACTCCGCCGTGCAGATGGTTGGGATCGTTGTTCGTCGCGAGCTGGTATTCGTTCTCGCCGATCTTGAACTTGCCCAGCGCAATACGGTTGGCGTACCGCCCGCAGATGACGCCGAAGTACGGAGCGTTCGCCTCGTAGGCGGCTGAATCCTTGAAGCCGAGCGTGACGTTCGCCAGGTTGCCGTCGCGGTCGGGAACGTCGACCGCAGTGATCGCCGCTCCGACGTTCGTCAGCGTGACCCGCATCCCCTTCGCGTTCGTCAAAAAGTATTGCACGACGTCCTGCCCGCCAATCTGGCCCCAGGGTTCGGTCTGCACTTCATCGCTCAGGAGCCCTTCGACCGGCTTGGTTTCCTTCGGATTCTTCGAAGGCTTTGGCGGGGCATTGGTGATTTTTTCACCGCACCCGGCGCTCAAGAGGGCAATTCCGACGAAGGCGGTCGACGCTGCCTGCAAGAGAAATCGGCCGCCGCTGCCAATCCGACCGGTGCGCGTCCTCATGAGTTCCGCCGGAGAACGGTGCGGCCGGGATGTGAAAACGAGAGGTCACCGAAGGGGACGCACCGGCCGCGAGGGACGTCGCCGTTCGCTGATCGCGACGTATCTTCGGGAGGGCTTGCGGCGTGGTCAAGCGAAGCGAGAGTAGCCTTCATGCTCCGCATGAAGTTAAGCCGTGCGCGCATTATGCGTCGAAGTACCAGCTCACCCGCTGCGTCACGGTGGCTCAACCTCATGCGGAGCGTGTGGGCTACATTATGCCGGCAGCGCGTCGATGTACTCGTAGAACACGTTCCGCTGCCGCGGGATATACCCCGCCTCGGTGATGCACCGCTTGATCGATTCGAGTGTCAGGTGATGCACGGTCCCCGCACTGGAGACGACGTTCTCCTCGATCATCAGGCTTCCCATGTCGTTCGCCCCGAAGAAGAGGGCGACCTGCCCGATCTTCTCTCCCTGCGTCACCCACGACGACTGGATGTTGGGCACGTTGTCGAGGTAAAGCCGGGCGACCGCCTGCGTCTTGAGGTACTCGAACGCCCCCGCCTCCGGCAGGACGGTCATGTCGCAGCCGTTCTTCCGGTTGCCGAACCACGGAGTCGTCTGCGGCGCCTGGTGCGTCCAGCAAATGAACGCCGTGAAGCCGCCGGTCTCGTCCTGGAGTTGCCGCAACCGTTCGAGGTGCTCGATGCGGTCGGCGAGCGTTTCGACATGGCCGAACATCATCGTCGCGGACGACTTCCCGCCCAGTTCGTGCCACACGCGATGCACGTTGAGCCAGTCATCCGTCAGCACCTTCCCCTGCGTGATCTCCTTCCGCACCCGATCGACGAGAATCTCGCCCCCCCCGCCGGGAAGGCTGCCGAGGCCCGCCGCCTTGAGCCGCTCCAGAACGGTCTTCAGCGGGAGCTTCGCCACCTTGGTGAAGTGATGGATCTCAGGGGGACTGAATCCGTGCACGTTCACCGTCGGGAAGTCTTCCTTGATGCCGCGAAGCATCTCCTCGTACCACTCGAGCGGGAGAGTCGGATGCAGTCCCCCCTGCATCAGGATCTGATCTCCGCCCAGCGACAGTGTCTCGGCGATCTTCTGGTGCAGCTCTTCCTTCGAGAGAACGTAGGCCTCGGCGTGCTTCAGCGGCCGATAGAACGCACAGAAGTCGCACACCGCCGCACAGACGTTCGAGTAGTTGATGTTCCGGTCGATGTTGTAGGTGCGGTAAGGCTCCGGATGGAGACGCCGCGTCACCGCATCGGCCGCCCGCCCGATCGCTGTGAGATCATGCGACTCCAGCAGCGCGACCCCCTCTTCGGACGTCAGCCGCTCACCGGCGACAGCCTTGGCGAGGATCGAATCGAGAGTCGGTTGCGTGGCAGTCATGCGGGGACGTTATGCGAAATGTGTCCGGAGAGCGACGAAAACCCAAGGGAGTGCGGGATTATAGATGTCTCCGGAGCCAACGCCAACCGGGCTCAGGCGATGATGGTAACTGCCGTCCAGCGTGAGGAAACCGGTCATCCCGGTGCTGACAGGTGTCACTCAGGGTCGGCTTTCCGGTCCAGAAATCCGTGCCCGCACAGGTCGGGGTCGGAGAGTGGCAGGAAGTAGAGCCAGTCGGCCGCTTCGTAAAGGAGCACTTCGCCGATGTCGTCTTTGTGCGACAGGAGATGGCGGATGATTGCCTCGCGCTGTTTGCGGCCGTCGGCCGGGTCGGCGGTGCGGAGCGTGAACTGGCCCTCGTAGAAATAACTGCGGGGCTTGCGGTGGCTCGAGCCGCGATTTTCGGCGAGGTCGGCGATCTGCTCGCGGACGAACATTTCGAAAGGGGCTCGGTCGGTCGGATAGGCTCCGGAGCCGAGGAAGACCGGCTCGATCCCCGTCCCGCGGAGATCGACCATGGCCATCCCCTCGCCGGTCGCCGGGCTGTGGTTGTTCGAGCACCACAGGCGGCGATAGTAGTCGCGGCCGTAGGTCCCGCCCCCCGGTGCGGGCATGGCGTCGAGAGCCTTGTGGATGCGATCGATCGCGGACTCGCGCGGCGGCACGATGGCGCGGATGCGGACGCCGGGGAAGTCGCGTTCGAGGTCTCGCAGGAGTTGAGTGACGCCGTCCCCCACTGCGGCGTTGCGTGCCTGACGCCAGACGAAGGGCGAATCGGGAGACTGGCAACTGCCGCGCCACTCGCCGTCCTGCCAGGTCGTGAGTTGCTCGACCGATTCGGGTGTGCGAGCGGCGTCCCGCACTCGGGGAGCATCGGCGAGGGACCGCGGCGCGTACGCCTTGTCGAGACCGAGATGGTGGAGATATTGCCGCTTCGTTCGATAATAGTGGGCGAGCGGCTTCTGCCCATCCACTCCATCGGCGATGGTTGGGGCGAGGTCGACGTGCGAGCGGGTGCTGATGAAGATTTCGTCGTAGCCGCCCCGCGGTGGGCTCATCGCGAAGAGCGACTTGAGCTGCGTGGACGCCATGCGCCGTGCGGCGGGCTGCTGGAAATCGAGCAGTTCGACCGACCAGGGATCGCCGCGGTCGATGACGATGGCGTTGCCGGGCAGCGGAATGCGTTGCGGGTGCGACAGGAGGGCGTTGATCGACGACGTGCAGGCATCGAAGAGGCTGCGGAACTCGCCGTTGGACGTGATGGCGGCGATTCGCGTGTTGCGGCCGGCGGGCGTCGCTTCGTCGAGCGCCCAGTAGATCGTTTCGCGGTTCAGGCGGTTGCCGGCCTTCGCGCGGAGTTGCACCGGGAACTCCTTGTCGAGTTCGAGCGCAGGCTTGTCCGACGGCGCGGCGGTGTGCGTGAGAACCAGGAATCGTAAGTCCTTCGAGACATCAACCCCGACGAGTCGCGCGGTGGTGGCGTCGACGCGTTCAAGCCGGATGCCGGGAAGAAATTCGCGGCGGGCTTCGGCCTGGGCGCGGATCTTCTGGAACGGCTGAAGCTGGAAGTCCCCGCTGGACTGCTGGACGAGGACGAACGAATCGGGATCGATCGGCGCGAAGCGACTGGCTCGCAGTTCGAAACCACCGGTCGGGCCGAATCGCTTGAGGAGATCGGCGACAGTGTCTTCGTTCAGGCCCGGAAGTTCGAGGGTCGAGAGGAGCCCCATGTCCCGCTGCCCCATCCGATCGAGCACCACGCGGTAGTGAGCGAAACCGACCTGGTCCGGAGAGGAATTCACGATCGGCGTCGCCAACGGCAGAAAGCCCCCGAGATGATTTCCATCCGCATCGAACGCGGGAACGTCGTAGTACTTGGTCAGCGCCGGTTCGAACGGTCGGAAGCTCGCCGTGAGAGCGATACCATGCTCGGCGGCGCTGCGGGCGAACATCGGTCCCGCCTCGCGATTGAGCCGCATCGCCATCAGGAATCTCAGCCAGAGCCACGACGGAAGCGAGCGGGTCTTTTCGAGAGACTGACTCAGTTCGTCGCATTCGAGGATGGCTCGCGCCTGCCGTTCGTAGCGCTGCCAGTCCTTCGGATCGTGATCTTCGGGACGCGTGAAGTACGGGAACGGACTGTGCCACACGACCAGCCGCGTCATGCCGTGGGCCTGCAGCCGGCGGAAATACTGATCGAAGCCATCCTTCGAAAGGGGCTTGAACCGCCCGGCCTCAGGCTGACCGAAGATGCGGATGAGATCATCCACCAGGTCGGCGATGTAGGTGAGGGGGCGCGATGGCGGAGCGGGGCGAACACTCAACCGTTGAGTCTGGACGATGCCGTCATCTCGCCGAAGCGTGACGTCCAGTTCAACGACGAGCGGCGCGGAGTCCGGCTTCTCCGATCCCGCATCAACGACCAGCTTCCCTTCTGCGGAAATCGCAATCGCGACGTCGCCGAGTTTCAGCTTCTCTCCGTTACCGAGCAACTCATCCTTGTGACGCGCGGACAGCGTGATCTTTTCGTCCTTCCGGAGCGGACGCAGCAGAATCGGCCAGGAACGCGTTCCGTGTCGGAGATAGCAGAACGGCACTTCCAGATTGCGCTCGGACAGTGCGAGTTCCCGTTTGATGTCTTCCGCTGACGAAGGGCGGCACGCGACAGCCGCAAGCAATACGAACGCGATGGCTGCGACTCTGGTGATCATTGGCGATCTGAAGATTCCTCACGAGGCCGAGTGTCGTCTGACTCCAAATGTAAAAGAGCGGCTTCCGGAATCAATTGCTCCGGAAGCCGCTCCTGAATTCTCGCCTGACTGACAGCCTGGAAGGCTATCCCACGGTCACTTGTCCTGCAGCGCCTGCTGCGCCGCCGCGAGGCGGGCGATGGGCACGCGGAACGGGGAGCAGCTCACGTAGTCGAGCCCGATCTTGTGGCAGAACATGACCGACGACGGGTCGCCGCCGTGTTCGCCGCAGATGCCGATCTTGAGCCCCGGGCGCGTCTTCCGCCCGCCGTTGACACCCATCTTCATCAGCTGGCCGACGCCGTCCTGGTCGATCGTCTGGAACGGATCATTCGGGACGATGTCCTTTTCGCGGTAGTCGTTGATGAAGCTGTTGTAGTCGTCGCGGCTGATGCCGAGCGTCGTCTGCGTCAGGTCGTTCGTGCCGAAGCTGAAGAACTCGGCCCCCGCCGCAATCTGGTCCGCACAGGCCGCGGCCCGCGGGACTTCGATCATCGTGCCGACGAGGTAATCGATCTTCGTCTTCTTCTCCTTGAAGACCTCTTCCGCCGTCTTGCGGATGATGGCTTCCTGGTCCCGGAATTCGGAGAGGAACCCGACGAGCGGGATCATCACTTCGGGGTTCACGTCGATCCCCTTGGCCTTCACTTCGACCGCCGCTTCGAAGATCGCCCGCGCCTGCATGGCGGTGATCTCCGGGTAGACGATGCCGAGGCGGCAGCCGCGATGGCCGAGCATCGGGTTCGACTCATGCAGCTCGTGGACGCGCTTCTTGATCTCGTCCGCCGCGATGCCGATCTTCTTCGAAAGCTCGGCGACCGCCTTGTCCTCGTGCGGGAGGAATTCGTGGAGCGGCGGATCGAGGAGGCGGATGGTGACGGGCCGTCCCGCCATCTCCTGGAAGAGACCGGCGAAGTCCTTCCGCTGGTGCGGGAGGAGCTTGGCGAGGGCCTTTTCGCGGTTCTCCTTCGAGTCCGCGAGGATCATTTCGCGGAAGTCGTCGAGGTGGTCGAAGAACATGTGCTCGGTGCGGCAGAGGCCGATCCCTTCCGCGCCGAAGGCCACGGCCTTCTTCGAGTCGGTCGGGGTGTCGGCATTCGTCCGGACCTTGAGCTTACGGTACTTGTCGGCCCAGGCCATGACGCGGGCGTACCGCTGATACAGCTCGGACTCTTCCGCCTTCAGCGTCTTGTCGATCAGCACCTGGACGATTTCGCTGGGCTTGGTCGTCACCTTGCCAGCGAAGACTTCCCCGGTGAAGCCGTCGATGCTGATGTAGTCTCCTTCCTTCAAGACGGTCTTGCCGACCGTGACCGTCCCCTTGGCGTAGTCGATGTCGAGGTCGGTCGCGCCGACGATGCACACCTTGCCCATCTGCCGGCTGACCAGAGCCGCGTGCGAGCTGGCCCCGCCGAACGCCGTCAGAATTCCCTTGGCGACCTTCATACCGCGCAGGTCTTCGGGGCTCGTCTCGCGGCGGACCAGCATCAGTTCGACGTTCGGATTCGCAAGGAACTGGGCCTCGGCGTCGGACGCGTGGAAGACGATCTTGCCGGTCGCCGCGCCGGGACCCGCGTTGATCCCTTTCGTCAGGCCGCGACCTTCCATGACCGCGGCTTCCTTGCCGGCCGTGTCGAAGATCGGCTGGAGGAGCTGGTTCAGGTCGTCGGCCGGGATGCGGCCCGCGCCGATCGCCGTCTTCTCGTCGATCAGCTTCTCATCGACCAGGTCGGTCGTGATGCGGACGGCCGCGAAGCCGGTGCGCTTGGCATTGCGGGTCTGAAGCATCCAGACCTTGCCGCGCTGCACGGTGAATTCGATGTCCTGGACGTTCTTGTAGTGCTTCTCGAGGATCTTGCCGATGTCGGTCAGTTCCTTGAACGCCTTCGGCATGTCCCCTTCGAGCTCGGTCTCAATGCGCTTCGTGGCACGGATACCGGCCACCACGTCTTCGCCATGGGCGTTGATGAGGTAGTCGCCGTTGAATCCGGGGAGTCCGAGCGAGCAGTCGCGGGTGAGGCCGACGCCCGTGGCGCAGTCATCACCCAGATTGCCGAAGACCATCGCCTGGACGTTCACCGCGGTGCCCCACTCGTGCGGGATGCTGTACTGGCGGCGATAGACGATGGCCCGGTCGTTCATCCAACTGCGGAACACCGCCCCGATGGCGCCCCACACCTGCTTCTTCGGGTCGGTGGGGAAGTCATGGCCGGTGCGGTCCTTGATGCACTTCTTGAACTCGGCGACGAGTTCCTTGAGGGCCGACGCGGGGAGGTCCGAGTCGATCTTGATGCCGAGCTTTTCCTTCTTGTGGTGCAGGATGGCCTCGAACGGGTCGGTCTCGTGCTTGTCCTGCGGCTTGAGATCGAGCACGACGTCGCCGAACATCTGGACGAAGCGGCGGTA
>JADZEF010000102.1 GCA_020850695.1 Planctomycetaceae bacterium | reverse complement strand
TCCTCCAGCAGGAAACCTGCTGAACACTGGCGGGCAAATCCCTCTCTTTTTGGCTGGTTTTCACGCGCCCATCACTGGCTGGTTTTACGCGCCCACTGACAGCGGGGTACCGAATCGACCCTCAACACAACCCAGGGTGCGCTCGCAAAGCCTCGCGACCCTGGGCAACTGCGTGCAACGCCTTCGGAGTAAAGAGTCTCGCTGCAACGAAGCGAGATCGACTACTATCGCTCGCCTGACACAAGAGTCGAATGCAAGCGTCAACGATTGTTCGACGACCGATTTCCGTCAAGGAATTGAGATTCGCGATGCTGACCGCCTCACAACTCGAAGCATTGCGGCAGGGGCGTACCGTGATGGTCGTAGTTCCTGAAGTGGGAACGGAATGCGTACTCATTCGTCGTGATGTCTATGATCGTCTCACACAGGCACAGGAAGTCGATGGAGGCTTCGATGCAAGTGAGGCCTATCTGTCGATCAACGACGTCATGGCAGCGGACGACGCCAACGATCCGTGGCTCGAGTCCTACCAGCGTTGATGTCGGACGAAGACATGTCGATCAGGTCTTGTTCGGTTCTCTTGGATCCTTCGGCAACATGGTCAGCGTCAGCAGGATCCCGCTGAGGATCAAGCCGGCACAGACCAGAAAGCTGAGCCGGAATCCCAACGTCGCGGGGTTCATGCCGTTCCATGTCCAACCCTGGGCCTTGGATGTCGCCACGATCGTTGCGTAGAGCACGCCGGCCGGGGCGGCGGGCATCATCAATAGCGTCATGAAGGCGGTGTTCTTGCGAAGCTCTCCCGGGGCCGACGCCGAGACGATGTAGTTGGGAGCGTAGACGCCGACCAGTTCGCCCGCCCCATAGATCCCGAAGGCCAGCAGATACCAGGGACCGGTCGCCGTCATGGCCCACAAGGCCGCGACGAGGAATACGGTCGACGTCGCCATGATGCCCGCCCGCGGATTCGTCCGCGTCAGCAGCCAGCCGAGAAGCATTCCCGCCACCACCTTGAACGAGAACTTCAAGGTGTTCTGCATCGCGACGTACTTCGTCGGAAGGCCGGTTTCCTTCTTCGTCTCGGGAGCGTCCGTCGCACTGGAATTCCTGGACGTCGCCGACGCCTGCAGCGCTTCGGCGGAGTAGAGATTCATGTTCGACGGCATCATGTTGCCGCAATAGACGAGGATCGTCACCAGGGTCGCGATACGGAGCGTCCGCTGCCGCAGGATCGAGCGGAAGTGATACAGGAACCCCACCGTGGCGATGATCGTGCAGGCCACGGCCAGGCCGCGAAGCAGTGTCCCGTTGTGAAGGATCGGGAGGTCGAGCCCGCCGAGTGTCGGCAGCGATTCCCCCTTCGTCGTCGCCTGGTCGAGGATGTCGGTCCAGTATCGAAGGAAGATCGCCAGCATCATGGCGGGGAGGGCAATCAACATCCCCACCACTTGCGAGACCGGCTCGCGTTCGGGCTCCTTCTCCGGAGGCGGAATGATCAGCATGAGGCCGAAGATCACCGCCAGTCCCATCATGGGGGCGCAAATTGCGAAGAGCATCGTGTAGCCTTCGAGACCCTCGGGACTCTCGAATTCCCATCCGAAGAACTTTCCCCCCAGCAGGAAGACCTGACCGAGCGAGCCGATGACCGCCAGAATGGGGCCCGCACCAAACGCCATTCCCAGGGCCAGCCCGCGGCGCGAGGGGTCCGAGCCGCGGCTGACGACTTCCCAGAGGTACGCCGTGGACGCCGGCATCACGGCCCCCGTCACGCCCCCCTGCAGGATGATCATGGCGATCTTGAACTGGTTCGAGACGTCCAAGTGCAGCGATATCGCCGCCGCCGCCAGCATGATCCCGCACAGGCTGTAGCAGATCGTCATGTTCCGCTTGAGCAGCGAGATCTGCGGCCACGCCCAGGCATAGAGGGCCGGGATGGCCGTCATGCTGAAGAAGAGCGTGGCGGGGAGGTTCGAGGCGAGCGTCGATCCGCCCAGCTTTTCGATCAGCGCGGCCTGCGTCGCTCCCACATAGAGCACCGGAGCGGTGAGGTAATTCATCCCGATGCCCAGCGCAAAAAGGATGAGGTTGCGACGCTGCTGAGGCCACGAGAGAGGGCACGGCGTAGGTGTGTCTGTCACGGGAGTCGATCGAGATGTGCGGGGGCGGCGAGCGGCAATCGACGGCCAGAGAAATGGTCCGGACAGCATGACCGATTGCCTTGGCGGGCAACAGCGACATTCGGCCCCGATTCCGCGAAACGCGCAAACATTCCTGCATACGACTTGCCGATACCGAACCCGATCCTCTACCATAAGAATCTTGCCGAATCCCCCGCCTCGTTCCCCCGCTGGACGCTTCCATGACGTTCCCCCTGGAGACTTCGCGACGGCGGTTCCTGCAGACGGGTGCGGCGGTTAGCGCATACGCTTTTCCGTCCCTGTTGAAAGCCCGTGCGGAATCGTCGGCCCCCGCACGAGCGGCTGCTCCCCCCAAGCGGGTCATCGTGATTTTTCTGCAGGGCGGGCTCTCCCACATGGATTCGTGGGATTTGAAGCCCGAGGCTCCGTCCGAATATCGCGGCGAGTTCCGGCCGATCTCGACTTCGGTGGCCGGCTTCCAGATCTCCGAGCACATGCCGAAGCTGGCGGCGCGCGCTCATCAGTACAACGTCATCCGCAGCTGCTGGCACGGCACGCCGAGTCACGAAGCGGCCATCCACTGGACACTCACCGGCTACGACTATCCCGGCGCCAACACGACGACCAAGAACCGCAACGTGAAGCCGTCGGTCGGGTCGATCGTCTCGAAGGTGCTCGGCCCGAGCCGCCCGGGACTTCCTGCGTATGTCTGCGTGCCCGACCGCGGCCAGTTGGGCGACCGGGTGCGGTACGCGGCGGCGTTCAATCTAGGGATGGCCCACGATCCGTTCGAATCAGGCAAGGTGCCGACGAGTGCCGACGAGCCCTTCCCCGCTCCACCGAATCTCAGCCTGGCGAAGGGGGTCGATCTGACGCGGATGGACGACCGGCTGAGCCTTCTGAAAGGGCTCGACCACTTGCCGCGCGACCTCGACGCGAGCGGGGCGATGGCCGGGATGGACACGTTCAGCCAGAAGGCGGTCGAGTTTCTGGCTCACGACGTGACGCGGAAGGCGTTCGACTTTTCCGCAGAATCGCTTGAGACGCGGCAGCGTTATGGCGGGACGAACTTCGGCCATCGCCTGCTGCTCGGCCGGCGTCTGGCCGAGGCGGGCGTTCCCTTCACGCTGGTGAACTTCTCGAACAATCAGGAATGGGACACGCACACTGACAACTTCACGCAGATGAAGCGGACGCGGCTGCCCGAGCTCGATGCGGCGGTGTCGGCGCTGCTCGATGACCTCGAAGACCGAGGCCTGCTCGATTCGACGCTCGTGGCCCTCTACGGCGAGTTCGGCCGCACGCCGAAGATCAACAACAACGCGGGGCGCGATCACTGGTCGAACGTCTTCTCGGTGATGCTGACTGGCGGCGGACTGAAGCGGGGCCAGGTCCTCGGCACCAGCACGGCGAACGGCGAGAACCCGAACGATCGCCCGGTCCACTTCAATGACGTGCTGGCGACGATCTACCAGCAGATGGGCATTCCGACCGACCGCGTCTTCCCCGACGCTTTCGGCCGGCCGATTCCGATTCTGTACGAGGGCCGTCCGATTCCCGAGCTGACGTGACCGGGACGGCATGACGCCAGGAAATGCCCGGAACCCGTTCGCTCCGGGCCCTCAGAAAGCCCTCAGGCCAAGCCGCCCCCTCACTATTCGAACGTCAGGCCAAGATCGCTTTCGATGGCTCGTAGGTCGGCCCCAGACTTCCCGCCGACAAGCACGCCCAAGTCTGGCTCGACGCAAGCCGCCTGATTCGGGCGGCTATAGGCGGTCAGCCGGTTGACTGTCCCGTGGCAGGTCCAATTGCGCATCAGTCGTCGCTTCAGTCCCCGTGGCGGGCGAGCCATGGCGCAGTGCTTGAAGCCGCCGTAAACGGCTTGGAGATGGAGCACCACGGAAAGGAACGTCGAACAGCGGCGACTCACCCGCGACCAGGTCAACTCGTCGTCGTTCACGGCCTGAGAGACGGGCGCATCGTCGTCTGACGTGCGGAGCGAGACGCCCCAAAGCACGACCGCCTGGTTCTCCTCCATGAAGACCAAGCGACCCTTCGAAACAAACCAATCACGAGGAGCGAGAACACGATTGTGCGATCGGCTGAACCGCCGCTCGCCGCCTGCCACGGCATAGAAGTCTCGCAGCGCGGGTGGAACAACAATGTTCAGCGATTTCTCGATCGTCTCAATCGTAGATTCTCCGATCGCCGCTCGTCGACTGAGCGGATAACCGAAGCATTCGAAGAGTCGACGATAGATCGATTTGAATCTCATGGATGCTTCAGTCCATCAGAATGGATTCGCTCGGAAACTCTTCACTGACGAGTCCAGGGATTGGATCAATCTCGTTCGGCCTGCGCCCTGGATTTTCGAACCCTGGATTTCGGAATCCCCGCCCTGATGTTCTCCGCGACGGCCGCCTGGATCATCGCTTTGAAAGCGCCTGCATCGAGCGTCTCCCCCTCACGGAGGTCGATGGCCCGCCGCGCGTTCCCCTCAAGGCTGGAGTTGAACAACCCCTGCGGGTCGTCCAGCGCGGCCCCCTTGAAAAAAGTCACTTTGACCACCTGCTTGTACGTCTCGCCCGTGCAGACAATCCCCGCATGCGACCACACCGGCACGCCCGCCGGATTCGTCGGCTTGACCCATTTGCGCTCCTCGACGATCTTCGGATCCGCCTCCTGAATCAGCCCGCGGATCTCCGACAACATCGCGCAGCGCCAATCTTCCGAAGGCTTTGACTCTTCCGAAGGCCGTGATGGCCCGTCGATCGCAGGCTTGGCTCCGCTTGCCGCCCCCTTGGGCTTCTTCTTGGCCATCGCTCGTCCCTTCGTGGGAATTGCACCTCAGGTCGCTCCGCAGTTTATCCCCGAAACGCGCCGAGTCCGCCACACATTGCGTGCCGCTCCCCGCGCCTGCACATCCCTGCCTCTCATCCCGGCCCGGACGCCGTGCTACAATCCACGTGTTCCCTTCTCGTGGCGACCGGAGGCGTGCGATGACTGGTGGATCCCTGCGTCAGGTGGCGGCGACCCTCTGCGTCGCCGCGCTCCTCCTGCGGTTCCCTCTTGCCACAGGGGCCGCCGACGTCACGAAAGAGCAGGTCGAGAAGTCGATCGAGCTGGCGAAGAAGTTCCTTCTCAACCAGCAGAAGAAGGACGGCTCGTGGTCGACCGCCGAAGGGGCCTACCCCGTCGGCGTCTCCAGTCTCGCATTACTGGCTCTGATGAATGCGGGGATGAAGACCGATGACCCCGCCATTCAGCGCGGCCTCGGCTACCTGCGGAGCATCAAGGAGCCGGACCCCGGCCAGACCTATGAAATCTCGCTGATGGCCTCGGCGCTGTCGACCGCCAAGGATGGCCAGCGCGACAAGGCGCGGCTCCTCGCGCTGGCGGGCAAGCTCGAACGCTCGCAGATCACCAATGGCGATGGAACCGGTTCATGGAGCTACAGCGCCAACGGCGGCATTCTCAACCTCCCCGGCGACCGCAGCAACGCCCAGTATGCCGTGCTGGGACTTCGCGATGCGGCGGATGCAGGCATTCCGGTTGAGCGTGTCGTCTGGGAGCGGGTCCACGAGCATTGGACGAAGAGCCAGAGCGCCGACGGAGGCTGGGGCTATGCAGGGCTGCACGGCCAGGGTAGCACGGGCAGCATGACGGCGGCCGGCATCTCGACGATGGTCATCGTCCAGTCGATGCTCGGGAACGATAAGGACTTCGAACCCGATGGACAGACGCCGAACTGCTGCCAGGAAGATCCACCCGACAAGACCCTCGACCGCGCCATCCGCTGGATGGCCACCAACTTCGCCGTCGGAAGCAACCCCGGCAGCAACCGCATCTGGCACTTCTACTACCTCTACGGCCTGGAGCGGGCCGGCCGTCTCAGCGGCATGCGGTTCTTCGGCGAGCACGACTGGTATCGCGAAGGGGCCCGCGTCCTCGTCGAGTCGCAGAATGCCACCCGCGGCTTCTGGCAGGGGGACAGCCACATGGAAAAGGACCCGACGCTGGCCACCAGCTTCGCACTCCTGTTCCTCTCCAAGGGCATGGCCCCCGTCCTCATCAACAAACTGCAATATGGCAAGCCCGACGCTCAGAACCGGCTCGCGGTGACCGACAACAACTGGAACCGTCACCGCAACGATGTCCGCAACATCACGGACCTCATCGGCGGGCTTCCCAAGTGGCCCAAGCTGCTCACCTGGCAGACGGTCAATCTGAACACGCTCGAAAAGCACGGCAACGCCCAGGACCTCGCGCAGTCTCCCGTCGCCTTCCTCAGCGGACACGACGCTCCCGACCTGACCGACCGCCAGGTCGAACTCCTTCGCGACTACGTCGCCCAGGGGGGCTTCCTCTTCGCCTGTGCCAACTGCAACGGCGGCGCCTTCGACCAGGGCTTCCGCGACCTGATCCGCCGCATGTATCCCAAGGGAGACGCCGAACTCAAGAAGCTGGGGGCCGACCACCCCATCTTCCGGGCCGAATATCTGCTCGACCCCGAAACCGTCCACCTCGAAGGGGTCGACCTCGGCTGCCGCACCCCCATCGTCTACGCCCCCGACGACCTCTCCTGCTTCTGGGACAAGTGGGCCCGCCACGACCCGCCGAAGCGCAATGCCCGCATGAAGACGATGATCGAACGGGCCACCCGCATCGGCGTCAACGTCATCGCTTACGCCACCGGACGCGAACCCCCCAACAAGCTCGAACAGCAGGAGCAGATTGCCAAGGGAGGCACGCAGGACCGCATCGAACGGGGCTTCCTGCAGATCGTCAAGCTGCGGCACACCGGCGGATGGGACGCCGCCCCGCAATCGCTCCGCAACCTGCTGATGGCCCTCAACCAGACGGTCGGCATGGCGGCCTCCACGCAACTCAAGACGCTCCCGATCACTGATCAGAACCTGTTCCGCTATCCCATCGCCTTCATGCACGGCCGCAACAGCTTCCAGCTCAACCGGCAGGAACGCGACCAGCTCAAGGAGTACCTCAAGCGCGGCGGCGTCCTCTTTTCCGATGCGGCGTGCGGGGCGCGGCCCTACGACCAGAGCTTCCGCAGCCTGATGGAAGAAATGTACGGCCGGGGGGCCTTCAAGCGGATTCCCCTCACGCACGAAATCTTCACGACGACGGTGGGGCACGACATCCGCCGCGTCCGCCGCCGCATGCCCGAGGCGGACACGCCCAACGCCCCCTTGAATACCAGGGTGACCGAAGGAGAGCCCTTCCTCGAAGGCATCGAAATCGACGGCCGCTGGGCGGTGATCTACAGCAAATACGACCTCAGCTGCACGATCGAGCGCCAGGCCTCGGTGGCCTGTGCGGGGTACGTGCCCGAGGACGCGTTGAAAATTGCCGTGAATATCGTTCTGTACTCACTGCTTCAGGAAGTGGCCCTGGCCGAGGAACCGGAATAGACCAGCACCCAGGGTGCAGCTTTGGGCACACAGGGTGCCGCATCGAACATCGCCCCTTATCTTCTCTGTTAGACTGATTCGCATGACCTGCGAGTGTTCCGCTTCGTCTCTCGCCTTCCAAGGCCGTCAGCGAGAGATCGTCCGGCCTTGGAAGGCCGGACTACGGAAGACCGCCGGCAACGCACCCTCGTCAAGCCACATCGTCTGATTCGGCACCCCGGCTGCTCAGAGCCGCAGCCGGGGTGCTGTCTGCCTTCGTTCGTATTTACACCATGACCGATCCGAACGATCATGCGGAAGCCCGGCTCTTCGGATTTCCGACGCCGGCCGACCCCAATTACTCGGGCGGACGCGAAGACCTCGACGTCATCGTCAGTCGCTTCGCCGACGAAGTCCGCCGCGGGAAGCGTCCGTCGATCGAACGCTACGCCCACGAAAACCCCGCCCTTGCCGACCAGATCCGCGAACTGCTGCCGCTCATCACGTCGCTTGAGCAATGGAAGGTCGAGCGCGAAGTCGACTGCTCCAAGAAGAACCTCCCCGAGGAGTTCACGTTCCAGCGGCTCGGACAATACAAGGTCATCCGCGAGATCGGCCGTGGGGGGATGGGGGTCGTGTTCGAGGCGGCCGAGGAACGCTCGCCCCACTCGGTGGCGGTGAAGGTCCTGCCGTGGCGGTTCCTGTCCGACACGCCCCGCCGCAAGGAACGGTTCCAGAACGAAGCGATGATGATCGCCCGGTTGCGGCACCGGAACATCGTCCCCGTCTATTCCTTCGGCGAGCAGGACGGCTACTGCTACTACGTGATGCAGATGGTGAAGGGGGTGAGCCTCCACTGGGTGGTGCAGCGGTTCCGCGAATCGGCCGAGCCCATCACCGCGGACGAAGTGTTGCGGGCGGGGCGCGGCGAGCGCGTGGCGACCGATGACGAAGGTGTTTTCTCACGGCGTTCGAGTCGCGAGTTGGGCCGTGACGCCTGGACGAGCTTCGCCCGCATCGGCGTGCAGGTCGCGCTGGCTCTCGAACACGCTCATCAGAACAAGGTCCTGCACAACGACGTGAAGCCCGCCAACCTGATGCTCGACGCCTCGGGCCGCATCGTCGTCACCGACTTCGGCGCCGGCCGTCGTCCCGAGGGGGACCGCCCGGAGCGCGAGGACTACCCCCCCGGCACGCTCCGCTACATGGCTCCCGAGCGGCTCTCGGGCCAATGCGACGCCCGAGGCGACGTCTATTCGCTGGCGGCCACGCTGTATGAACTGGTGGCCCGCGCCCCGGCCTTCGACGCGGCCGACCGCACGCAACTGGTCGAGCAGGTGGTGAAGTGCCACCCCCGGAACGTGCGGCGCGTCAACCGCCGCGTCCCGCGCGGACTGGCGGCCATCATCCACAAGGGGATGGCGAAGAATCCCGCCGACCGCTATTCGAGCGCGAAAGCGCTTGCAACCGACCTCGTCCGCTTCGTCAACGGTGAACGGCCGGACGCCCAGGGCCCCGGCCTGATGTCCCGCCTGCTGCAATGGCAGCGCGGCTCATCCAGGCCACCCCGAAAGTAGCACTCGGCGCACGACCGGCGCTCCTGGAGACTGATGCTCGTCTTTCGCGGGGAGCGAAAGACGAGCATGGCGGAGCATCCTACGGTGCGGCTTGCTCCGACGGCATCTGCTCATCGGCGGGCACCGAGAAGTAGACGTCGCTGCTCATCGACGGTCCGCGGTTCATCCGCCACAGGCGATGAAACTGCAGCTCGTGGAACAGGCTCGAGCAGCCCGCAAAGCTCGCGAACACCGCGAACAGTGCCAGGAACATCAGCAACCGGCGCATCGACCCCATCGCCAGGACTCCTCATGAGTCAGCAGGGTTTGGTGAATGGATTGTCTGGGTCGGGAGAATTGCCGGAAACGGCAAGCGGGGGGCGGGGATATTAGGTGTCCGGAACGATTCCGCCAAGACCGGATTCGATCAAAGAGTGGAGCGCGGTGTTTCATCAGGACGCG
>JADZEF010000101.1 GCA_020850695.1 Planctomycetaceae bacterium | reverse complement strand
CGGACGGCTCGAATTCGCTCGACAAGATGCTGGACGAATACTGCGAGATCAGCCGCAAGGTGGCGACCGAGACGAAGTCGCAGTTGCTCGACCTCCGGAAGTCTTTTCTGACGCATTTGAAGTCGGAGAATGCCAGGAACGTCGCGCAGGGGATTTTGACCTCGGACCGCGTGCACCTGAACGCCGCGGGGAATCGCTTCGTTGCCGACCGTATGCTGGAGGGGCTGGGAGTGGAACGGAAATCTCCGAAGCTGCTGCGGCATGTGGTCCTGTTCCAGTTCAAGCCGGAGGTTTCGCCGGCCCAGGTTCAGGAAGTGGTCGACGCGTTCTCGGCGTTGCCGAAGAAGATTGACGTGATCGTCGACTTCGAATGCGGGACCGATGTGAGCGTCGAGGGGAAGGCGGCGGGATTCACGCACGCGTTCCTCGTAACGTTCCGCGATGAGAAAGGGCGCGAGACGTATCTGCCGCATCCGGCGCATGCGGAGTTCGTGAAGCTGGTCGGGCCGCGCGTGCAGAATGTGCTGGTCTTTGACTACTGGGCTTCGAAGTGAGCCGGCAGAGGGAAGCCGACGGCATCGCGAGGGAGACGAAAGACATGATGAGCCACCGCGCCGTCGTCGCTGTTTCGGCGACCGTCGTCTTTCTCAGCGGGTTGATGGTGGTTGCACTCATCGAGCCGTTCACTCTGGCCCGGACGACTTTCGACGACGGATCGTCGACCTTCACCTGCCGAATCATCGATCGGCGTGGGAATCTGTCGGTTTCCGTCTCTGGGCCAAACGGTTCTTCTTCCGTTCACCACATCGGACGCTCGGAGTAAATCGGAACCGGTGGGCGAGCAATCACCTGGAACGAGTACGAGCGGCTCGTGGATTTCGAAGTCGGCCGGGCTGCCCTGCGGTTCGATCTGGAGACGCGTTCGTTCACTCCGCTTCGTGAGGCCGCTGAGTCAACTCAGGAATGAAGGGTGAGCGTCCCGACGTTCGAGAAAGAAACGTAGCCATGCCGTGGAACTGGCTCAAGCATGCGTTTTCCATCGACACAAACGATGCGGAGCAGCTTCCCGAAGCGGAACGGCGAGTGGTTGATCGTCTCTGTCAGGAAGTGGCGCGGCGCGGCCTGGTTGACCCCGCGCTGATGTTCCTGGAGATGTCGCGACCGCTGAATTACCTCGGGGCCCAGGCACTCCACTTCTTTCAGCCGATGATCGGGACGCTTGTCGATTCGGATGCTCCGAAGCACTTTGCATCGTTCCTCGAACGTCGCGGGGCGATCGATGCCCTCTGCCGCACGTTGGAGGCTTGCCGGAAGGGGGGCCAGCGCGACGCCGACGCACCGCCCACACATATTGATGTCAAAGCGGATGGGAGCCGGCCGAGCCCTCCGCCAGAGCCCTGAGGCGTCGCGCCTGAGCCTCCAGCCGTTCGATGACTTCCGGCTCGGCTTCCAGATTCCGTCCCGCGAAGTACCGACGGTTGAGCCATGTCATGGGGCTCAGCAGGACGCCGCTGCGATCCAGCGCCCGGCAGAGTTCCCACTCGCGGTCGGAGAACTCGGCCGCCTGCCGGTACGCATTGAAGCCGGCCAGCCAGGCGTCCGCGTCGTCTCCGACCAGGCTTCCCAGCAGGCGGGCGAGGTCCGCGGCCACGCTTTCGCTGCGGGCGGCCGACGGGTCGATCAGGCCGGTGACATCATCGCCGGTCCACAGGACGTGGTCGTGCCAGATGTCCCGCAGGCAGGGTTGAAGTCGAAATCGGACGGTCGAGAGTCGTTCGAGTTCGTCGCGGACGCGCGGTGCGGCTCGCGCGAAGTCGGCGATGATCTGCAGTGCGAGCGCCGGCAGTCTCGCTCCGATCCTCGCGTGATGGTCCGTCGAGCAGGGGGTCCAGAGTTTGCCGGAATGACTCGCAATCGCGAGAGGTGATTCGATAGGTGTTTCGGTCAAGCTCGCGACGACGCGGTGCTTCAATCGGTCCAGAGAACCGGCCATCCACTCGTGGATTTCCCGACATCTCGAATGGACGGCCGGCGAGACGGCGCTGGTCTCGCTGACGAACCAGGAGTCTTCAGCCGGCTCCGGGGCCCAGGTCGCCGCCGCGCGATGCCAGTCTGCGAGGGCGCACATTGCGGAGGCCAGTCGCGCTCGGGACGGGTTCCGATGGAAGTCAGCGGAGCCGGGCATCCACGGTTCGAGTTGCCAAAGCCGGCCGTCGCTCGAGACGAGAGTCGCTCCATTTCGTGCGGGCCGCGGCACGGCGACTGTCTTGATCCCGGCGCCGGCGAGGTGCTTGAGCAGTCTGTGAAGCCCGTGGATGCGGGCTTCGGGTATCCCGTTCGATGGCCAGGCGCGCAGGGCGAATGATCCCGCCCTGCTTTCGATCCGCCATACGCCGGCTCCGCTGAATCCCCCTTTGGCGGGCGTCAACGACGGCGTGCCGGCAATCTCTGCCGGATAGCGCGCGAGCACCGCCGGGATCGCGGAGAGGGAGCCTGTCACGCGGTTGACTCCGAAACGCATCGCGGAATTGCAGAAGTTACAAGCGTCACGGGACGCCCATTCGGTTCGGTGGCGGCAACTCGTTCGGGCATTTGAGGGATCTGCATACGACCATGCCGCGCCTGCATGAGAAAATAATCGGGCGGACCGCCCGGTTTCCGGAATTTCTGATTTGTTTTCCGAATCCGACAATTGCTTTGGGGTAATGGGTCGCGGAGAATGCGAGTTCGGACGGGGAGGGTCGGTCCCGCTAGAGCGGAAGCTGTCGTTGAATTACCTGCTGTGAGGCGCATCCGATGAACTTTCGAGCGGCAACCTTGCTGCTGGTTTTCGGCCTGGCGGCCGGAGGGACCGGCACGGAAGCCCAGGCCCAGTGGGGGCTTTGGGCCGATTCCTGGACGACAGCGTACGCGCCGACCTGGTCGACGAGCTACTACGCTCCGAGCTACAGCTACTCATCGTATGCCCCGTCGTGGGGCTGCGGAAGCTGTTGCGGCGGCGGTTGCAGTTCCTGCGGTTCGGGGTGTTGCGGTTCCGGATGTTGCGGGACGGCGAGTTCGGCCTGGTACGCGCCGGTGAGCAGCTGTGGCTCGTGCGGATGCTCGAGTTGCGGCTCATGTGGATGCTGCGGATCGTGCGGATGCTCGAGCTGTGGCTCGTGCGGCAGCTGCGGCTCTTGCGGATACGCGTCCTACGGGAGCTGCGGTTGCGGGTCCTGTGGTTCTTGTGGATGCAGTTCGTGCAGCGGGTACGGACTGGGGCCGTGTTACGGCTCGTGCGGGAGCTGCGGCAGCGGGAGCTGCGGACTGGCCTGTGCCGGCGGATCGTGCAGCGGCGGGTCGTGTGCGGGGGGTGCGTGCGGAACGGGCAGCTGTGCCGGCGATGCTCCGGCGTGGAAGCCCAACAACAACCAGCCAATCCCGGACAACAGCCGTTCTCAGGCCTCGCCACCCGCGACCGATCCCGGTTACGCTCCGCCGAGCCGTGCCCGCGATCGTGATCCGGCGGATCCTGGAGCCCCAGGCAGTTTTGGCAATGAACTTCCCCGGACGTTCCGCGAACGGGATGAAGGGACGAATGCCAGCCCGACCGGCAACAGCCGTCCTCCCCGCGAGCGCGCCGCCCCGATGAACCCGGATTCGGAGTTCCGTCGATCGCGCGACACGGACATGCCGCCCGTGACCACTCCAATGGATCGCTCGCGCCCGAGTTCGGGGAGCGGCACGACACGTCCGCCGGCGGGAGGCGAACGCGATTTGTTCCTTCCTGGAAATGAATCGCGAAAGCCAGTCAATGATGACCTTCAGCAGGTGCCGAAGAGCGGTTCGGGATCCGGAAATACCGGCGGTCGCGAGTACAATGACGAGAATGGCGGCGTCCGCCTGCCCGGCCCGTTGCTCAATCTGGATGCGAAGATTACCTGGCGGGCTGTGCCCGAGCGGACTCGCGTGCGGGTTCGGACCGGCATCACCGCTCCGGTCGTCGCCCGTCAGTCGCCTCGGTCGGACGGCAACTCGGAATGGCAACCGGCCGGTTCCGGAACCAAGCTCGTCCGCAAGTAGGTTCACGGAGCAGCCACTGATTTCCGAGCTGGAATGTTGAATGTGGAACCGCCCGCCCTGTCGGCGGGCGGTTCGCATTTGACATCGCCGGATTCCCGGCGAGCTGTCCGAAAATTTGCGATAAATAGTACTCCAGACGTCCCCGGGTGCGTACAATACCTGATGTGAATCAGCCATGCCGGCGGATTCGTTCCGATCCGGAGAACCGGCACCGCGCGTCGGGGGGTGACCGGCAGGGGTCTTTCAAGAAGGGGGACGACCCATGCGCAAGTTGTTGGTTGCAGCGGTGTTGCTGCTCGGACTCGGGTTGATTGGGACGACGACGTCAGCGGAAGCTCGCCACTGGCATCGTCACGGGGGGTATTACGGCAGCTACTATGGTGGCTGGGGCGGGTATCGTGGATGGGGTGGGTATGGCTATTACCCGCGCTACTACGGAAGCTACTACCGTCCGTACTCGTACGGATACAGCTATTATCCGTCGTACAGCTACTCCTACCCGTCCTATAGCTACGGATACTATCCGTCGTACAGCTATGGGTACTACCCGTCGTATTACAGCTACGGGTACGGCGGATATCCGTATTACGGTTCGGGCTTCTCGTTCGGTTTCTACCGCTGACGGTGGAATCGACGTCGCCTGACGTCATCGAGCAACGCGTCCAACCTGGAGTGCGGTGACGACGAAAGTCGCTCAAAATCAGCCGCACACAACGAAACGACCCCGACCAACAGGCCGGGGTCGTGGATTTTAAGCATGCACCCAGTTTGCCGACTGATGAGCAAATCTGCGTGCCGCTGGAGCCGAGGCGAACGATGCGTTTGAACGCACAGTGCTGCCTCAGAGATTGTGGCGAGGACCGGAAAGCCTCAAGGCCCTGGCGACGTGGACTACATGTTGGTCAGGCGACCGAGTCGGGCGCGGCGTTCGGAACGCCGTCGGGTGCGGCGATTGATGTCGCTCGGCTTCTCATAGTATTCCCGGCGACGCATTTCCTTCTTCACCCCCGCATGCTCGACGAGCTTACGGAACCGCTTCACCGCTTCATTGATCGACTCGTTCTCGCGCAGACGCAACTTCACCACAGACGCTTCCTCCGTTGACTTCGCATGGCGTTCACCCGATTTGGACGCCTGAACCCCGGGAGCCGGCCCGCCCCGGCACCGCGCCGGAGCCTCGCTCCGCGCAAGCGGATGGTGGCCCAAGCTAAAGATACCGCACCGGCGTTCCGCTGCCAACTCAGGTCAGGCCGGAAACTTCCCCGTGCCATCATCATTACGGCTTCGCGGGTTGCCCCGCCGGGTTGACCTGGCGATGCAGGATCCCGAGGTCCAGAAGCGACTGGGCAAATTCCTTTGCTACCGGCCCCGCGGCACGGCCTCCTGATCCCCCATGCTCGAGGACCACGGCAAAGGCGATCCGCGGATGATCGGCGGGAACGTAACCGGCGAACCAGGCATGATCGGGACGGCCGCCGCCGACTTCGGCCGTTCCCGTCTTTCCCGCAATGCTCAGTTCCTTCATATAGACCGTCTTGTGCGCGGTCCCCTTTCGATCGGCGACGACTTTCTCGAGGCCCTCGCGAATTCTCACGAGGGTCTCCTCGTGCAGCCCGGGAATGGATTGCGGGGCGGTGGAGGAAGCCGATCCGGGGGCTGAATCGGGGCGGATCACGTGCGGGGTCACGAGCTGGCCGCCGTTGGCGATCGCCGCCATCATGCGGGCCACCTGGATGGGCGTCACGAGAAGCCGCGATTGACCGATCGCGAGACCGAGCGTCTCGGACGGTTGCCACTTCTTTGACCTCTTCGGGACGGGTTCCGCCGGCGGGCGGGGGAGATGGCCGGACTGTTCGCTCGGGATGTCGATGCCGGTCCGCTGTCCGAAACCGAACCGCTCGGCCCACGCGACGAGCGGCTGCGGGCCAAGCTTTCGAGCGCCGACGAAAAAATAGACGTTGCAGGATGCCGCGAGAGCGTCGGCCAGGTCGGTGTCGCCGTGACCGACCCCGAAGTGGCTGTAGATATAGCAGCGGTATCGCTGCGGCGAATCGAGGAAACCGGCACATGGCACCTTGTCGAACGGGTCGATCTTCCCGCTTTCCAGGAAGGCGACGGCCGTCAGCGGCTTGAAGACCGACCCCGGTGGCAGGGCCATCTGGGTGGCTCGATCAAAGAACGGTCGCCTCGGGTCATCCATGAGCGCCTGCCAACGCTCCTTGTCCGGATGGACGAGCAAATCGAGGTCGAAACGCGGTGCGGAAGCCGCCGTCAGCACGGCTCCGGTGTGAACATCAATGGCCACAAGCGACGCGCCCGCCGCCCGCAACGAGTCGCTTGTCTCCGTCTCGCCCTCGATGACATTCTGTTCGAGGACGCGGTCGAGGATGGCCTCGACCCGCTGCTGGAGGCCGAGGTGCAGCGTCAGGACGATATCGCGTCCGGTGCGGGGCTCGCGGACGATTTCGGTTTCGACGATCTCGCCGCGGCGGTTGCGGGTGAGTCGCCTCGATCCGCGGACGCCCCGGAGCTCGCCATCGTAGCGGCGTTCGATCCCGGATTTCCCGATCCGGTCGCCGGTCTGATAGTCGAGCGGATCTCCGTCGGGGAAGCGCTCCTTGCGTTGTGCGAGTTCCTCATCGCTGATTGTTCCGCGGCTGCCAATCAGGTGCGGTGCAAGGGTCCGCTGAGGATAGACGCGGAGCGACGCGTTCTCGATTTTCAGTCCGGGGAATTCTTCGGGATGGGCCTGGATCTCACCGGCCACCTGGAGCGAGACATTGTCGAGCAGGCGGTGGTATTCGAGTTCTTCGCGAACGACGACCGCCTCGCGGGATTCACGGTGCGGGGGAGTCGTCAACTCGGTCGCCGCCGTCTGCAGGGTTCGGTTCCACCATCCGGAAACGTCGGTCGGGCCCGCCAGGACGACGCCATGTTCCTCGGCCCATTGCTGCTCGTGCCGATTCCATTCGACCGAGGCGACGATCCGCTCGACCCGCTGCTGGATGCCCGCACGCGACATTTCGAGCTTCTGCGGATCGATTCCGGCCAGGACCGACAGCCGCTGCCAGAGGGCGTCGCGCAGAGCGAGAACCCGCTCCTGCTCGGCCTTCACCCGCTCCTTGTTCTTGCGTTCCTCCCGGCCGAGCCGTGCCAGCGCCTGCTGCCTGAGCCAGGCCGCATTCGCCGGCGTTTCCAGCCAGCGGTAATGAACAAGGACATGGAATTGCTGGAAGTCGTCGGCCAGCACGCGTCCGTCTGCTGAGAGGATTCGGCCATCTCGGGCGGCGATCGGTTCGAAGGATTCACTGGTGACGTGGAACGCTTCGACGTACGCGTCGGTGAGTTGCGACTGCACCCAGAAGAGTCGCACCGCAATCGCGAGGATGGGGAGCGCCATCAGGAAAAGAAGCCATCGCAACCGCGCATTAGGCCGCTCATCGACGTCCCACGCGGCGGCTCCGCGGGGGTCGACCTCGGTGAACGCATTCTGCGGGCGATTGAGCATCCGTGCGACGTCGCATCGAGGTGGCTTGAAGTCAATCTTCTGACGCAGAGACGCAGAGACCGCAAAGTTTTCGCAAAGAGAAGAACAGAAGTGATTGCGGACCCGGCTGAACCGATCCAGTCCGTCAGACGCTGCGCTGCGTGCCCTTCCTTTGCGGTCTTTGCGTCAGAAGTCCTTGATCTCCACGGAGTATAGAAGAACTCTTTCCCGGTACGAACACCTGTTTTCCCTCTGCGTCCAATGACAAAAGCCGCCGAAAGAACTTCGGCGGCTCGGTCAGATGATTATTGAGCCCATTCGCACGAATCCTTTCGGCTCAGGTGATCTGAGCGCTCCGGCGTCAGGTGATGGTTCGATCAGTGGCGATCAGTGGGTGTCCGGAAGTTTCACTCGTAGTAGGGGCTGTTGATCTGCGACGCGTTCGAGTAATTGCCGTTCGACCGCGTGTCGTAGTTCCGGTTCTGGAAAGTCGGCCCATAGTTCGAAGTCGTCGCGGACGGGACCGAGTAGACCGGCGTGTTCGACCCGCCGACCGGGTAGTAGACCGGGGCATACCCGCGATAGGCCGGCTGCTGATAGCAGTTGCCATTCGGGCAGTTGCCGTAGCTGCTGTAGGCCGGGTAGCTGGTCGTCGGAGCGTAGTACGTCGAGTAGCTCGGGTACGCCGACGTCCCGCACATCCCGTTCGGACAGTTCGAGTAGGTGGGAGCGTAGTACGAGGTCGCCCGTCCGTACGTCGTGCCGCACATCCCGTTGGGGCAGTTGCCGTAGCCGCTGTAGGTCGGATACGTCGTCGTCGGAGCGTAATAGGTCGAGTAGCTGTTGTAGGACGGATAGGTGGTGGCCGGGTACGTCGTGGCCGGATAGCCCCACTGAGCGTGGGCCGAGCCCGAAGCAAGAACGGCCAGTGTCGTCACGATCGAGGCGAGAGCGGTGCGAAGCATGGTGAATCCCCTCCTGTTGTCCGAGAAGTCCACTCTGAATGAGCCGCGGCGTTCGGTGGAGCACATCGGCTGCCGGGGGCCTATGTCACTGTGACTCGTTTCCCTCGGCGGACGTGTTTCACTAACGCAGCGCCCGTGCCAGTTCGCCTTTCCACCGCCACGGAATGCCGTAAACGTGCTTTTCGGGCCCAGCACGAAGCTCTTCCCTCAAGGGCAGAATGAGTCGTAAAATGCCTTTTTCAATGCTCTTGCAGCCGGATTACGGCGTGGCAGCCAACCACCGCAAGGTGGCATGCCGGATGGAAACAAAGCGCCGCGAAATCGCGACACCAGCACTTCAGATCCTTTGCAAGAGTCACAATTGGGGCGGGAGTTTCTTGCAAAAGTTACCCGGAGACGGCGACAGCGTCGTGGGACGCGCCATCCATTCGAATAGAACCTTCCGCGCTGACCGAGATCGCTCAGTCTTCGGTCGGCTTCGACGGCGGCAGCCGGTGCCCCATGCGGTCTCGCTTGGTGGCCATGTACCGCTCGCGGTGCTCGTGCGGGGGGGCGATGATCGGCACCTGCTCGACCACTCGCAGATCCATTCCGGCGAGGGGAAAAGCGTCTACCTTCTTCGGGTTATTGGTCAGCAGCCGGACCTCGGTCAGGCCGAGATCTTTCAGAATCTGCATCCCGACCATGTAGTCCCGCATGTCGTCACGAAATCCGAGCTTGCGGTTCGCTTCGACCGTGTCGTACCCCTGATCCTGGAGTTGGTAGGCCTTGAGCTTGGCGATCAGGCCGATTCCGCGCCCTTCCTGGGGAAGGTAGACGACGGCCCCCGCCCCCTCGGCATGAATCATCGACATCGCCATGTGGAGCTGGTCCCCGCAATCGCACCGGAGCGAGTCCAGCAGGTCTCCTGTGAAGCAGGAGGAGTGCATGCGGATCAGGGGCTGCCGGGCAGTCGCGAGGTTGCCCCAGACGATGGCGAGCGGCTGCTGATCGTCGTGGGCCACCTGATAGGCAATGACCGTCGGATTGCCAAAGTCAGCGGTCGGAATCATGACTTCCGCCTCGCGCGACACGAGTTGTTCGCGGGTGCGGCGGTAGCGGATCAACTCTTCGATGGCGACGATCGGAATGTCGTGTTCGGCCGAGAGGGCTTCGAGTTCGGCGAAGTTCGCCATCCCACGCCCCGACTGGCTGAGAATCTCGATGAGAGCACCCCCCGGGCGCAGCCCCGCCAGCCGGAGGAGATCGACGGTCGCCTCGGTGTGGCCGGCCCGCCGCAACACGCCTCCTGGTTTGGCGAGGAGCGGATTGACGTGCCCGGGACGGACGAAGTCCGATGCCAGCGATTTCGGATCGGCCAACCGCTGCAGCGTCAGCGCCCGGGCCTCGGGGGCAACGCCCGTCCCCGCATCGCGGTGGTCGATCTGCATCAGGAATTGCGTCCCGTGCGGGGCGGTATTGCGTTCCCCATCCACGACCAGCGGCAGCCGCAGGTGATCGGCGACATCCTGCTCGAGCGGCGCACACAGCATGCCGCGGCCAACGCGGAGCATGAAGTCGACCGCCTCGGGAGTCGCCAGCTCGGCCGAGCAGACGAAATCTCCCTCGTTTTCCCGCTCCTTCGCATCGACAACGATGACGAGCTTCCCCTGCTTCAGGGCGGCGAGCGCCCGATCGACCTGGGTCATGCGCGCCGAGTCCCCGGCCGGTTCCGTCGCCACTGCGGGACGGGAAGTCGAACGGGTTGAACGCCGGGACATCAGCAAGGGCTCCGAGGACAATACAAGTTCTACCCTGATCTATTTCAACGCACCGGCGGGGAAAGGCAAGCGATCGTGCAAAGTGGCGCTCCTCTCGACAAGAAGGTCGCTATAAGAAATCGCCAGACACCGTGTCCGCCAGGAAGCGTCCCTCGCGTGTCAGCCGCAGGCTCTCGCCGTCATCGGACAAGAGACCGGCGCCGACATGCTCGCGGATCGCCGCGGCAGCGAGATCGTCGAGGTGGAAGCCTGTCCGTTCGAAGAGTTCACGGCGCGAGACCCCGTCGGCCTGCCGCAAACCGAGATAGATTGCTTCCCGAGCCCGATCTTCGGGGGAAAGCTCGTCGATTTCTGCGATCGGAGATTCTCCTGCCTGGATGCGGCGGATCCAGGTAGTGACGCTGCGATGATTCATCGAACGCTTTCCCCGCAGATAACGGGCGGCTCCGGGGCCATGCCCGAAATACGGATCCTGCCGCCAGTAGGTCTGGTTGTGGCGGCATTCGCGTCCGGGCCGGGCGAAGTTCGAAAGTTCGTACTGCACAAAACCGGCCGCTGTGAGTCGATCCATGGCATCGCCGTACATCGCACGTTCGAGGTCGTCGGGAACGGGTGCGATGGTGCCTTTCAGTCGACGCGACCAGAAGGTCGTCCCCTTCTCGAAGGTCAGGCCGTACGTCGAAATGTGTGCGGGGGCGAGTGCAATCGCCTGATCGAGCGTCTGCTGCCACAGTTCGCGCGTCTGTCCCGGCACGCCGAAAATCAAATCGAGCGAGACGTTCTCGATGCGCCGACGTACGCGGTCGACGACATGCAGTGCGTCGTCGCCGGTATGATCCCTCTCCAGGAAGCGAAGCATCTCCAGGTCGAACGACTGCACACCGAGGCTGACGCGATTGACGCCGCCGTCCGCCAGCACGGCGATCTTCTCTTCGTCAAGCCCGAACGGATTGGCCTCGACGCTGAACTCGGCCGCGTCGTGGAGCGGGAACCAGCCGCACGCCAACTCTATCAGGCGGCGCAGCGCCGCCGGGTCGAGATGCGTCGGTGTGCCTCCGCCAAAAAACAGCGTGTCGACCGGTTGTGGGTCCGCCAGCGTCTGAAGGTCCTGCTCCAGAGCGTCGAGGTACGGGGTCACCAGGTCGTCTCGGCGTGCGACGAGGGTGAAATCGCAATAACCGCAGCGATGGGCACAGAACGGAACGTGGATGTAAGCCGAACGAGGCACTCGATTTCCCGCGTCGCTCGCCGGACGGCGAACCGGCGTTGTGGCCCCGTCATGCGGCGAAATGAGGATCTCGGAACTCACGAGCGGACTCGACAAAACACGTGTGGGACTTCGACTTGTGGGGGCCTGCCCCCCCGCTATGATACGCGACGCGCAACGCCCGCGGCAGGATGCGGCGGGCGACGCATGAGGTGGGTGGCCAGACCCGATGCCGCATCCAGGGAAGCGATTCATGAGTCTGTTCCTGCGTTGGACGCTCGGCACCCTGGCCGTTCTGGCCACGGGCTTTGCGGTCTGGACCAACGTCTCGCCGGCCCCCGATTCCACGCGGAGCAAGTCGTCCCTCGGAACGGCCTTCGCCTCGCCCCGCGAAGCAGCGGCGGACATCGTGATTACTCCGGGACAATCCAGCCGCCCTCGTCGAATTCAGCAGGTTGCCGCCGAGTCGAATCCCGCAACGAAGCCTGCTTCGAAATCGGCGGGATCGAAGGATGTTGGCGCGGCATCCGACACCACCGCGAAGCCGTCGACCTCACACGATGACGAGACCTGGCAGGTCATCCTTCTGGATGAACAGCGGATCGGCTGGTCGAGGACCACGCTGAAAACGGTCAAACGCGACAACCGCTCGATTCTGCGAACGACCAACGACGTGACGATGAAGTTCCGCCGGTTCGGGCAGCAGATCGACATGCAGAAAACCCTGACGACCGAGGAGACGCCCGAAGGGGATCTCCTCAGTTACACGATGGAACTTCGCAACCCGCCCGCCGCGACCGCCACGACGACCGGAACGGTGCGGGACAGGGAACTGCGGGTCGACACCACACTGGCGGGCAAGCTGCAGACGGTCAGACTCCCCTGGGATGCCGAGATCCGCTCGCCCGCCTGGCAGGAGCGGGCACTGACGTCGCCGCCTCTGGCATCCGGAAACCGCCGCTCGTTCAAGAGCTTCTTTCCCGATTTCAACAAGGTCGCGACAGTCAAGATCCAGGCCGATCAGAAGGTGGCGACGAAGATGCTCGACGGTCGCGAGCGGATGCTGCTCAAGGCGCGGATCTCGAACGACCTCGTGCCCGACATGGTGACGCGGGTCTATCTCGACGAGACCGGAAAGACGCTGCGGACCGACGACGACCTGCTGGGCAAGGTGATGACGCTCTTCACCGTCCCGCAGGCGGAAGCGATGAAAGAACTGAGCGGGCCGCAACTCGACATCGCGACGAACACGCTCGTTCCGTGCGGGCCGATCAAGCAGGCGCACAAGACACCGAAAGCGACCTATCGGATCACGCTGAAGGATGACGACCCCGAGAAGTATCTCTCGGAGGGGGAAACCCAGACGATCCATCGCATCTCGGCGGAAACGGTCGAACTGAAGGTGACGACGGTGAAGCTGCCGCGCGAATTGAAGAGCGTGCCGATCGATGAGGACTATGTGCGGCCGACGCAGTTCCTGCAATCGAGGGATCCGCGAGTCGTCGAGCATGCGAAGAAGGCGGCGCTGGGGGTCGAAACGAGCCCGCTGCATGCGGCGGTGCAGATGGAACGCTACGTCCACCGCAACCTGAAGAAGAAGAACTTCTCGACGGCACTCGCGTCCGCCGCGGAGGTCGCCCAGACGCTCGAAGGGGACTGCACCGAGCACGCGGTGCTGCTGGCGGCGATGCTTCGAGCGCAGGGGATTCCATCGCGCGTCGCCGTTGGTCTGGTTTACGTTGAGAACGTCCAGGCGTTCGGCGGTCACATGTGGACCGAGGCGTGGCTCGGGGGGCACTGGTATCCGCTCGATGCGACGCTTGGCCAGGGGGGCATTGGCGCCGGTCACATCCGCCTGGCCGAGTCGAGCTTCGCCGCCGACGCCCCGTCCCCCGTGACGGTGTTCATGCCGCTGATCAAGGTGCTCGGACGGGTGAAGATCGAGTACGTGGCGGAGTGATGACGTGCCGCGGGGTGGAAAACACCGGGCCACGGAAACGACGGATTCGACGGAAAGTCACGGACGGAGACCTTGTAATCTCGCCGTGACGCTCCGTTTCCTCCGTCGTTTCCGTGGCCTGCCTTTTTTCCCCGGGGCAACGAACCGGCTCAGCCCGCCTTCTTCGCCGGCTTCTGCACGAAGCGGTACCACTGCTTTTGCACGGGAACCACGACGTCCCCCAGCGCGAGGTATTTCGCGAGCCGAGGTTCCTGATCGAGCAACTTGAAGTATTCGGCCGAGCCGACTTCCACGTCCTTGATGTCCTTGTGTTTCTCCGCGTCGTAGACGCTATCCTGCCATTCGGAACCGCTCTGGTAGAACGTCCGGTTGCCGATGTAGCGGATCACCTGCAGCGACGATTTATCCGCTCCTCGCCGTTCGCGTTTCACGGCTTCGTCGGCGGCCGCCTCGAACTGCGCGACGTTCCCTTTGCCGAACTGGCGCGCCTGTTCATTCAATTGCTTCGAGTCCCGCACGCGGTCTTCCTTGAATCTCTCGGCTTCCGGGCCACTCGTCGCGGGGGCGGGCAATCCGCGTGGCCCCGGGACGCCCCCCAGGCCAAATCCCCCCGCCTTGCGAAGTTGCAGGGCGGCGGCCGGTATGGCGTTCGCTTCCTGCCGCTTCGAGACGTCGTCGTTGACCAGGAAACTGGTGTAAGGCGTGATGATGCCGAATCGCTTCGCCAGCCGCGTCACTTCTTCGACGAGTTCCTTGTCGGGGTTCTCCATGCTCGACTGACGAATTTCGTTGAGGAGGAAGTCGACCTTGCGGCCGGCCCAGAGCCGCGGCACGAAGCTCGCCTTGTCGTCCGGCGAAATCTCGGGGAAATCGAGCTTGTACTCGAACGTCTTGCGCTCGTCCCCCACCATCCCGCTCAGCTTGACGGTCTTCGAGCCGTGTCCGATATAGCGGCCGTAGAGGATGACCTGCTCCCCCTTGTAAATATCGGGGATGCGTCGCGGGTAGACGTCCTTCGTTTCCAGTCCGTCGAAGGTGACCTGCAGATCGGTCATCAGCGGAGAACCGACCCGATCGAAGAACTTGCTGATCCGGTCCTCGATCTTCTCCTCGGGAAGGATGTAATCGGCCTCGCCGCGATGATTGAGGGCCAGAAAGTCGAGCAGCTTCGTGTTGACGTCGAAGCCTTCGCCGAACACGAAGATGCGGACGTCCTCGGTGTTCTTCTTCGACATCGTCCGCAGGATCGCTTCGGGATCGCGCTCGCCGATCGTCGGCAGGCCGTCGGTTGCGAACAGGATCATCTTCAGCCGGCCGCTGTTGTCTTCCTTCTTTCCGAGGGCTGTCAGCGAAAGCTCCAGCGCTTCCTGGATGGCGGTCCCGCCGCGGGCCGACAGCTTTTCGACGTAACGCAGCGCCTTGGCCTGCGTTTCGTCGTTGAACTCGATCAGCCCCTTCTCATCGAATTGCCGGGCGGCGGTGCTGAAGTCGACGATGTTGAAGCGATCCCCTTTCCGCAGCGATTCGATGCAATGCTTGAGGGCGGCGCGGGCCTGTTCCATCTTGCCGTTCTGCAGCATCGAGCCCGAGGTGTCGACGCAGAAGACGACGTCCTTCGGCAGGATCTGCGATTCGCTCACCTGCCCCGCCCCGCTGCCGATGGTCGGAGAGAGCATCAGCATGAAGGCCCCTTCCTCGTCCAGTTCCTTATGGGCGAGAACGCTCGCTCCGACCGCTTCGTTCGCGGTCTGGTAGTACAGCACGAACGGATGCTTGGGGAGATAGTTCTCCTGCTTCCATTCGAGCGAGATGTCCCAGCCTTCCTTCTCGACGAACTTCACTTCGTGCGTCGGCGAGTAGATGTTCTTGATCGGCTCCTTGCTCTTCAGATTGACCGTCACGGCCGCGCTCTTGAGCGGCTGCATCAGCGCCTTGGGGTTGGTGTTGAGCATCTGCAGCCGGAACATCCCCCCGCGGTTCTGCAGAACGGTCGTGTATTTCAGCTTCACGTGCACCGTCCCGTTCGGGTCGATCTTGGGCACCTGCGTCTGGATGAGCTGGTTGCCGTAGTATTCGAGCAGCGCGGGGGAGCCGCCGTTCTTGACCATTTCGTTGAAGACTGTCTTGGCCTTCTCGACGTCGAGGATCTCGGCCTTCATCTCCTTGCCGTTGACCAGAACCGACATGTCATCGACCTGGGCCCCCGGTTCGAGCTCCATGTAGCACGTTCCACCGACGACCGCCTGCGAGTTCGGATTGAGAAACGTGCAGTCATACGTTTTGGTCGCCACCTGGTCGGTGACGTCGACATGGATGTGATCGAGCCAGACCTGCACCGGCTGGAT
>JADZEF010000100.1 GCA_020850695.1 Planctomycetaceae bacterium | reverse complement strand
ATGGGCGCGTTCTTGAGGAACCCGTCGTCGTAGGAAGCGGAGACGGACTCCTTCTCCTTCTCGCACCAGGTGCAGCGGTGCTGTTCGTGCCACGCGGTCAGGGAGACGTTCATCCTTCGGACCTTTCTCGCACGTGTATCGCTCGGTCGATCAGCGCGGACCGATTCCGCGGTGATGGGAAATGAGCGGAGCGCTGCGGGAAAGTTTCGTGCGTCTCGCGAAAGAGCGGTCGCCATTGCGACCGCGAAGACTGCCGAGGATCAGGCGAAGGCTGGCCCTGGCGGGCCGACGCAGCGCCGTCTCCACTCGACAGGTTTCCCGGATGGGAAACGAAGATTCACGCACGCCCTGTGACGTGCGAATACCGTTCAAGCTATCTGGGAAAACTGAGGTGCCGTTCCAGCCGCTTCAGTCGCATCTCGGCGGTCGAGCGATTCGTCGACTGCACCGATCGCTCGATGAGCGCCGCGGCCCGGTCCACCGTCTCGATGAGGCGGCGAACATCAGCCTTCGTTGCGGGTGCGTCGCTTGAGGACATGGGACGATTTCGTGGAAACAAGAACACATGCTACGCGGCCAAACCCAACCTGCGTTCGCACGCCACCAGTCGCCGCTCGTGGTCGACGAGCAGCTTCGTGCCGAGTGCCTGAAGATCCGTGCGGACCGCTCTCGTGTCCTGCTGAATCTCGTGCAGCAACCTGACAATCAGCGCGAACTGCTCGTCATGCTGGTCGAGCCTCGTTTCGAGGCGGGTGATATCGGCTTTCGTGGCGGGAGAATTGTCGTTCGACATGGGAGAGGGACACTACCGGACATCCGCACGCGCGGCAAACGGATCGCATGCAAAGTGATCGGCGAGCGAGCGGGAAAGTTCCGCGCTCACCGGACAAGGGCGAACCAGATGGCTCGCATGACCGCCGCGGTCCGGCGACTGGTCCGCCTTCCGGCAGACGCCGTCACGTCGCACGCGGCGTGCTTCCCTCGGGGAAGCGGGCAGGCTGTCAGGGCAGCCTGCCGTCGCGGGTGGGCCGATCATTCCTTCGGCTCGTCCGCGTTCTTCTTCGCTTCGGCCTGGAGGATGAACTCCCAGGCCTTCTGCATCAGCAGCTGGGCGATCGGGAGGTCATCGCGGCTCAGGCTCTGCGTCGTTTTCCATTCGTCGTCCTGACGGTAGCTCCGCTGGAGCGACACCTTGTGGAAGGTCGTCTTGCCGTCTTCGGACTTGTTCTCGAAGACGCTGACGGACACGCCCTTGAGGCGCAGCGCCCAGACGGGCTTGGCGGACTTGGCTGTTGAGTTCTCCATGATGAAAGGGGGGAACGGGAATATCGGGAGGCCACAACATCGTGGATCCCGGAAAAACCCACACCGAAAGACCGGCCGCTCGTTGCATCCCTGAATGCGGTTGGCGGCCGGCCGGACGGGTGTGGACGCCTCAAATCACGTCGTGTCCGCCGTTGCTCGTGCGGCGACGGCTGTCTGCGGAGCGCCGGCCGGCAGCTTCACCAGCGGCCCGCGCTCCAGCTTGTGGTTCCAGGTGATGGCTCCGTGCAGGAAGCTCTCGGCCGTGACTTCGTGCTCGTCGAGGAAGAGCCAGAGGTCGGGGCGCTGTTTCCTCGCGATCTGCTTCGCCGCTTCTTCGGCGCGGTAACGGGTGGTTGTGATGAAGAGCACGCCGAACGCGTCCATCGTCGTCTCGGGGAAATGGTTCCGATGCCCCTGCGTATCGGCGAGCGCCGCGTACCCTTTGGTCTTGCGGGCGGCGATCTGCTTCGGTGACGACGTGCCGAGATCGCGCTCCAGGTAATAGACCTTGCGGTGTCCGCGCAGCGACAGAAGAAACGCAGCGTCGGGACTGCATGAAAGGGGTGGCTCGGCCGAGAGCTGTGGGTGAAGTGTGAAGCGGTTGCCCACGGCCGCGTCCTTGTCGACCGTCTCCCACTCGTTGATCCAGCGGTCGAGCGTCACGTCGCTCTGCCGGGCGACCGCCTGCTCGATCACGATCCGCGTCTCGTTGACGGCGATCCAGTGATTGAGACGGTCGCCTCGGGGCTGCCGTGTATTGATCGCGCGGAGCGACTCGTCGTCATACCACGACGCGAGATACTCGGCCCCCTGCTTCGTCGCGTAGTAGACGGGGGCGGCGGTCGCCGTGCCGGGGAAGGCGACGGGGATGCGGTGCTTCTGAATGCAGCCAGCCTGCTGCAGCTTCGACAGGCGCTTGCGGGTCGTGCGGCCCCCGGCGTGATCGGGAAAGCAGAGCCGCTGCAGCTGCTCGCGGGTCAGGACGTAGTATCGGCCCAGGGCGGCCAGCAGCTCGATATCGTGATCGGTGAGGGGCATCGGAGACCTCGGCGCATCGTTTCCACCGGTAAAAAAGGTCACCGAGCAGCGCTCCGAAAGGAGGAACGCGACTCGGTGGAAACGATCCCGAGATCGGGATGAGAGTACAACCGATCGGAAGGTCTTCACGGCCGAAGCCGTGCCGGACACGTCCGTGACTCGGAGGCAACCTCGTGAGAGGTCGATGCTTCATTCATAGCAGCATCGATTACGATTTCAAGAAGATTCCATCGTGCTGCGAAGATTTTCCCGGAATTCTTCGGCTTCCGGGCGAGCATAAAAAGAACGCCTCACGGCGAAGAACCATGAGGCGTTGATGCTCCAGTTGATGCCGATGTCGCTCGCGGCGAGTATCCGGTTCTGACGAAGAACGTCCACGGATCACGCTGCCACACTACGGCTTGACCGTCTGACTCAGCGAACGGTCGCTGGCCAACACGCTGCTACCATAAGTCAATCAACGACAAGCTTGTGGGCCGTGGACTCAGTGATGCCATTCACGTCTTCGGCGAAGGCGGCAATCTCCAGTGGCTTTCCATCGGGACATTCCAGGACGATCTCCCACTCGGCAAAGCTGCCCCGAGTCGAGCGAGCCGTTTGCCCATTCACAGTCACGCGCTTGATGTCGCTGGTGTCGGCTACCGAACCGAAGATCTGCACGATGCTTCCGGAACGAACCACTTTGGTAATCATCGTCGTTGGGGGCATCGTGTCCCTGAAGCTGGAAACACCGCGAGAAGTTTGGCCTGCCAGAGACAACTGCCCCACACTAATAGGGTTGTGAATGTCATTCACCCTCATTTCGCGCGAGTTCAACCGGCGGAATCCTGAGCGATCCATGATCGAACGCCAAATGGCCACATCGTTCCGAAAGGAGTCAAGCCCATCGACAAACACTCCAGTCGTTCCAAGATGAATTGAATAGTTGGCCTCCCAGGCTCGGAAGTTGCGAATCCAAAAAGGCTTGCCAGGTTCCGGGACCGCTTCCGCTGCTTCTTTCAAGAGCACTGCATTTCCCTCAGGCATTCCCCCGACGCCCCCAAAGCGAGGCACGCCGCGGATGTTCAAGCAGAATTGCTGGAACGAATGAGCTTCGTTGTCCTCGAAGCGGACAAACGGCATCACACGTGTGTCCATACGCTTGATTGTTCCATCGGCTTGTCGGATGGCCTGAACAGGATCGAAGTTCTCGGTCTTGATGCACTCGAATCGATAGCCGTATTCGCCGCAGTCCACCGCGACGTTGCGAGTGAAACTGTTTTGGCAGTTGGCCCACCAGAAGCCGGCACCGAGGTTCAAGTCGAAAGGAATGACTTGATTCGGCAAGGGTTTGCCAGGCTTGGCGGCGATGGCCATGTTGTGGTCGAGAATATTGTTGGTCTCGGTACCATCTTCGAGGAAATACCCGTGGCCGATGCTCTTGAATCCAACGCAGTCACGGATGACCAGATCATCGGTGCCATGGATGGTGATCCAACGGTTGTGACTATCCCAGATCGAAGCTCCGATGACCGAGCTCCCCCGCATTGTGTCCCCGCAAAGGTGGAAGTGCATGCTGTAACGGCCTAGCACGTCCTGCTTGCCAAGATGACGAAACTCGGCATAGCTGATCGAGCCGGCCGAGTTCTTGTGGAACATCGTATGCCCACGGACACCGTCCGGATCAGCAGATTCGACGATGACGTTGCGGGTGAGGTTGACGACTTCGCCTTGGAAGCCTTCGCTCTCGTCGGCGTAGTGGAGGAAACTCAGCGGCGCATCGAGTCTGAGCGAATTGCCGCCTGTGAAGTCGCGGCCACCGGTCGAGACCAGTTTGCGTTCTTCGTTGTGATCGGAGGATTCTTCTGCACTTTCGCCGCGTCTGCCGGCGCCATTACCGCCACTTCGTCGGAACCCACCACCTCGACCTGGGCGCTGGGTTCGGGTAATCACGAGATGGTCACCTTCGTTCCAGTCGGTGACGGGTTCGGCCAGCGACAGGGTCTGGGTTCCGGCCGCTGCTTCCTTCATCAATTTGACCCACGTTCGCCGCAGCGGGCTGCCGTGAATCTCCAAACGGCCGCCACAGTTGATGAGCGAGGGGCAGGACTTCTTGTCCATCCCCTCGACGTAGTGCAGGCGAATGGTGGCGGTGTGCTCGACGGGGATCGGCGCACCGGGCCTCCCCACGAGGAGGGCCGGGCGGCCGTTTCCGTTGCCGTGATAGTGGTGGTCGTGACTCAGGTCGAGGTCGCAGTCGAAGCCCTCCTCGGACGGCTTCTCACTGGCGATCACCGAGACGAGCCCGGCCTCCAGCCGCGTCGATCGATCGCGGGCAAACTCCAGCGTACCGGCGATCTGCACGAGGCGAATGACCTCGCGCGAGTCGACGTCGTACCCGACGTGGTGCCCCTTGCGGATCACGACGCGGTCCCCTTTCCGCGGAATCCGCCCTGCATCCCACGTCTCGTTCGCCGACCAGGGGCCCGATTGACGCGACTGGACCAGCGGCGGCTCGTCGGCCGTCGCACCGGAATCGAAGGAGGACAACAGTCCCAGCATCAGGGCCACAGTCAAATGTCTCACGGGGCGCGTCCTCGAAGTTGCAGAGCTGAGGCAGCGGAGGCTGCTCACACAGTTGTCACAGAGACAATTCGATCGGAGGGAGCTCGGGCTCATCGGGCGAAACAGAGATCGACTTGGCCGGATGCTGCGGATCCCGATAGCGATTCCGGAAGCGATCCGGTCCTTCAGTCGTTTCGTCCTCCCCCAATGCGACGACGGTGGGCCAGAACGCCGTAACGACGAAGGTTCCTGCTTCCGGCAGTGCGGCGGAAAACGTTCCATCTTGCTTGGTGCAAGCGGAAGCGACGCTCTTCTGCGTCTCGCCCGACCGGTGAAAGACGAGATAAACGCCGGTCGCGGGCATTCCTCCTACTCGGACTTCTCCGCGGACGGCGCAGGAGCGGTCGACCTCCCCACACCCGATCACGAGCAGGCATGCCGCAATGAGCTGGCATCTTGCCAGTGCCGCAGCGAGAGGACGCGACAGAAACGAATTTGGCGGTTCGAACTGCATCATTCACCTAACGTTGCCACTTCGCCGCCATCGCGGGTCGCGAGGGCCATCAGGGTGCCGCCATAGAGCGATTCGCCCAGGAAGCGAACGCTTCCGTCCGCAAGCGCAGCGTGGGCTCCGCCGGGATGGAATCCGAAGACGCCCTGCGAATTGTTGCAGTTGATGGTGCACTCGGTTCCCGAAGGAATGTTCGAGAGGTTCGTCGGATAGGTCGCCGCCGTGTAGCTCGGATAGGTCTGAATCATGTACGCGCACCACCCGAGCCACGTCCCCCAGGCCCCCGGCTGATCGAGTGTGACGTCGGTATCGGGCATTGGCATTCCGACTCCTTTGACGTAGTGCACGTCGTACCCCGCGTGCTCAGTCACCATCAGGGTATTCGACGTCCCGTCGGTGACGTCGCGCATCCGCGGGCTGTCACCCTTCATGATCGGAGTCGGGGAGACGCCCGTACTGAAGAAGAGGGCGTAGCTCGACGAGTTGATGCCGTGGTTCACCCAGTAGTCGGACCCCCATCCCGTCATAATCGTCGGGTCTGACGGATCGGTTGTCGTCCCGGACGCGGTGATGAATGCGCCGTAGCTCGTTCCCGTTTTGCTCGACTTGCGCATCTTGATCAGCCCGGGGACCGGGTTCGACGGGCAGCGAATCATGCCCACCGGCGCGTTGGCGACCGGCTGATTCACGGGATCAGCGAACCCACCGGGAGCGCTCACGTCAAACTTCTTCGCCAGGTTTCCCTGCTCGAAGTAAGGGAGGAGCGCCACCATCTGCCCGTACTGCGGCGACTTGGACAGCCGCGCGGGTGGGAAGCATTGCTCCGTGTCGTGGTAGTTGTGCAGAGCCAGCGCCAGCTGCTTCAGGTTGTTCTTGCACTGCGTGCGCCGCGCGGCTTCTCTCGCCTGCTGGACCGCGGGAAGCAGCAGAGCGATCAGAATCCCGATGATCGCGATCACAACGAGCAGTTCGATGAGCGTGAAGCCTTGGCGAGTACAGGAGTGTCGCCAACAGCGCGGTGTCTTCCTTTTGTTCTTCATGTCGCTCCCAGGATTCGTAGTGCGATTCGCGGATCTGTCCGTTGCACATGTCGGCGCCAAGAATCGGCATCTGTCAGGATCTCACCTCCAAGGCGCGCGAAATCCACAGCCACGCGTTCGCCTCAGCCGCTTCATCATCCCGACAAGATGAATGAGACGAACATGCCGCCCAAACGCAAGAATCGTGCCGTCGATTCGAGGTGGCCGAGAGGTCTTGGAATACGCTCCCTTCCCTCGCGCCCGCGAGCGATGCGGACACTTTCTGTCCACAGGGGGCACTTTTTGTCATCCGTGGGACGGACCCGGCTTCAGTCACGTCGCGTTAGTGAGAAATAGTCTCGTGCCCCGCTCATCGTCGTCGCAGGCATGCTGCTCCGTGTGATGCCGATGTCGCTCGTATCCGCGCTACTCCTTTTGTGCGTCGTTCGCGACAAGCGGACAATGGCAGGACGGATGGGGCAGTCCGCACCGCGGGCAGTTGTCGACGTAGCAGCCGGGAGTCGATGCGACGCGGCTCAGGAGCGACTGATGCTCCGGTGCGATGTAGGGATTCTCCATGAGAATGGTGGGAAAGGATGAAAGTGGGGATATCGCTCAGAGATGCCATTCGTATTCGAGCGCGTCGTAGAGCGGTTCCCAGTGCGCGGGGAAGAAGTTGTAGCCGGCTCCGTGGATGCCGAGGATGAGCGCGCCGAGAAAGTCGACCGCCAGCACGCCGGTGTTGGCGACCTCTTTCCAGCCGCCCAATTCCAGCCGCTGCAGTTCCTCGTCGCCGTCGGCCCCGGTGATGGGTCGGCACATGCGACGAATCCTCGCCGCATCGACCGGATCGCTCGGTACAAAGAGCGTGCCCCACATCGGCAGCGGCAGGGACATGCTGCTCTGTTCCACCATGCCGGCGGCGCAGTCGCGGGGAATGTGCGAGAACGATTTGACGAGCCAGCTGACGGCGGCCCGCTTCCATTCGCACTTCTGGCAGCTGCAACTCCAGTGCGTCTGGAACACGTCGCGGCCGTGCGGCGGCGACTTGAGTTTGGTGTGCGTCTTCGTTTTGCGCCGGTGCTGTGACTTGCCTCTCGGCATCGGGAAAGTGGGGAAGGAAATGAAAAGTCCGCTCAGCGTCCACGGGCTTTCCGAAGCGCCGCCTTGACGCACGGGTACGGGAAATCATCGTCGTGGGATGCGATGCTCCACTCGTTGACCGTTTCCAGCGCGTCGAGAAGTTCGGGGGCGGCCGCGAGCAGCCGTGCCAGGCTCTCCGCGTTCGGAGCGGTCTCGACGTCGGCGACGATCTGACCGAATTCGTCGTCCTGGATCAGCGCCCAATGCGGTTCCCCATCGTAGACGCGGGGATTCTCGGAATCGGCGATTCGCAGTCGCGGGAAGCCGGCAACCGATGATGGTTCAGTGATGGAAGACACGGGAAAGAGGGGGAAAAGGATTCAATACTCGTCAGGCAGGAGCGCCGTGATGGCGCCCCCTTCGCCGTCCTCGATGAAACAGAGACGATTGCCCCGGTCATCCTGGAAGACCTGCAGGTAGTCGATGCCGGCGTGCCGGTCTGCGAGTTCCTGCAGCACGGCGAGGCAGCCGCAGATCACGATGTCGCCGAACTGCTGCGATACGCCCGGCGTCATGAGCAACGGCTTCTGCGCACTCGGCCGGAACCGGTTACTTGACTGCGGATGGTCGAACGGGATTTCCTGCGGCTTGAGGGCGGGGAGCTTCAGGCAGTTGTCCGGATTGCCATGCTCCTGGATCGTGCGACGCACGGGATCGACGACGTAGCCGGTGCCGTTGACCGCAATGACGGGATACTCGGGCATGAAAGAGTGGGGGAGTGGATGAAAACGCCCCTCGCGAGAAGGCGAAGAGCGTTCGCTCCAAAGCGGGGCCGCAGCCCGCCGTCACAGGGGGCGCGCCGCACGGGCGCCGGCGGCGCGCGCTCCACCCTGCGTTCACCAATCTTCGCCACGCGCCCGGATGCCGGCGTGCCGGTTGCGAAGCGGAGCGCCGGCAACCGCTGCCCACGCCGGCCGGCGAAGCTGCCCTTGACGGCCGAAGGGACCGGCCCCGCTACACTGCGAAGAACGCGAGCCCCTCCCTGGACTCAGATACTGAGTGGCCACACTGTCGATCCGCAGATCAAGATTACAAACAGACGCGTCGATTGATGTGACCGCAAAGGATTGGAAGTACGACAATCGGCGCGACCTGCGGCCGTGGCGGGTGGTGTGCAGGCCAAGTCGGAGCGAAACGCGCGTCACGCAAGAACCTGTGAAACCGATCTGCCCGTAAGCCTCGCACAGCCGTGACGAACTATTCAAGCAGCAGTTGCTCCGGCGCAATTCGCACTTGTTCGCTCCCCCCAATCTATGGAATATCGTGGTGAAACCGATCCCGCTTTGTTTGATAGAGTCGTTGCACCGCTTCACAGCAGGGGTCGACGATCAGCCGCTCTGTGGCCACTTCGATCCCGACGTTACGCAGACCAGCAGCCTTGTCGGGATTGTTCGTTAGCAGCCGGACGCGCCGGATGCCGCGCTGTGCTAAGTATTCCCCGATCGGCAAGAATTGCCGCCCTTCGGGTGCAACCCCAATCTGTATCCGCGATTCGTAGGTGTCTTCGCCGGCAACTTCAAGGGCCGTTGCCTTGACCTTGGCTGCAAGCCCCGCGCCCCGGCCGTCCAGGCGGAGGTAAAAGAGCAGGCCATGCTCCTCCTGTTGGATGCGCTTCAGGGCCATGTGAAGCTGATCAGCGCAATCACAAAGGCTGCTGTCAAGCACCTGCGCGAAGACACACTCCGAGTGAATCCGCACCAAGGGCACCGCTTGCTCGAAAGGCTTTCCGAAGTGAACGACCAGGTCGCCGTCGATGGCGTCCGTAAAGGACGCCGCCTCGACGGTCAACTCGCCGAGCGTCCGGGATGGAATGCTCGCCGTTGCGCCCACAAAACCCGTCAAACGATCGTTCACCGCATCTCCCCTGGCAATGGCCGATACAAGTCTCTCGCTACACGCAACGATGCGTTCAGTTCTTGCAACAGGATAGCCTCGATCTCACTCAGGTTGCTCCCGTCGAGGTGTAGCACCGTCGTGCGGGGATGCCGTTTCGCCCAGGCAAGGATCTCGTGCTTTGAATCGTCGTCGGCGATAGCTGCAATCATTGTCACGTTGGTGTCATCGATCGCAGCGCGAACGAAGTTGGTAAAATCTGGACAAGCAAGTTGCATCTGGCCTACTTCGTCGAGGACGATCACCTTGTGATTGGCGGCGGCATCTTGCAACTGTGCCGTCACGTTCGGCCAAATGGCCTCATCGCATTTGTATTGGTGCTCCTGTTCCGTCCGCGTCGCAAACGTGACCGGTGCGCCACCACCAGTGACCTTCACCGCGAAGCCGAGCCGCTTGTTGCGGTCGGCGAGCGCGGGGGAGATGGCGTAAAACAGTTCGGGCGGGTACCCAACCTGGGACAGGATGCTTTCGAACAGCCGCGTCTTGCCGGATCGCGGCGGACCAGCGACCAGAACAACTTTGGCTGCGTGCGCGAAAGCACGCCGAGCCTCGTCGATGTAGTGCGCAAACACCATGGGCGAGCCAGCCGCTGACAGCGTGAAGTCCAGTTTCTGGGAGTAAGTCACTCTAAATCCCGCCTGCCGTACCACTGCCCGGCGTCGTGCGAGCAATCGATGCTGCGGATCAACGAGGACGCTCGTCGCATCCACCGGATACGGGAGATAGCGTATTTCCAAGTGCTCGGCGTTGGCACCCACCCGGTTGACGATGTCTTTCGCATGGGCGGCGAGCAACTTGGCACGGTGCAGCAGGTCGCCGGGTTCTAGATTCGCATTCCGTAGCGACAATAGCCGCGCTGTCGCTTCGTTGGGTGACGTGACGACCATGCGTACCTTCCGGCCGCTTTCAAGCAGGGCAATCAGCTCGTTCTTGTAGCGTTCCGTCAATAGGGCCCCAGTTTCCTGAACCGCCCACACCTCTTGGTCCGCGCTGGCCAGCAATGACTTTTCGTCGGTCTCGCGCGTGAAGAACGATTCGGCGAGGGGTCGATCCACCTTTTCGTTGAGGGCCGAGACCACGGCCGTCAGATCCCTCGCGGACTTTTGTAGGGCGCCGCGTCCATGCCGGTCGTGGAGAATCGAAAAGCCCAGCAACGCCAACATTGCCAGAGTGACAGCCGGCAGCAAGTGTTCATCGATACGGTGCAACAAATGCAGGACCGCGCAGGTGGCAGCCACGATGATGACGACCAGTACCTCGACGTTGAGCGCGAACCAACTCAGAGTCGCAAGGATTGTCCTATACACCACTTTTTTCTCCAAGGTCGCTTGTCGCGAGACCAGATCCACCGCTGGCGGCTCGAAGTGAGACGGACTTGTCATCTCTGACCGAGCTGCTTCGTGTCTCGCCAGCAGCAGTCTACTCGGTCGCGGACGCGCCACAAGTTACCCCACTGTGAACTTCGGCCTGAATGTCGCGGTTCTAAGCGGGTCACCACCTCGATATCCGTGTGAGGGCCGGTGCCCCTTACTCGTTTCTGTACGTTCGACACACCGACGTAGCTTTCGTCGGGATTCCGGAGGCCGAACATACACAGCCCACATAAACACCCACACGGGCGGGGCCGTTTCGCTCGGCCGGCAGGCCGAGTGCGAGCCGCACCGCGACGGCGATCGAAACGCTCGATCGAACTGCCTTCGCACCGGCTCGCGGGGTCGCCAGGGGCGCGCCCCTGGCTATGGTTGGTGGCAAGCGCGGCGTGGACCGTCCGACCCCTTGGGGGAAGAACTCTGAGCGTGAGCACCGCGAACGCTCAGCACCCCCAGAACGCAGCAACCCTAGCCAGAGGCCACGACCCGCAGGGGAGTGAGCCTCTGGCGACCCGAAACGGCTAGGGGGAAACAACATACACACACAACGCCCGGTCCGGCCCGGCGCTCCGCCCCGGACCACCTCTGGACCCGGTGCTGGACCCACCTGTGGACCCCCTCGGCACGTCTGGATCGCACCGTGCCGGACGCCGGCGGAGCGGCGACGACGGCAGGACGCCTCGGGAAGAAGAACGACCGAACTTCGGCGGTCCCGGCGATTCGGCTTTGGGCAGCGGCCTCCGGCGATTCTCGTCGGAACGCCCGGCTCGCGCCGTGACCCAAGTGCGACGAGGCCATACTCTCGCCGCATGCGCAAGCCCGACCGCAACCCGCTTCACAGCGCCTTTCCCCTCCAGTTCCAGAAATACGACCCTCTCTCCGAACAGGGGATCGGCCTGCGACGGGCAGATGCCTGGCAGCGGCTCAAGGAAATGAACGAGGTGGAAGCCGTTGTCCGTCAGCGAGAGGCGGAGAACGACGCTATCACCGGCGAGCTGGGGCGGATCATGGCGGCCCACCAGCTCGACATGCAATACCTGATGCTGTTCGGCGTCTTCGCCAGTCAGCGGGAGACGTTCCGGCAGATCCTCGAGGAGGTGACCAAACACGGCGGTCTGAGTCTGCGGCAGGCCGCCGACCTGGCACACGCCAAGAGCCTGGCCACGACTGAGCAGCCTCTGCCGGGATGACTGCATTCTGATGATCACCGAAACGGTGGCTCGTCCGCGGGCTCCGCCGTTTGCTCACTCTGGTCCGCCAGTCGCGCGGGAATCACAATCTGCGGTGACGTAAGGAGCGTCCGCCGGCACTCTTCCAGTTCCCGGTCGACCTCTTCTGCCGTCAGAAAGAAACCGGACTCATAATTGCGGTCCAGCAACTCCTGGACGTGCCCCGTCAATTCCGATGTCTCCTCGATCGGAATCTCTTCTACGTCGATGGAATGCACGTCCGGATCGCCGGCGAACATGGCGAATGCCTCGCCGGTGCCCCGCTTGCGGATCTTCTGCCCCCACTCGACCGCGAGT
>JADZEF010000099.1 GCA_020850695.1 Planctomycetaceae bacterium | reverse complement strand
TGACGAGTGAGAAGACCCGCTCGACGACTTCGGACAGATCCATCAGCCGCCGGTCCGGCTTGGGAGGACGCGCGAAATCGAGGAATGTCTGCAGGGTCCGCTCCATGCGGCGGATTTCATGCTCGATCACCGAAAGATCCTCGGCAGGAATGGCAGCCGCGGCAGCCCTCCGGAGATTGACCTGAATGAGCCCTTTGACGGCCGTCAACGGATTGCGCAGCTCGTGCGCGACGCCCGCCGCCACCTGGCCGAGCGCCATCATCTGTTCCGCCCGCCGCAGATAACGCTCGCGATGCCGCTGCTCTCTCCCGTCCGCCTCGATCGCCGCCGAAAGGACGTTGGCGACCGACTGCAGAAACGCAATGTCCTCGGGCAGGAATCGTCGACTCCTCGTCGAGTGGGCGCCGAGGACGCCGTAGGGCCGCTCCCGGCCGTAGAGCGGAACATTGACGCTGCTCAGAATTCCCTTTCCGCGGAGACGCCACGCGTCGGGAAAGCGGTCGTCGGAGCGGAAGTCCTCGACGACAACCGGTGTCTGACTCGACAGCACGAGCGCCGCGGGAGTCGCGGCCGAATTGTCGGCGACGGTCTGTCCGAGCGGAGGATCAATCCAGCCGGCCCCCGCCCTGAAGCAAAGGTCCCCTTCGGGAAGAAGCTCGAGGATCGTGGCACATTCCACCTCCAGTGCCGACTTTACCAGGTCGACTGCTTCGGACATGACCTGCGCGAGTTCGGTCCCCGTCAAGGCGCGCCGTCCGAGTTCGGCGACGATCTGCTGCCGCTCGCCCCCCGGGTTCCTGTCCGATGGAAACATTTCGAGTTCTCGCACATCAAGGACGGCAAGTTGCGACAGTCCGTCGTTCACCCACGCGGTCCCGCCCCATTCGACGAGGCCATCTGACGAATGCCTTCAGAACCGCGCTGGAAGTCATGCCAAGAGCAGGCCAATGGGACTATGGGGTCGGCGATGCCTCCAGGAGGTGATGACCAATTCCTGCGGTAACGAGAAACGTCGAAATCATGTCGTCGAAAGACCTTCGGGATTGAATGTTAGCGACACGGAGAGCCTGGTCCCATACGGGAGTCGTGTGCCGATGCCAACACGGCGGAGCCGCAACTGGCACGGGGCTTGCGATACAGACAAGGCATGTCCCCTGGTCTTGCGAGAGAGATGATGCGTGGATCCCTCAGTTCTGCCCCGCTTCTGCAAATGGACGCGGTCGTGCAATGGGTCGACCCCGTCAACCGGGAAGTCGGCGCATTGGTCACAGGATCCCTCGTGAGGTTCTACGCTCCTCCGGGCTGTCCGATCGTGCTCCGCGGAGAAAAAGTCAAGCTGCGGCTTCTGCAATGTGGAGATCGGGTGCGTGTAACCTTCGACAGGACTCCCGACGGGCTGGTCGCCAGGAGGATCGAAGCCGCGGGAAGTTCGCTGGTTGCCTGACACCTGGTCGCAGCGTCGACGTCCTCCTGTCGTGAAACGCATGTCTTGAAGTGTTGAGCAATTCTCGCCCGATGATCTGGGCAATTTTTTACCGCTTTTTCGCGAACCGCGTCCCGGCCTTTGCGAATCGATGGTTGTCCCGTCGGACCGCAGCGAGTTTGAGCGATTTTCCGACGGTTTTCCGGCGGATTCTGCCCCCAGCCTGGCCAAACGGGGTCCGCTTCGGCTTCGGTCCGAGTGGCACAAGAACTGCAATTGAAGAGCGAACAGGCATCGTCAGCGATTCTTGCTGGAATGTCGCTCGCCTCTCGCGATTCCCATCATCCCTCGACACTGAGGAGCACCGATCATGAAGCGCCTCGACCGCACCCAATCGTTGCCCGCGATGATGCTGGACGCGCGGACGGCCGAAGATCTCATGACGTCGAACCCGGTCTCGATTCGCGCGAGCGCGACGCTCTGGGAAGCGGTGACCTTCCTGACCGACCGAGGCTTCAGTGCCGCGCCGGTCATCGACGAAGCCGGCCGCCCTCTCGGCGTCATCAGCCGCACCGACCTGCTTCTGCGCCTGCACGAGGAACAGTCGGCCGGACGGTCTTTCGGGGCGGCGGAGCATAACGAACGGCATGGGAATCCGACTGCACCGGGAGAGGATGCCGGCATCGGCGAGACCTCCGAAATGAGCTTGCGCGATCTGATGACGAAGGGCGTCTTCTGTGTGGCTCCGGGAACTCCCGCACCGCAGGTGGTCGCAAGAATGCTCGGGCTCCGCGTCCATCGGCTCTTTGTGGTCGACGAGCAGGGAGTGCTCATCGGCTTGATCAGCGCTGTCGATGTGCTGCAGAAGCTGCGTCTGTCGATGCCGACGGAAACGAGCGTGCCGACAACGGCCGCATCTGCGCATACCCCGTGGAACTGGTCGTCCGCGCGGCGGATTTTCCGTGCGTACTCAAAGCGCTAAACGACGAAAGGAATAATCCGATGACGCCGGTCCTCATCGAGCCCGTGGTCCGACACAAGCCGGAACAGAAAAGCGATTTTGCTGTGCGTTCCGCGCGCCGGAGCGACTCGATCCACTGCGTCGCCCCCCGGGTCATCCTGCATCCGACCGATTACTCAGACGCGTCCCAATGGGCGTTCGAGTTCGCCTGCCGCCTGGCGCGAAACGGACAGGGGAGAGTGATCGTCCTGCATGTGCTTTCGACGCGTCGTCCCGCCCCGCTGGGGATGGCGCAGGCCGCGGCTCGGGGAGATCGCTCCGCGAGCCAGGAGAGATTGCGGACGCAGCATCCGCCGCACGAGAACACCCGGATCGAGCACTGGCTTGCGGAAGGGGACGCGGCGGAGGAAATCCTCCACGTCGCGCGAGAGCAGAAGTGCGATCTGATTCTGATGGCCAGTCACGCCCCTGCGCGAGGGTTTCGTCTGCGACGCGGTGTCGCATCGAAGGTCTCTCGCAAGGCCACGTGTCCGGTGGCGGTTCTCACGGCGCCCAATCCGCGGCGTCCTCTGTTCGACTCTTCGCAAAGGAACCGACGGCGAACCGCGGGACATTCCGTACCGAAGGACGCCATGCCCCGGCTGCGATCCATCCTGCATCCGACGGATTTCTCTCCGGCAGCGAACGCTGCCTTCGGAATCGCCGGGATTCTGGCGAAGGATGCGGGGAGCAAACTGGACGTTCTCCATGCCGTCCAGCGGCCGCTCTATTTCGGGTCTCGTCTCTACCGGACGCAGGTGAAACAGAAGCTGCGACGCATGGCACAGTCGGATACCACACTCCAACTCCAGTCGCACGTTCTCCCGGGCGACCCGGTTTCGGAGACCGTCTGGCTCGGTCGGGAAGTGCTTTACGACCTGATCGTCGTCGGACGGCGCGGTGAACGGGGCCTGAAACGGCTCTTCCGTGGCAGCGTGTCGCGAGACATTCAGAGGAGAGCAAATAGCCCCGTCCTCACCGTGATGGTTCCGCCGTCAGTCACCCTGGAGAATCAGATGGCATGGGCCGGCTTGCAACAGTCGGCCCTTTGACCGAAAGGAGTCCATTCGTGAAGAACGTTCACAGCATTCTGCACCCGACCGATTTCTCCCGCTGCGCCGACAAAGCGTTCCAGGCCGCCTGCGCCCTCGCACGCGACCGGAACGCGCAGCTCGTCGTGCTGCATGTCCTCAAGCCTGTGACGCTGGCGGGGCAATGGATTGCATTCGAGGTGTTCGAGCGGGACGTCTTCGAGTCTCTCGCCAGCCTTCGGAAAAGAGAACCGGACCTTCGAATCGAAACGATGGTCCGGAAAGGGGACCCCGCACGGGGGATTCTGTCGCTCGCCCGTGAGCTCTCTTCCGACTTGATCGTGATGGGGGCGGGACGTTCCGCCGGTCACGAGGCGGTCGATTCGAAGGTCACCGCCGAGGTGATGCTTCGCTCTCCGTGCCCTGTGATGGCGGTCCGCATCCCTCACGTCGAATGGCGGTCTGGTCGAGCGCGGGCGCCGTTGACGCCCGCGACATGAAGTGCGTCCCTTGGCGTGCCAGGACGGAATCGGAAAAAACGACCAACGAAAAACGAAAGCATCGGATATGCACCGACAACACAACCACTTGGACTCCCGAAAACCCGTCGACGTGCGAATCGTCTCAACGGTCGACGCCTCCGTCGCGCCAGCCTCGGCTCCCCGTGAATTGGCTCCGGCCATGCACGTTCCACGGAAGCTCCGTTCGATCGTTGTTCCGGTCGATGGAACGACGTTCGGCGAGCACGCCATCCCGGTGGCGCTCGGGATTGCGGAGCGAGCCGGCGCTGAACTGATTCTGGTTCACGTTCACGCTCCGCTGCAGTTCGAGAGTCGCGCCAACCGCATGTTTCCGGATGGCGTGCTCGACGAGTGGCTGCTGCGTGAACGCCGGGACTGCCTCAACGGGCTGGTGCGGCGGGTCGCCTATGCGACCACGGTGCGCGTGCGGTCGATTCTCGTCGAGGGTCCGGAGATTTCCGAACGGCTCTGCAGGATCGCCGCCTTGACCAGGGCCGATCTGATGGTCATGGCGACGCACGGCCGCGGCCCATTGGGACGGCTGTGGTTCGGAAGCGTGACCGACGCGCTGATTCAGCGTTCTCCGGCCCCGGTCTTGTTCGTGCGCGGGTCCGATGCACCGGCCCGATTGGACCCGGCTCCGGCATTCCGAAAAGTTCTGATTCCGCTCGACGGTTCGAATCGTGCGGAAGACGTGATGCCGGCAGCGCTCGCCGTCGGCCAGTCGTCGAACGCGGTTTACACGCTGGTGAGGGTCGTGCCGATCCAGGCCGAGGACTCTTTCGGCGACGCCCCGATGATGCGTCCGCATCCAAGGCGGGAGGAGGAAGCCGCGAAGTACGTCACCAGGGTGACCTCGCGTTTGAGCTTGGATCCAGCGCGGGTCCGCACGTGCACGGTTTTCGATGATCGGTCGACGGCCGACGCCATCCTGCGATACGCCGGTCACAGTCGGACCGATCTGATCGGGCTCGCGACCCGCGGACGCGGAAAGCTGTCGCGTTTCCTTCACGGCAGCGTTGTCGATCAGGTCGTCCGCAAAGCGGCCGTCCCCGTCCTCGTCCAGCGATCCCCCGGAGCGTGAGACACTCAATTCAAGCATTTCTCGAAGCAAGGAGCTTTCCATGAAACTGCAGATCCGCAACCACGGCGTCGAACTCCATGATGAGGCGCGGAATGTCTTTGAGGAGCAGATCCGGCTGGCGTTGGGTCGATTCGTGCGGCGCGTCGGTCTGGTCCGGATCTACCTGAGGGATACCAACGGACCGCGGGGCGGGCCGGCGTACGAATGCCGGATCGTCGCTGAACTCCTTCCGCGGAACCGCGTCATCGTGTCGGGAGAGGGAGTGAGCGTGACCGCCGCACTGGCCGGCGCGGCGAATCGCATCCGCCTCGCCGTTGCCCGTCAACTCAAGCGGCGCCACGAGCGGCGCCGGCCGTCACGGCGACGACTCATCGCGACGGCCGCGTGAATCTGGAAGCATGGCGGCGCCGCAAGACCCTGAGGGCATGCCGCCGGCGGCCGCTTCCATCCCAGTTCTCGAAGTTCATTAAAGCGAAAGCCAAGGCAAAATGAAAAAGCGACAACTTATCATCACCCAGGCGGATCACCAGCGCCTCGTGGAACTGACCCGAGGGGCCCGGCTGGATCCGCGCCTCGGAGCCGAAGCGCTCGCGGCCCTGAATGCGCTCGACGCGGAATTGTGGAGTGCCCGTCGCGTCTCCCCCGGCGACGTTCCCCCGGACGTCGTCACGATGAACAGCGTCGTCCGGATCCGGGATCTCGACACGGGCGACGCGGACGACTACGAACTGGTCTATCCGGCCTATGCCGACATCGAGCGGAACCGCATCTCGGTCCTCGCCCCGATCGGCACGGCCATTCTCGGTTACCGCATTGGCGACGTCATCCAGTGGCCGGTCCCGGCCGGGGTGTGTCGTCTGCAAATCGAGGATGTTCTTTATCAGCCGGAACGAGCGGCGTTTGCCGGAGAGATGGCGGGCGCCGGCACCTAGAAACGGAATCGCCGCGAAACTGGCAGGGGCCACGAAATGACGGATGGGACGCAGAAAGCACGGGAAACGAGCACACCTTCCGTGTCTTTGTCCTCTCGGTCGTTTCCGTGGCCCCCGTGCGGCCAGAAAGTTGACGATCCCGCGGGTCAGCGTTCGACAGAAATCCCCAAGGCATTCAGCTTGGTGCGCAAGGTGGCGCGGGTGATGCCGAGTATCCTGGCGGCGTGAGAGAGATTGCTGTTGGTATGCTGCAGGACCGCCGGCAGCAAAATACCGTCAGTCAGTGCCTGATAATCCGCGTACAGGGTCGTTGAGCCTCCCCGCAGTTGACTCTGGATGAAATCGTGGAGGTGGCCGATCGACGGATCCGGGTCCGTGGGCGAGTCGTCCGGACTCTCCTTCCGCCGCACCCAGGCCGGGAGGAACTCGGGAAGCAACAGGGGTCCGGTGGCTTGAAGCAGGGCCTGCTTGATGACGCTTTGCAGTTCTCGCACGTTCCCCGGCCACGAGTAACTCCGGAGCATGTCCATGGCTTTCGGCGAAATGCCATGGATTTCCTTGCCCATCTCACGGCTGAAGCAACGCGCAAAGTGTTCCGACAGCAGCCGGAGGTCATCGCCCCGATCGCGGAGCGGCGGCAGCGTGATCGTGCAGACATTGAGCCGGTAGTAGAGGTCGCCGCGAAACGTCCCTTCTGCGACCATCCTCTCCAGGTCGCGATTCGTGGCGGCAATGACCCGGACATCGGTCTTGATCGACTCGTTTCCGCCGACGCGTTCGAAAGTCTGCCCTTGCAGCACGCGAAGAATCTTCGTCTGAGTCAGCGGCGTCATGTCGCCGATCTCGTCGAGGAAGAGCGTCCCGCCGCGGCACTGCTCGAACTTGCCAATCCGCCTGCGGTCGGCCCCGGTGAATGCTCCTTTCTCATGCCCGAAGAGCTCGCTCTCGAGAAGCGCTTCGGGAATGGCGGCACAGTTGATCGCCAGAAACGGACCTTTCGCACGGCGGCTGTAATGGTAAACCGCCCGCGCCGCCAGTTCCTTGCCCGTGCCGCTCTCCCCGAGGACCAGCACGGTGACGTCCTGCGGCGCCACGCGGCCGATCGTCTTGTAGACCTCCTGCATCGCCGGACAGTCGCCCAGCAGGGTGTCGGTCGCACCATCCGAGTCGGAGGCTTCGGGAATCACCGCAGGAACGCGCATCAAACGGCTGATCTCGAATGCCCGATCGACGAGGTCCGTCAGCTGGTCCAGTTCGAGCGGCTTGACGAGGTACTCGTACGCGCCGAGCTGCATCGCTTCGATCGCGGTGGCCATCGTCCCGTGTCCGGTGATGAAGATCACCGGGATCTTCGGGTCGATTTCGTGAATCCGGCGGAAGGTCTCGAGCCCCGACACGTCGGGCAGATTGATGTCCAGGATGACCGCATCAGGCCGCTCGCGCGTGACGGCTTCGATCCCCTCCGCCGACGTCGCCGCAGTGACGAGGCTCACTTCGGGTTCTATGAACGCCTGTCGAAAAAAGTAGAGGATCGATGGCTCGTCGTCGACAACCAGAAGCGTCGGCATGAGTCCTCCTGAAAACGGTGCGCCAGCCAGGACCGTTGGCGTCACCATTCAACGGCGGCCGAGCCCGAAGCAGGCGCATGCCACGTCCACGTTCTGTCAGCGTCGCTGGAACTTCTGTCTGGTTAGAATATTGTCTGACGGCAGCTTGCCACGAACAAGACTTCATTGCAGTTTCCGAGACCGTGCATTCTTCCGCCTGATGATCGACGCGTTCCACGAATCTGAGCACGCCGTGGCGGCATGAACCTGGGCGAGCTATCTTGCCCTTTGGCGCTACTTCGGCTTTCTGTCAAAGCGGAGACTCTGGATGGCCACGTCGCCTTCGGGGTCCGAAAATACAATGACCCTGGCATGACGGTCCCTGATGTCAGGTCGGAAGTGCTCGCTCAGGTCGAGCACCAGATCGGCAGCCGAAAGGACGCTTAAGATCAGGAGGAGCGCCGTCATCTGAAGGAAGAGCGAGAGCGACAGGCGAGGCGTTGCGTCATGGGCTTGTGTGGATTGCATCAGGGTCATCCCTCAGGTAGCAGACGGCCTGCAGCCGATCCGGGACAGAGGCGTCGACACACGGCCGCCCCCGTCCGGTCCGCTGAGCCAGGCGCCGAGAATCAGCACGGACGCCAGTGCGTAAATGAGCCCACCCGGCATCCACATGATCAGACCCGCCAGCTGCTGGTCTTCGAGGGGAGTCAATCTCCATGTCGATGCCGTCCCCGCGTATGCGCCGTACCACGGATGGGGCGAGAGCGCCATCAGAGCCCCGAGTCCGCGTCCCTGCAGAGACATCGTGAACAGAGACAGGACAGCCGCCGCCGGATTGAGTCGCCGTCCGCTGATCGGGTCGAGCAGCACACGCCAGAAGAGGCACGCCGTTCCGAAGAAGGTCAGGTGCTCGAGGTCATGAACGACCGGACGTCTCAACGCGGATTCGTAAAGCGCCGGAACGTGCCAGACCCAGAGGTCCATGGCATGAGCGATCCAGACAAACAATGGGTTCCATAGAAGATGAAAGCCTGCAGGGCCGGACTCGATTCTCTGTCGCCAGCGTCCGACCTCGCGTCGCAACGGCTTCGGCAATCCACCCAGGATTAGAGGCATCGGCGCGGCGACGACGAAGAGCGGGGCCGCCACCAGAATCAGCAGGAGATGCTGCACCATGTGGGCCGACGCCAGCTCGCCGCTCAACGCGTCGAGGGGCGACACGAGAGCGACGAAAAGAGTCGCCAGTGCGGTGAGAAAAGCGATAGGCTGTCGCAGTCCGATTCCGCGTCCCACGCCACCCCGACGCCAGAGTCGCGTCAATCCGCGGCCGTAGAGCCACCATAAGATCGCGAGATTGAGCAGTAGAACCGGATCCCAGTTCCAGCCCTGCCACCAGCCGATCGGGCCGCCGGAATCGGCCCACGCCGGACGGGCCACGAACAGCACCAGGGCCGCCGCCCCGGCGAGCACGCCGCGCGATCTCCGATTGTCGCGTCCTCCGGTCATGGCACGTTCAGCAGTGCTTGAGGTAGTAGATGATCGGAATGCTCTGCACCAGAATGACGAGGCTGAAGAGCCCGCTCGCCATCCAGCCGGCGCGTGCGATGTCGGCCTCGCTTCGGACGGTCTCCCAGTCGTCTCGCGCGGTCTCAAGCCGGCGTTCGCTGGCTCGGGCCACCCAGGTGCTGACGACGGCCATCAGCAGCATGGCCCCACTCAGCGCCACGAGCATCCACGCCACGACGGTCATTCCCAACCATGACGTGCGGTTGAGGCCGCCGCGGCAGCCGAATTCGGAGATCACGTAGGCTCCCATCAGATGGCCAAGCCAGGCGAACCCTCCGCCGAGCGTGCCAAACCAGAGCGTCCCTCGGGACACCCGGGGCAACCCGAGATCGAGGGACGGTTTGACGAGAGTGCTCATATCCATCCTCCTTTAGAGAAGATGTGGTGACAGGTAGAGGGTCGCGTACCCCACGACGCCCGCCCCCGCAGTGAAGTACCCGTAGTGGGCTGTCATCTGTGCGTGCAGCGCCTGAACCGCGTGCCAGTGCTCGTCCTCATGACAACCGCGAAGCAACGCCATCCCGCCGATGCCGAGCCCGATCAGCACGATCACATCGATCGCCCAGCTGAGCATGAAGAAGATGGAACCGTAGGCGTTCGTGCGCGGCGTGAAATCGAGTCGTATCAGTTCCGCGAGGTGAAGCGCGAGGAACAGCGTCGCAAACGTCGCCGCCAGTCCCTGACCGATCAGATACGGCGTTCGCCTCTTCGCTCGAAAGGCGTGCCTGCTCCATCCCGCAGCGACAGCACCTGCGAGAAGCAAAGCACACGCGACTCCGGGCAGGACGACCGAGGGAAGAGAGATTTCGCCCTGAGGCCATTGCGGGGAGTAGACCCGCAGATAGAAGTAGGAATAGACGAGCGTGCTCAGGCACCAGCCGAGGACCGCGAGAAGGAACATCAATCCGAGCCAGCCGAGTGAGCGGCTCCCGGTGGTGAGAATAGGAAGTCCCGTCTCGCGCGGCAGCGAGCTGGTCCGCATCCGTTCCAGCAAATCGCGGTCGGGCCTCAACCAGGCGATCACCGCCCCCACGGTGATCAGGAGTCCGAGCGGCAGCAGGAGATACGCGCGGCCAATCGTGCCAACGGTAGCCAGCATGATCCCCGCAGCCGTCACCAGCGGCAGATACGACGGCCCGGCGAGCCGATTGAGAACGAAGGGTGGGAAACGCCGTCCCGCGGCGGTCTTCAGGCCGCTGAGCCTGCCGACGTGACCCGCAATCGGGACTCGACACGGCCCGTGCGGCGGAGGCGAGAAACGGGAAACAGACCGAGTCGCATGGAGGTCGCTGATCACGGGCCACGACCGCAGCCAACGAAGATCGCTCTCGATCACGCGCAGACACTCAAACCCTGACGGCTCACGCCCCATGCCTCAGGCAACCCGCGGCGCGGTCAGCAATGGGCGGCGAGCGTCAAGCGGCCAGCATGGCAGCTCGCCGCGCAACACCGCAAAGCCGCGGAGATCATGTTCAGCTCGCCGAATGCGCGGCAGTTCTCTCGGATCCATGAGCGCTTCACTCGCACGCGGATGAGCTCGCAATCTCTTGACGATCTACCCAGCGAACGTGCCGTCAGGCGAGGATTCCCTTGACAACCTCTCCGTGCACGTCGGTCAGACGAAAATCGCGGCCCGAGTAGCGGTAGGTGAGCTGCTCGTGGTTGAAGCCGAGCAGATGCAGGATCGTCGCGTGGAGGTCGTGCACGGTCACGCGATTCTCAACCGCGCGGAAGCCAAAGTCGTCGGTTGCCCCCCACGACGTTCCGCCGCGGATACCGCCGCCGGCAAGCCACACCGTGAAGCCATAGTGGTTGTGGTCGCGTCCGTTGCCGCTCTCCGAAACCGGCGTGCGGCCGAATTCCCCCCCCCAGACGACCAGTGTCTCGTCCAGCAAACCTCGGCGTTTCAGATCGCGGAGCAGGGACGCGATCGGCTGGTCGATCTGCCGGCTGAGACTGGCGATCGACTTTTCGATGTTCTCGTGATGATCCCACCCTCCCAGCTCGAGATGCACATAGCGCACACCCCGCTCGACCATGCGCCGCGCCAAAAGACACCCGCGCCCGAAGGAACTCGATCCATACTCTTCCTGTGTTGCCCTGGTCTCCGCTCGGAAATCCAGGGCCTCGCCCGCCGTGAACTGCATTCGAAACGCGACTTCCATCGCGCGAATCCTCGCTTCGAGCGCTGGATCGCCGCCGGCTCCCTCCATCTGCCGGCGGTTGATCCGATCGATGAACTCCACCTGCCGCTGTTGCCGTTCGCGATCGAGCGATCCGTTGCGCAGGTATCGGACCATTTTCTCGGGGTCTGTCTGCGCCATATCGATCGGGGTCGCCTGGTGCTCGCCCGGCAGATACCCGTTGCGGACGTACCGAGACGCAGTCCCGCCGTCGCTCAGCGAGACGAATCCCGGCAAGTTCCGATTTTCCGTGCCGAGACCGTACGAAACCCACGACCCGAGCGACGGATGGATCTGGTCGATGCGGCCCGAGAAAAGATGGTTCGCGGCCGGCGCGTGGTTGGGGTTTCCTCCGACCATCGATCGGACGAGACACAGATCATCGGCGCAGCTGCGAAGCTGAGGCAGCAGGTCGCTGATGACCAGGCCGCTTTCGCCGCCGGGACGGAATTCCCAAGGCGCTGGCAGCAGTCCTCCCGTGATCCGTTCGGTCCGCAGGTCGGCGCCTGCAGGACGTTCGCCCGCGTGCTTCCGGATGAGCGGCTTCGGATCGAACAGATCGAGGTGTGATGGACCACCGGCCATGAACAGAAAAATCACATGTTTGGCGCGGGGCGGATGGTGCGGTGCGCGGCGCTCGTCAGGCCGGCCCTGTTCCGCATGAAGAAGGTCGGCCAGCGCCAGCGCGCCGAAACCGCCTCCCAGTGCGCCGAGAGCCTGCCGACGTGTGACGGAATACGGCCTGAGCTGCAGAGACCTGGAATGTCAGTCGACAAAGAGGAATTCATTGGTGGCGAACAGGGAATGGGCCAGGACGGCCCAGTTTTCCGGAGGAATCCGCGCGTCTTCCCGCAGCACCAGCCGGAACGATTCTTCAAGCTCTTCGGCTGTCGGCTCGCGAAGCAGGATTCGACGAAACAATTCGCGGACGACCGCGACCGGATCGGAAACTCCTTCCGCCAGAACTTCCCGCGCAACGGCGTCCGATTGCTGCTGAAGAAACGAGCTGTTGAGCAGATAGAGTTGTTGCAGTGGAGTTGTCGTCGGAAGACGCAATTCGCTGTGCCGCTTCGCATCGGGTACGTCGAACAATCGGTACAGGTCCGCCGGCTTCTGCCGGCTGACGGTCGCATAGACGGTGCGCCGCGCGAACTTCGCCTCGTCGAGAGGAATGGAGGGGCCAAACATGGCGCGATCGAGTTTCCTGGTCGTCGCCAGAACGGTGTCGCGCAGCGCTTCGGCCTCGAGTCTCCGGCGGTTCATACGCCCCAGGAGGCGATTGTCGGAATCGAGAGATTGCGGAGAGGATGACACAGTCTGAGGTTTCCCGGCGCTCGAACGCTGCTGATAAGTGGCCGACAACACGATCTCGCGGTGGAGCCACTTCAGCGACCATCCCGATTCGATAAACCGTGCGGCGAGATCGTCGAGCAGTTCGGGGTGCGACGGTGGATCACCCAGCCGGCCGAAGTTGCTGGGCGTGGTCACCAGCGGTCGATCGAAGTGCCAGCCCCAGACGCGATTGACGATCACCCGCGCGGCGAGGGACGCAGCGTCGCGCGTCATCGCCTCGGCCAGTTCCCGCCGTCCACTTCCCGCGGCGAAGGGCCTGGCCCCCGCCGGCGAGAGGACTTCGAGAAACCGTCGGGGAACCGACTTTCCCGGATTGGCCGGGTTCCCACGAATAAACACCGGCAGGTCCCGGCTCTGCCCCGGACGGAAGTCGAGCAGCGTCCAGGTCGGATCCTCTCCGTTGATCCACAGCCCCGCGTCGCGCACGCCATTCGCAATCGGCCCGTCGAACAGTGTCCTCGCTTTCAGCTCCTTCAGCGTGTCCTCCCAGTTCTTGACGTCCGCATCGAAGGAAGCGAGGTCTTTGCCGAGCCCCTTCGCCGTGTCGCGCTGTCTTTTGGCATAGTCGAACCGAAGTTCGACGTCCACGATCTGTCGCTGCACTTCGGTCAGTGACGCGGCCGACTCGGGGCTGGGTTGCACCAGCGGCCACTCCACGAGCTGGGTGCTGGCCAGCACTCCCGCCAGCGCGTAGTAGTCCTCGGTCCGGATCGGATCGAACTTGTGGTCATGGCAGCGGGCGCACGCGACCGTCAGACCGAGAAAGCTGCGGGTGATGGCGTCGAGCCGTTCGTCCCACTCGTCCGCCACAATCACTGAGATCACCTCGGCCGAGAGCTTCGGTTCCTTGTGATACACCGGAGAGAGCCCCAGAAAGCCGAGCGCGGCGAGTTCTTCAGGCGGCACGTCGAGAAGATCGGCGGCCAGTTGCCTGCGGACGAACTCGTCGTAGGGCAGGTCGTCATTGAGGGCGCGAATGACCCAGTCACGATACCGATACGGAAATCGCGGCGGCTTGCAGGTCGATTCCGACGTGGGGTTGTCTTCCGCATACCGGGCGACGTCGAGCCAGTGCCGGGCCCAGCGCTCGCCGTAGGCGGGAGAGGCCAACAGCCGATCGACAAGCCGGGCATCGGCGTCGGGCGATGCATCGGCTGCGAACTCCTCGACTTCGGAATAGCGCGGTGGCAGGCCCGTCAGGTCCATCGACAGTCGCCGGACAAGCGTTCGTCGATCGGCCTGAGGGGCGGGCTGCATCCCGCTTCGTGCGAGCGCGGCCCGCACGAAATAGTCGATCTTCCGCTGCGGCCACCACGTCTCTGGAATCACAGGCGGAGGCAGCACACGGACCGGTTGGAACGCCCAGAATCGCCGGCCCTCCGCAATGTCCACCTCACGGGGCTGCGATGTCGGAGACGACGGGCCGGCTGGAAACGCCGCCCCCCCAGCGATCCATTTGCGGAAATCGGCGATCACTCCTTCCGGCAACTTGCCGTCCGGCGGCATCTCCGAAACCGTCCCAGACCACGAAATCGCCCTCAGGAGCAGGCTTTCGTCCGCTTTTCCTGGCACGACGGCGGCGCCGGAGTCTCCCCCTTCCAGCAGGCTCGCCTTCAGATCGACCCGCAGGCCCCCCTTGGCCTTCGGAGTCGAGGCCGAGTGACATTTGTAACACTTTTCCACGAGGACGGGCCGGATCTTCTTCTCGAAGAATTCGAGACCATCGTCAGCGCCGGCAGCCGGCGACCCGGAGATCAGAGCGAAGACGAACAGCAGGCTCAGTGACCGCAAGAGGGCGAGCCTGCGATACGTCTGGTTTTCCGTCGATCGATCGCATCTTGGTGTCGAATTCATCGCGAGGGATTCACAGCAGGGCCTCGATTCACGGAGCGGTTACTGGTGGATTTATTTCCGCTTTGGCACGTCACTTCGCAAGCGAGAAGCACACGATCCCCTCGTCATTTCGCACGTACACACATTGGTTGGCAAATGCGGGGTGCGACCACACCACGTCCCGCCCAAAAGCGTCCCCTGTCGGCGGCAGCAGGTTCGCACGGTCGATCTCCTCGTACTGATTCCGGTTCAACTTGCAGATGACCAGGTCGCCCGCTTCGGTAAACAGGAAAAACCGCCCCCCCTGCTTGACGAGAAAACCGGTCCCATGATTCTGCTGCCGCTCGACATTCAAAGGTGCCGTGGATGACCACAGCCGTTTGCCCGTCTTCAGATCGACAGCCCGCATGATTCCCGGAGCGTCGAATCCGTAGATCGTCTCATCCTCGATGAACGGCGTCGCGTTGCTCGGCCCGATTCCCAGCTTCGCATTGCCTGCCCACAGTTCCTCGACCGCCAGCTTGTCGCCGTCCTCCGTCAGCTTCCACGCCTTGCTCACGCCACCCATGCCGCCCGCGAACAACACGTCGCCGCTCAGCCGCGGCGCCATAATCGACATCCCATACGACGGCTTCAGCGGCTGCTCCCAATAAACGGTCCCCTTCTCCGGATCGAGGCTGGCAACCTTGTCCGCGTCCCAGATGATCAGCTGTCGCCTGCCGCCCGCGCTGATGATCGTTGGGGGCGAATAGCCCTGCTCCGACGCGGTGCCCGTCTTCCAGAGTTCCTTGCCGGTGTCCTTATCGAAAGCGACGACCAGGCTGCCCTCGCCGCCCACGACGCAGATCAGCCGTTTGCCATCGACCAGCGGATGGCTGGCGTAGCCCCAGACGGCCGTCTTCGCACCGTAATCTTTCGCGAAGTTCTTCGACCAGAGGACCGTCCCTTTCTTGGCGTCCAGGCAATAGAGATTGCCCTCCGCACCGAGTGTGTAGACCTTCCCGTGATGGACGGTCGGCGTGCAGCGCGGGCCTGCAGGGTAAGAGATGGCGTATTCGCATTCGTATTCGTGCTTCCAGACCTCTTGGCCGTCTTTCGCATCCAGGCAGAGAACGCGTTCTTTCCCCTTGATCTCCGGGCGCTTGCCGGGGTTGCTGAGTTTCTTCGTGTCGGCGTCGGTGTCGAAGTCCATGACATAAACGAGGCCGTCGGCGACAGCGGGTCCGGAGTAGCCCCCCCTGATCTTGGCGCGCCAAAGGACCTTCGGGCCGTCCTTGGGGAACTTGTCGATAATGCCGTCTTCGGACCAGACGGCGTCGCGTTCGCGGCCCATCCATTGTGGCCAGTCATCGGCGTGCAGTATCCCAGCCGCCAGAGGAATCAGGAAGACAGTGGCCGCGACACGGAGAAAGAGGGCGTTCATGAGGTCGAGAGAGCTGGAAGGAGAGAAAAATGAGCCCCACACCGACAAACTCTTCCGCAGAGTGGGATCAGTCGAGCGGGTTCAATGAAAGGCTGACCGTCAAGATGTCGATCTGACTGTCAAGATTATGATCACCTCTTTCGAAGTGCCAGTCGCTCAGTCGGAACGACACTGATGGGATCGCCGCGTTTCTGCCGGCCTGCCTGCGTGCCCTGAAGCGACATATCTCGATCTGGAACACGCCGACCGTTTCCGAAAAGAAGACGATCGCGTCGACAGCGTGGTTTCCGGCTGGAACCGCGGCGAGCGCTGACGAGGTCGTGCTCAAGCATTGGGCAATCCCACATAACCGTTCCGAGTGAATTGGCGAATTCGGTGGCAGCTCAATGGAATTGCGATTCTCGAATCAGCGAAATTGGTTAGAATCTCGTCACCGGCAGGGTTGGTACTCTGTCGGCGGATTGATTGCAGATGCCAGCTTGTGCTTTCGCTTGACCTCTCTCTGCGACCGCCCCGAAGCATTCTCGTGCGGCGGATCACTGCCAGGCCATCCGGACGGACTCCCTGTCGTTGCAGGCCGAAGCGCTCCGTTGTAACGCCCGGCTGCTGTGCGATTCCGACCCCTCAAACCGCGTTTGAGCCGTCTTTCGCCCGGTATTTCTCCGGACTGTCGCCGAAGGACAGCCGCTCCGCGGAATCAGGCAACCGAGCGCGTTGCATCGCCCTCGACCTGCTTTCGCGCCGGCCCCTGCGCAGTTGGTTTTGATGTTTCTCAGAGAGCGATACCGCTCACCAGGATGCCCATGAGTAAGAATCTGTACGTCGGCAATCTCTCGTTCCAGACCACGTCCGACGGCCTTCGCGAAATGTTCAGCGAGTTCGGCAGTGTCACGTCGGCCCAGATCGTGATGGACCGCGAAACCGGCCGCTCCCGCGGGTTTGGATTCGTCGAGATGTTCGACGGCGGCGACGCAGCCATCAACGCCTTCAACGGCCGCGATGTCGAAGGCCGCACGCTGACGGTCAACGAAGCCCGGCCCCGCGAAGACCGTCGCGGCGGCGGCGGTGGATACGGCGGCGGCGGCGGTGGCGGCCGCGGCGGCTACGGCGGCTACGGCGGCAAGGGCAGCCGCGATCGCTACTAATCGACGGCTTGCAGTTCACGCCAGACGGGAACCACGGCGGCCGCCGCACGACGGTGGCCGCCGTACCCTGCCTTGGCAATCGACACGTCCGCCCCCGGACATCCGAGTGATTGCATCTTGTCCCGAAAGACGTCGGCCGGAATTCCGCACGGTCGACGCCGTCTGCACTCTTTCCCGGAGTCTCTCATGAGCGTGTTCAACGTCTGGATCCGACCCCTGGGAGAGACCTGCCGCGTCCGCGTGGATGGCATGACCAATGCCGTCTGGCTCGCACGCCGGCTCAGCGAAGCCTTCGTCTTCAAGACAATCGAGCCCATCGTCCAGATGGTCAACTCACCCCTTTGCACTTTCAAGATTCCTTACAACCACGAACTGTCTCAACGCCAGTTCCTGCAGGTGCTCAAAGGGATCACGGAAGTCCAACTGAAGCTCGAACCGGCCTGACCTCGTCCTCAGCGACGGGGTCTTTTCGTGTCGGCTCCCCCGCGAAGGATGCGGCCGGCCGTCATCCTCTTCTCGAAGGATCGTTCATGGCCAAGAACCGCAATACGTTTGCCAAGCGCTCGCGTGAGTCGGAAAAAAGACGCAAAGCCGAAGAGAAGGCGGAACGACGCAAGGAGCGCAAGCAACGCCCTCCCGCTCCACCCCTCGTCATTACGATTTCCCCCGGAGACGATACCACGGCTGCTTCGCTCCCGTAGTCCGAGTGCTGCCTTCGCTGCGCACGACCTGGCTTCCGAGGTCTCTCCGCAGGCTCACGCCACTCCTTCTTTCGAGGCGTCCCATGCTGAGCGTCACACCCACCGCTGTCGCCCGTCTGGTCCATCTTCTCTCCGACTTTACCATCGACTACGCCGTCCGC
>JADZEF010000098.1 GCA_020850695.1 Planctomycetaceae bacterium | reverse complement strand
CTTCAAGTGGTTGCGGTGCATCTGACCACGGATCTCAGCTCCTTCCGTTCCGCAAATCATTTTTCACCACGGAGTCACGGAGAGGAAAGAGGCATTGGAAAAAGACATTGAACAGGAGCAAGCAGAGGGAGCAGAGAAAATGCCCGTGTCGAACGCCGCGGCAGGTCACAGTCGTTTTCTCTGCCTTTGCTTGTCTTCTCTCTGTTCCCTCTGCTTGCTCCTGTTAAATGCCTTTGGCATTTCTGCCTTGGCTTTCTCCGTGTCTATTCCGAAAATAGGCACTACCCCACGAAGCATGAACAGATGAGGCTGTTTTCATCATTGAGAGTGTGGCGAAGCCGCATCTCGGCCCGTGGTGAGACGTGTCCTGGATCGCATCGGCGAGCGGTCGCCATAAATAGCTGACACCTCACCCAATCAAGAATGCAACCGGTGGTTGGTGCATCCTTATCAGGTCCGCCGCGCAGAACGACTCGCACTTCCACTCAACGCGCGAAAAAAGTCTGGCCCGCCATTGAGGGCGAGCCAGACTCTGAACTTCAACATTTTTGATCACCGCTGTGTGACGCAGCGGACGATCATTCCGCCATCGCCAGTGCCATCTCGCCCGTCGCGACGCCGGCCTTGCTGTCTTCGTCGCCGGAAAGGTTCTCGACGAAACCGCGGAGATGGTCGGCACGGGTCGACTGCTGGAGCTTCTTCAGAGCCTTCGATTCGATCTGGCGAATGCGCTCGCGGGTCACCTTGAAGATGCGGCCGGTTTCTTCGAGCGTGTAGCTGTAGCCGTCGCCCAGACCGTACCGCAATCGGATGATTTCGCGTTCGCGGTAGGTGAGGCTCTTGAGGACGTGCTCGATCTTGTCCTTGAGCATCTTCTGCGTGGCCGAATCGTCCGGCGAGTACTCGTTGTCGTCTTCGAGGAAGTCGCCGAAGCTCGAGTCCTCGCTTTCGCCGACGGGCGTATCGAGACTGACCGGGTGCTTCCAGGTCTTCATGATCCGCTCGGTCTCTTCGATCGAGAGGCCGACCGCTTCGGACAGTTCTTCCATGCTCGGGTCGCGGCCGGTTTCCTGGCGGATCTGCTCGCTCTTCGCCTTGAGCGTGCTGATGCTCTGGAACATGTGGACCGGGATGCGGATGGTGCGGGCGTGATCGGCCACGGCCCGGGTGATCGCCTGGCGGATCCACCACGTCGCGTAGGTGCTGAACTTGTACCCGCGACGATATTCGTACTTCTCGACGCCCCGCATCAGGCCGGCGTTCCCCTCCTGGATCAGGTCGAGGAAGCTGAGGCCGCGGTTGCGGTACTTCTTGGCAATCGAGACGACGAGACGCAGGTTGCCGCCCGAGAGGTGCTGCTTGGCTTCGGTCCAGTCAGCGAAGCGGCGGCAGATGTCCTGGTTGCGGGCCTTGAACTCGGCCGGCGTTTCGAGCGTCATCTCGACGAATTCATCGAGCTCACGGCGGAGGATTTCGGTGTCGTTGGCGCGGCGGTGATCGTTCGGACGGCGCGGGGTGTTCTTCGAGTGCGTGATGTGCTTCTCGAGCTCGATCATGCGGTCGGCGACCTGGGCCATCCGCTTCATGATTGGCTGGAGCCGCTGCGTGCGGAGGCTGAGCTCTTCGCACAGCAGGGCCATCTTGCGGCGGCGGAGCAGCATCCGGCGGCGGATCTCGGCCCGCGTTTCCTTCGTCGTTTCCGGGTCGCGGAGCGAGCGGAAATCTTCGACGTTGAGATCGAGGAGCGTCTTCAGCGTCTTCAGGTTGAGCGGCATGCGGCCGAGAATCTGCTCCTTGCGGACGTTCTCGGTTTCCGAGGTGCGGAGCGTGCGCTCGAACGGGAGTTCGCCGGCGAAGACCTTCTCGAGGGTGTCGACTGCGATGCGGAGGGCGAAATCCGATTCGAGGATCTTGCGGCGGAACCGCTTGCGGGTGAGTTCGATCTGCTTGGCGAGGAAGATTTCGCGTTCGCGGGACAGAAGGGGGATGTTCCCCATCTGGCTCAGGTACATACGGATCGGGTCGCGCGACGAGAGGGCCTGCGTTTCCGGCGGCAGGAGGTTCGTCGGGACGGTCGAGTTGCTCTCGTAGTTCGAGACCTGCGGGATGGTCGGATCGTGGATGACCTTCAGTTCGACTTCATCGACGGCCGTGACGATCTGGTCGATGAGGGACGGATCGCCCCCTTCGTCGGGCAGGAACTTGTCCACTGCCTGAAAGGTGAGATACCCCCGCTTGCGGGCGTCGGCGATGAGAATTTGAACGTCGGGTTCAGCGTGGTCCACAGAAGGACTCCCTTGTCGGTACCGATGAGTCGGTCGTACGTCCCTGCACGAAAAGGAGAGGTCGATCCACTCGCATACGAAGCCGCCGGACGATAGCGGCACGATGAAAACCTAGGCCGCAGGGGGCCGTGGCATCGGATGCGAAAGGTGACAGCTCCTGGAAACTCGGAATTAGTGAAAGTGCTTCAACGAACGGTGTGTCTTCGCGGGACGGGAGGTCTCGCCGGATCGGAACGGCCCGTCCTGAAAGAACGGTGGTCCCGGGGTGGCGGTCGATCCCGTGTGCCAGAAAATCGACGCGTCGCTTAACGGCGATGCCGGCCTCCGAAGGCGTCCCCCGTTCGCGGGGGAACCCCCACACGAGGAACCGCTACGGGCGCCAGCCGTCGAAAGAACGGCGCCATTGGCCGTTCCGACGAAAACAGGGCCCGCCGAAAGGCCGGCGGCAGAACACTGCAAAATGAACGAAGAGCGAGCGCAATCGAATCGAACACGGAAGAGTCGCGAAGCAGGCGTGAATCGTGGAGCACGGCGGCGTCTTTGGGAACGAATCGTTCGTCTGCGAGCCGAAGCACTCGTGAGACGAAACGGGCAATAGCTGTCTCGGTCAACAGGCCTGGAAAGAAGAACGCCCGAAGGCTCCTCTTGGCCTGAAAGGGGGAAACGCCGGCGATACTGCTTGTCTCGCAAACGTCTTCATTACCCCGGCCGGACACAGCGTGGGGCCGCCTGGCCCGAACGGTTCTCAACGACAGCATCCCTACTCTCCGGGAGAACCAGAAGTGGAGACCGTTCCACCCCATTCGAGCCGCAGATTATACCGTTTTGGCCCCCACCTTGCGTCCGAAAAAATGTCAAAACCCAAAAATCCGGGAAAATGAAATGCGTCGATCCGTGCCGGAAGTTCAGCCCCGTCCTGAGCGAAGGCATTATTCGAGGAGCCTCGTCCTGTCGTCAATGGGGCGAGACGGACGCCGCAATGCAAATCACGCTTTGTGAAAGCAGTTGCGGCGACAGACTCGATCCACGGAAAACCATACGCCCGCCCCATCAATCTGTCCATCGTTCGCCTCTGCAATCACGCGATGTTACGCCACATCCGGAGGCGGTTCGATCGCGGAAGGAAGCTTCGCATCGCGTGATCCTTCCGGGTTCGACACGTCGTCCGGCGACCAGATCCGCAGATCGGCTCGCTCGGGCGATTCATGGTGCGAATGCGGTGCGACTTCGCGCTCGGCGACGTCTGCCGCCGTGGGACGGTGCGGGCGGATCAAGATCTCGCGCAGCTGGCGAAGGGTGCCGTCGCGCATCCATCGTCGAAAGTATCCATAGATGGTCTCCCAGGGAGGGAAGTCGTGCGGGAGCATCCGCCAGGTGCAGCCGGTGGTCCAGCGGTAGTTGATGCCGTTGACGACTTCACGGACATCGGTGCTGCGCTTTCGGCCGCGCGGCGGATCGGCCGGCAGTTGCCGGGCCATGCGGCCCCAGGTGCGGTCGGAGATGTCGCTGGGGTAGCGGCGTCGCGGCGGCTTGTCGGGGTGAGAAGCGTTCATGGTGGGGCTCGCGGACGACGAGGATGCTGTCAGGGTGTCGCAAAACCTGAAGACGATTTGTCATTGGTCGTTGATCATTGGTCAGTGGTCATCTGGAAATGATCAATGACCAACGAACAATGACCAACGATCAATTCTTCCGGCCATCAGGACTCGCTCTGTGATGCGTCGATGGCGTTCGCCGCGCGATCGCTCCGCAACTTCTGCAGGTCGCGGCTCATCCACTGGCGGCAGAGCTCGGTCATGGGGATCTGACGCCGCGCCGCTTCCTGCCGAATCGCTTTCCAGTCCGACAGCGTGATGAAGATCGAGATCTGCTTGCGAAGCTCGGCCTGAGTCATGGCGACACCTTCGGGGGGGACGAAAAACGCCGCAACGGCTGCGGCGTGGAAAGAGACGGACGGAGCAGACGAGAAGAAACCCGAAGGCTGAAATTCAAATGTCTAAGGAAAATCGAAACCCCAAAATGACGAAAGGCATGGGCCGCGACTCTTCGAATTTGGAATGTCGACAATTCCTTCGACATTTGAATTTCGGCATTCGGCTGTTTCCCACCGGCCAAGCAAAAGTCGACCATCAGCCCGCCGGGTCGTTGATCCAGTCGGCGTCCGCGAGATGCCGGCGGTCAGTGTCGGGCCCGGGACGCGTCGAGCGCCGCGAGGTCGACTTCCGCTCCGAACGCTCCCGCCCCTTCGGGCGGTCGGGCGCGGTGTCGAGAACCAGGTCGTCGAGATCGTCGAAGTCGGCGCGGCGGGGGGAGGGATCCAGATCCGCGTGTGTGTCGTCAGAGCCGAGTCGAACTTTGCGAACCATCGTGGTGCTCCCAAGGGGGGAAAGAAGGGAGAGGGGGCGAGCGATGCGACAGCGGGGCGGGCTTCCCTGCCCAATCCAGTCGTCCTGACGAAACCCCGTCCAAAGGCGTCCATGCCGCCGCACGGCCTGCATGCCACCGCGAGTCGAGCTTCCTGCGGGTCGTCCCTGCGTTTGACTCGCGACAGGAGAAATTGTATTCTTTAGTACAGTATTATTCAATATCGAACTGTATCATTTGTTCAATTTTGTTCAGATCGCTGGAAACGGCTTTCCCTTCAGCCCTTGGAGCGAGGTGCACAATGACCAGGGAAAACGAGCAGGCGGCGGCGCTCGCACGGAAGGTCCGGGCGCGGTGCCTTCCGCGCGGATGGGGAGCGGGAAGTCTGGCGCGGGCCGCCGGCATTTCCCGCACGACGGCGTCACAACTTCTCGCGGGCGAATCATCTCGTCCGCACCTTCAGACACTCGAGAAAGTGGCGGCCGCATTCGATGTCTCACTCGCCGAACTGTCGGGGGATGCCTTCGCCGCCGCGGCGCCCGCCGAGGCCGATGCGTGGGTCCGCACGTCGCCGCAAGACTTTGACAGACGCACGAATCCCGCGGTTTCCGAGGTCGCGACCGAATCCCCGCGGCTCTTCACCGGCTGGAGCCCCGACGACTGGGACGAACTCTACAGCACCTTCGGCCACGGGGGCGGACTCAACTCCGAAGGAGTCCGCGAGGCCGCCCGGCAGATCAATCGCCGCCGCGAGATCATCCAGCAGACGAAAGTGCTGCTGGAGACCCACCTCGCCGAAGTGACGCAGCGATTGATCGACACGCTCTACCGCATGGTGCACCCTATCGGAAACGTCGAAACCAGCCCGCAACTCGAAGCGTTGATCAGCGCGGCGCGGTTGCGATCGACGACCGCAGACCATTGAAGACGCCACTGCCGATCGAATCCGGTGTCCAGAATCGTCCAGACTTTGTTCACCAGAGGGATGGTCGATGGAATCCCTCGCCCCCTCTTTGGTGCCTCGAAGAACCGAAGATTTGCCCGCGAATGGCGCGAAGAGACGCGAATAAAGGCCAAGACAAATTTCAGAGTGCAGAGCGAAGCCATTCGATCGAATCTCCACAGCATCTATCCCTGCTTCTGACTTCCTCATCGTCCTCTACTGTATCCCTGCCTTTCATTCGCGTTTCTTCGCGCCATTCGCGGGCAACTCTTTTCCTCTGCGTCCCCCTGGCGTTGATGGGGAAAGGGTTGGCGAGGCTGGTCAGCACACAGCGGTTTGCTCGACGACGGATGCCGCGTGCGGCATGATGCGGGGGAGCGCCCAGGGCCGATGCGGATGTCCGAATCGGAACCTGCGCGCCGCTTGCTCTTCCGTAGGCGCATCCCATGCTGGCAATGGATTCACCCGAAGCGGTCGGTCTGCACCCCGAGCGGTGGGCTGCGGCCCTCGAACTGGTTCGCGACTGGTGCGACCGCGATCTGCTCCCTTCGGCCGGCGTGGTGGTCGGACGCGGCGACCGGATGACGAAGCCCGCCCTCTTCGGCCGACAACACTTGGCGGACGCCCCCGCCTCGATCCGCGACGACGCGATCTTCCTCATCGCGTCGATCACCAAGCCGATTGTCGCGATGGGGGCCTGCCTGCTCATCGAGCGCGGGCAACTGCTGCTGGGCGAGCGCGTCCACGAGTTCATTCCCGAGTTCGGCGGCGAACGCAAGTACGCGACAACCATCCGCCACCTCCTCACCCACACGTCCGGCCTCCCGGACATGCTCCCCAACAATCGCCAGTTGCGGGCGGCGGGAGCTCCCCTCCATGCCTTCGTCGAAGACACCTGCGACTGCGAACCGGCCTTCGCCCCCGGCCGCGGCGTCCAATATCAAAGCATGGGCTTCGCACTGCTGGGCGAAATTATCGCGCGGGTCTCGGGACGCTCATGCCCGCAGTTCCTGCGCGAGGAAATTTTCGAACCGCTGGGCATGCACGACACCGCCCTCGGCGCTCCGGAGTCCTGGTTTCAGGGGACCTCGCCCCGGATCGCTCGCGTCCCCGAGATCCGCGTTCCGGCCGATCAGACCACCGCCCACGACTGGAACTGGAACAGCCGCTATTGGCGGATGCTCGGCGCTCCGTGGGGAGGCCTGCTGACGACTCCGGCCGACCTCGGCACGTTCGCCGCCCTGATGCTCAATCGGGGCCGCATTGGCGACCGGACGCTGTTCAGCCCGGCGACCGTCGATGCGGCAGTCCGCAACCAGCTCGAACCGATGCGCGACGTCCCCGAGGAAGATCGCCGCTGCAAGCCATGGGGACTGGGGTGGCGGCTCAACTGGCCGGCTCACAGCGAGAACTTCGGCGATCTCCTCAGCCCGCACACGTACGGCCACTGGGGAGCGACGGGAACCGTCTTCTGGATCGACCCCGAGCACCAGGTGTGGGCCGTCATCCTCACGACGCAGCCCATGGAACCGCACGGCCGCTACCTCGCCCGGCTCTCCAACGCGATCGCCGCAGCGATCGTCTGAGGGTGGCAGGAGAACCGGGACACTCAGCTCGGCTCTCACCGTGGGACGACGACTGTCAATTCATTGCGGACCGAGCGGACGCCCGGTTCCAACCGCACAAGGGCCGCGGCCAGCCGTCCGGCGTGCTCGCGGGGAACGGTGCCGCTCAAGGTCACCTCGCTTCGCGAATCCATCGTGAACTGGATGCCGGCAAACTCAGGATTGCTCCTTCCAATCCGGTCGAACTGACCGGCCAGAGCCGTGTTCACCGCAAGGTTCTCCCGTTCGCTGTAGGGAAAAGACACCTGCGGGCGAATGCGAACCTGCGAGTTCGCGAAGTCGTCCTGCCGGTTCTGCCCCTGGTTATTGCGATTGCGGTTCTGACCGTTGAACCCTTGCCGGTTCAACCCCTGTCGACCAAGTCCCGATTGTCCCAGACGCCCGAGCGTGTTGCCCACGCCATACCGGGCCGTCTGACCGTTCGCCGCACCATTGGTTCCCTGAAATCCATTCGCCCCCGAGGTGCGGGCCAGTCCCGCCGCACCCATCTGGCTCGTGCCGAACTGCTGCACTCCAAACGGCGACAGGCTGTCCGACGAACCGAATCCGCTTTGCGTTGCTGAAAACCCGCTGGTGGGCGAATTGCCGCTGCTGAGACCATACGCGCTGCTGGCGGAACCTCGGATGCCGGACGTTCCGCTGGTCGGACCGCGCCCGCCGAACATGCTCGAACTCTGCGCCTGGCACGCCACCGACGACAGGGCCGCCAGTCCGAAAGCCACTGTGGCGAAAGCGAGGTTGCGGGTCAGCATTGATTGAGTCTCCGTCAGGTCTGGCCACGGGCCCGTCAATTCCGCTCATCAGACAGAGGGCGCCGTCTCGTCCCATCGACCCGGCATGATTTGCGGGTTGAAAGATTCAGGCGGAGCAGGAAAGTTCGGCAGGAATCCCGGCCCGTGTCGGCAGACCAATGCCTCACCTGTCTCTGTCCTCTCACGATCTTATCGGTCGCGCACAAAACTCGAAAAGGGGGCTGAGCCGGGAATTCAGGTTAAGTTCATCCGCATGTGGAAGGGTTGAAGCGGGAAAAGTGAACGAACCGTCATGTTCATGCCGCGGCATTTCGCGAACGTCATGAACGGCCTAATCCCTCGCCGGCGATTCGCTGCCTTTCGCTCGGACCAGCACCGGGTCGCACCAGTCGGCATGGTCCTGGATGTCTCCCAGCTCGCCGAACTCGACGTGCAACGTCAGGCTGCGTTTGCCGCGGAGGTCGAGGGGACCGATCTTTTGCGACAAGGCGCTTCCCGGCAGCGGCGACGTGGCGGCGATGCGCTTCCCGTCGACCTCCACCGCAAAGACGACATTTCCCCGGTCCTGAGTCTCGTCATCGATGCCGACCGTTGCCAGGAACGACTCGTACTCGCCGTCGATCGCGTAGGTCATCGAGCTCTGGCTGTGCATGCCGAGCCCCTTTGGATATTCGCCCCCCCTCAGTCGTAGCGGACGTCCGAGCACGGTCCGGTCGATACCCGCCTTCCAGGTTCCCGAGACGAACGGCGTGTGGCGGAAATTCGTCGGCGTGAGGTCGGACAGAGGTTGGATGCGCCCGCCCAGGAATCGAATCGACGCGATCGACTCAATCGAGAAGCTCAGATCGGCCCCAAAGGCCGCACGTCCGTTGAGATGCCCCTCGGCGAACTTGAGCCCCGTCATCACGATCTGCGATCCGTCGGTCAGCACGACCAGTTGTCTCGGGCCTTCCACTTTCGGAAAGCTCGTCAGCGAGGCGCTGAATCCCATCGCGAGGATCTGGGCCCGCTCCAGCGAGACATCGCCCGCCGCTCCCTTCAGCGTCAGCGCGTCTCCCGTCCACCCGATCATCTCGCCCGGAAGACGATCGCCGCGTGCGAGCATGACGATGTCGGAGTTCTCGCGCCAGCGCGTCAGCTGTCCGTCCAGCGTCCATCGCCTCTCGACCGACTCCGGCGCGGTCACGATGACGCCGCGAATCGTCTCCAGCGGAATTCGAACCTTCCCCGACCCCTCCGAAGGCCAATCCGCCTCCAGGACCTCCTCCGTCATTCGCCGCACCCGCACCGCCAGCCGGTCTCCATTGGCCAGCAGCACCGCAGGCTGCTTCTCGAACGCGGAAACTGCCGGCTTGGTCCGCGCCAAACGCACAATGCGGTCGGTCAACACGACCACGGACGGCGTGCCGGACAACTCGACCCGGACCGCATCGACGGTTCGCAATGCCCCGGAAACGGCTTTGCCCTCGATGTCGGCCAGCGTGAAGTCGATCGCCGCAGGGTTGCCGTCTCCGTCTGCGGCGCGGCTCGCCACTGGAAGGGAGACGAGGAGGGCTGCCAGCAGAATCGAGCGGTATCTCGCGGCGAGTGACACGCCGCGCCATACCGGAGAGAGTGCAAGTGACGGCATGGCGACGCCAGAAGTGCGAGTCGGCCGAATGGCGGGGAAAAAGAAGCCCCCCTCTTGCTCCGCAAGCGGCGCATCCCGCCTCCCTCTCGATTCTGGTTGATCGGGAGAAAGAATTCCATTCCATTAGAGCGCGTTACCGCCGCGTTTTCCGTAGTCCGGCCTTCCAAGGCCGGACAAAACCTCGCGCCCGGCCTTGGAAGGCCAGGCTACGAAGCGGAACACCCGCCGGTAATGCGCCATAGAAAGATGGAGTGGATGTCCCTGGCGCGTCCTCGAATAGATGCGGACCTCGCGAATCAAACGACGACGGTCTTATTCCCTTTTCCCCGAGCCATTCCCATGTCCGGCCGACTCTTCGCCGTCATACCCGCTGCGGGGCACAGTCGCCGGATGGGGCGGCCGAAGCTCTTGCTCCCCCTCGGCGGGAAGACGGTGCTTCAACGACTCCTTGCGGCACTCGATCTTCCGGCGATCGTCGAGCGGTTCGTCGTCGTCCGGCCGAACGATGCGCCGCTGATCGAAGCCGCACACGCGGCCGGGGCCACAACTGTCATCCCGGACACCGAGCCCCCCGAGATGCGCGTCAGCATCGAGCACGCGCTGCGGGCGATTGAGGAAAGGCATCATCCAGATTCCGACGACGGCTGGATCCTCATCCCGGCCGACCATCCGACGCTCGACGCCGCCGTCACGAATCAATTGGTCGCGCGCTGGCAGCACGAGCGTCCCGCGATTCTGATTCCGACGCATGCCGGACGGCGCGGACATCCCACCCTCTTCCGCTGGGATCTCGTCGACGACGTCTTCCGCTTGCCGCCCGACGCCGGTTTGAATCGGCTGGTGAAGGAGCGGATCAGGGACGTCGTGGAACTCGAGATTCAGGAGGCTTCAATCCTGGTGGACCTCGACACCGCCGAGGACTACGCAGCGTTATGCCGACGCTTCGAACCGCACTCCTCAGACGCGACCGACTCGACCGGCTGACGATGTTGCGCCCGTTAGCGCAATCCCACCGCGGGGGCCAGACGCTCGTACATGGCGGGGATCGGGTCGTCCTTCATCTCGCGCTGTTCCTGCGAACGATTTGCCAGGTAGTACCGCACCTGCTGCAGTTCGACCCGCGCCTCGGCGAGCCGCTTCTGCTGAATGAGGGCCGCGCCGTTCACCACCTTCACGTACATCGGCATCGACGAGACGCGGAAGGGGACGTACGGCGGCTCCAACTCGAATTCCAGATACGCAGTTCCCCCCGCGGGCAGCAGGTTGGCGAAGTTCTCGGCGGCGGCGAAGTGGACTCCCGCAGCGGCCACCCGCTTCGCATTCAGCAGCACCTGCCCGGCGAAGATGCGATTGTTCTTGAGGATCGCCACAAGAGGCGGCGGGGCGGGAATCTGTTTGGCGTCGCGATCGGGAAACGGCAACATCGCCGACTCGACCGACTTCGCGAGGTTCCATTCGCTCAGCCGCGGTTCGAGCGCCACATTGCCCAGGTAACACTCGGCCGCGATCTCGGGCTTCGACTGGAATACCATGCGGGCGACTCGCAACCGCAGCATGATCGTCAACCCGGCATCTTCCGGCGACAGGATCTGCCCGGTCCCCTGAGTCGGGAGGAACGTGCTCTGGTTCGAGCGGGCCCGGGCCTCCTCCTGGGCCAGTGCCGCGACTGCCGCCCCCAGGCTGCCGGTGGCGTCCTTCCGGCCGGACTCTTCGAGGATGCTTTGGAACGCCGCCGCCCGCGCATCGGACGGGTCGAGCGATCGAGCCCGCTTCACGGCCTCGGCGGCATCGTCCCACGATGTCCGCTCGAGCTTGGTCCAGGCCACGGCCAGCCACACTTCGCCCGTCGTCTGCTGCAGGTTGATCGCCCGGGCCAGCTCCTCGGTCGCCTCGTCCTTCAGATCGAGCATTTCGAGGCAGTTGGCCAGCCGATGCCGCATCGCCGGGTCTTCGGGATTCTGGGCGACGGCTTTCTCAAGCCACCCACGGGCGCCCTGGTAATCCTTCCGCAGATACAGCATCAGCGCCTGATAGAACGGCTCCTGCTTCGTCCCCTTCGCAGCCGCCAGCGCGTTGTTGAGGCAGACTTGCTCCTTCTGCTCGTAGATTGCCGCCTGCCGGTCGCACTCGGCCGCAGCCGCCAGTTCGGCGGGCGAGGCGGGGACGTAGTACGTTTCGCTGTCGGTGCGGACGTAGTTGCCCTTCGAATCGACGATCCGCACCGAGCGGGTCTGCGGCTTCGGCGCTCGCAATGCGGCGGCCCGTTCGCGCAGCCGCGTCGAGTACTCCTTGTAGCAGTCGGACAGCGCCATATGCCCGGCGATGAGTTTCGGGTCGAACTGGATGGCGTACTCGGCCGACTTCTCCGCCTCGGTCAGACGGCCATAAGTGTGCAGCAGAATGGCCGACTTGATGGCCCAGCTTCGGGGGTGCTTCGGGTTGTTCTGAAGTCCTTCTTCGGCCAGTGCGTAGGCCAGCTCGATCTCGTCGCGCGATGTCTCCGGCGTCTGCCGGCGGAAAAAGTGCTGGCTTCCATTGGGAGCGACCTGAAGCCCGCGAACACGATGGTTCTCTCGCAGGAACTCGGCTACGTCCGCGGTGCGGTCGGCGTTGCCGGGATTGGCCCGCGCGGCCGACATCAGTTCGAAGAGACGATCCTGATAGATCTCGTCCCACCGGCGGCGGCGGGCGTCGACGCTTTGGCGCAATGACAGGGCGGACGCGACGAGGTCATCGAACTTCACGTTCCGCTTCGCGTCCTCGAGGAGCTTGTCCCACGCGGCGACGTCCGCCGCCTCGCCGGCCGCGGCGGGGTTCGCCCGCGCCTGGGCGACCGCATTCTCAGCCTCCGCGGCTTTGAGAGGATCAAGTCGCTTCGCCGTCGCCAGATCCTTTTCGGCCCGCTTGAGGTCATTCTGCCGCGCCGCACAGAGGGCCCGCGCCACGAACGCCTCGGGAAGGAATCGCGCCCAGCACAGCAGGTACGTCAACTCGTTGCGGGCCGCCTCGGGGTCCCCGGTTTCGAGCACGCAGCGGGCGTAGTAATAACGGCTCGTCCAGTCGTACGGATATTTGACAAGCACCGCCTCGAACGAACGGCGTGCGGCGGGGAAATCGCTGGCGTTGAACTGCGCGACGCCGAGCGCGAAGAGCGCCTGGGACGACTGTTCGTCGCTCGTCCGAAACGAGGTCGCGACGAGCCGCATGAGTGTGGGAAGCTTCTGCAGCGATGCGGCGGCCTTCATCTGGTCATGAATTTCCGGTTTGAGACCGGCGCGGGCCGCGATGATTCGATTTCCATAGGGGACGCCGACCTCGGTAATCAGGAAGTCGATTTCGGCGTGGCCGCCGTGCCCATGGAACTTCGACGCCTTCAGCTGGTCTCCCATCATGAGATACGCCAGCCGCGTGAGGCGGCTCGCGAGCACATTCTTCGGGTCGAGTTTCATCGCCCGCTGCAGGTCGGGAAGGCTCTGATCCATTTTCTCCGTGAGAACCTGCGCGGCGCCGCGGGCCGTGTAGAACCGCGAGTTCTCGGCGTCGGCCTGGATCGCCTCATCGAACTTCGCGATGGCCTTGGCGGGTTGCAGCGAGTGGAGCAGGTCGAGCCCCTGCAGGAAGGGAAGCAGCCCTTTCGGCAGGTTCATCGGCGCGTTCAGGGAATCGAGCGTTCCCTGAGTTCCAAGCACCGAGACCTTGCCGGGCCGGATGTCCGGGGGTGCGCCGGCCCCTTCCGCCTTCTTCGCCACATCGGCCGCGATCTCCAGCAGCAGAGCTTCCGGCTGGAGGGCTTTCGCGTCTCCCATCGGTGGGGGAACGGGCATCGGTTCGACGGCCGAGATCCCGGGAAGTTGTCCAGGGACCGCTCCCCCGTCCAACGGTTTGCCGTTGGCAACATTGGCATTCGGACCGACTCCCTGGGCCGCCGGTTGGACGATCTGTGTTCCCGAAGCCGTAGCGCCCCCCTTCGGCGCCGTCTCGTTCGGACCTTTGCCCCGCAGCATCCACCAGCCCATCACCCCCACGACGAGCAGGAGACAGACGCAAAAACCGCCGAGCCCGCAGACCAGCATCCACGCCAGTGGAACGCGCGATGCCGCGTCCGGCATGGCGGCGGGAACTGGACTGCCGCCAGAGGGTGCCGACGCGGCAGCCGGCGGCGCGTGAATGGGATGCGAATGTGAGGTCGGACGGGCCTCGGGAGAGGTGGGCCGTGCGGGCGATTCGCCCGCGGGCTTCAACGCTGCGGGCCGGGAATGCGGAGTGCCCTTCGGCACGCGTGAGTCAGGCGTCGTCATCGGTATCAATCCGTTGGAACGATCCCGTGCACCTGACTGGATGTTACCCGCGATGGTCGACGGCGGAAACAACCTGTCGTACGAACGAAATCACCACGAGGCGGACGCGGTGGACGACCGCCCCGCCGCCCAATGGTCCAGGTGACTCGGCGATGAGGAATTCCTCTCAACTGCCGAAATTGCAATTGGTGAAAGGCTGTCGGCCTGTTAATCTCTGCGGGACCCCGCATTCTGGATGAAGCGGGAAATGGCTTCGGGTCGATGAACGTCCGATGACGGAAGGACGTTTTCAACGACCGGCAGCCGCGTCGCTCGCGCGTTGAGCGGGCAGGATTTACGGCTGCGACGCAGGGAGGCGGATTATGCAGCTTGCGGGCAAAGTGGCCGTCGTCACGGGGGGAGCCCAAGGCATCGGCCGTGCGTTGTGCGAACGCTTTGCGGCGGAGGGCCTCAAAGGCCTCGTCATTGCCGACCTCGACCTCCCGGCGGCCGAAAACGCGGCCGCGGCCTGCTCCGGCCTTCCCATTCGCTGCGATGTGTCCAACGAAGCCGACGTGCAGTCGCTCGTCTCGCGTACGCTGGCCGAATTCGGCGCGATCGATCTCTTCTGCTCGAATGCCGGCATCACCGTTAAAGGGGGCCTCGAAGCTTCGAACGCCGACTGGCAGCGGATGTGGGATGTCAACGTGATGTCGCGGGTGTATGCGGCCCGCGCGGTCATCCCCGCCATGCTGAACCAGGGAAGCGGATATCTGCTGCAGACGGTTTCCGCGGCCGGTCTGCTGACGGAAATCGGATCGGCCGGATATGCGGCGACGAAGCACGCCGACCTGGCGTTCGCCGAGTGGCTGGCGATCGAATACGGCCGGAGCGGGATCCGCGTCTCGTGCCTCTGCCCGATGGCCGTGTCGACGGCGATGATCGATCATTCCGACTCGATCCACCAGTACCTGAACGTCTCGGCCATCAGCGTGGAAGACGTGGCCGAGTCGGTGGTAAGGGGGATCGAGGCCGAGCAATTCCTGATTCTTCCTCACCAGCACGTGGCCGAGTATTTCCAGCTGAAGGCCCAGGACTTCGACCGCTCGAACCGCGGGATGCAGCGGTTGCGGGAAAAGATGCTTCGCCGCCGCCGTGCGGCGTGAGTCGTCGGGCGGGGAGCGGGGCCGACGCGGCCCTCATCATCCGATCGAGTTCGGTTGGCTTTCGCCCGGCAGACGTCCGACGTCGTGTCGCGGGGCGATTGGAAAAAAACTTCTGCCATAAGCGGAGTGACCGCCCGACTTCCGAGCGTGCGGCGATCCATTCAGGGGCATTTTTGGCTTTCGTTTCTCCCGCGGGGTATACTGTCCGGGTGTGAGATGCGGCCCGTGACCGCGTCTCTCCGGATGAGCAGCGCTTCGCCCCTCGCGCGAGTTTCTGGAAATGCCTGTTTACCGCCTGAGCATTCGGCGTTCTCTCGGGATGATGCTGGGGGCGGCCGGCCTGGTCGCCGGCATCGGACTCTTCGGCCTGACGGCACCCTCGTCGGCGGAAGACGATGGGGACAAGGCGGAACAGAAGTCCGAAGCGGTTGAAAGCAAACCGGCGGCGCCCCGGAAGCCAACGAATCGGCGTCGCCCTGACGCCGACCCGGCGAAGAAGGTTGCGGACGATCCGTTCGGTCCCGCGGCCGAGAAAACTGATCCGCCCACCAAGCCGGCCGACGCGAAGGAAGAGAAGCCCGCCGACGCGGAGGAAGAGGCCAAGCCCGCCGCGAAGCCGAACCCGCTCGGGGCCCTCATCCGCAGGCTCCTTCCCGGGGGCATGCGTCCCCCCGCCGCGGCAGAACCCGCCGCGCCGGAAGCCAAAAAACCCGCCAACGGAGATGCCACCGCCCGCGACCCGATCGACGCCCGCGCCCCGCACGATGGAACTCAGTCTCGCCGGATGAAACTCGTCCAGCGAGCCCTCAACGAGAAAAACTGGGGGGCGACGATCGACCTCCTCCAATCGATTCTCGACCAGCCGCAGGACTCGCTCGTCCACCGACCCGACGGCCGCTGGGTTTCGGTCCGCCTCGAAGCCAATCGCATCCTGGGAAGCCTCCCGAAGGAAGCCCGCGACCAGTACGAGTTGAAGTACGGCGCCCAGGCGCGTCACCTTCTGCAGGGGGCCTCGGGCGACTCGCATGACGGGCTGGCCGAAGCGGCCACGCGATACTTCTACACTCACGCCGGGCAGCAGGCGGCCGACCGACTGGCCGCACTGGCCTACTCGCGCGGTGAGGCGCATCTCGCGGCCGATTGGTATCGGCAACTGCTGACGGCCGGTTCGCCCCTCACGGAAGGGGCGGCGTGGAAGCTGCGAGCGGCCGCGGCCCTCCAGTTGTCACGCGATCCGGAAGCCGCTCAGCAGCAGTTGGCGGCCCTCAAGGCGGACGGGGGCGACGTTCAGATCGCCGGACGTCGCGTCTCCCCGGAGGAATGGTGGAAGACCGCCCCGCTGACGCCGAGCCGTCTCGACGCGTCGCTGGAGGAATGGCCGGTCTTCCAGGGCTCGGCCTCGCGGACGGGCGTTGCGACGGGAGGCGAACCGTTGCTGTTGCCACGCTGGTCGCTCCCCCTCACCGCCAGCCTCTCCGTCCGCGATCAGATCGCCACGCTCGTCGACGAGATGGGGGACCAGAAAAAGGCAACGATTCCCGCCCTCTTCCCCATCATGATGGATGACAAAGCGGTCTTCCGCACGCTGCGCGGCTTCGCCGTGGCCGACGTCACCACGGGGAAGGTGCTGTGGGAGTCGCGCGAGAAGGTCCCCGCCGAGGGAATCCTCAGCGGCATGACGGGGCAGACCGACGAAAACGGCATGATGCGGTTCAACATGTTCGGCGGCCGCGTCTTCATGAATTCCTACGGCCAGGGAATAGGCGACCAGAGCCCTCTCATCAGCCTGCTGTTCCGGGATGGCAACTTCGGCACGCCCGCCGCCGATGCCCGCCGGCTGTACCTCGTCGAGAAGCTGGCGGTCCTTTCGCGGAGCGAGCAGAACTACGGCTGGTGGAACGGCAACAACGGCCCGCCCGATCCGTTCGGCCGCGACTGGGGTTCGAACCGTCTCACCGCGTACGACCTGCAATCGGGCCGCCCGCTGTGGGAAATCGGCGGTGAAAAGATGCGCGAGCCGTTCGATCTGCCGCTGGCCGGGACGTTCTTTTTTGGTGCTCCGCTTCCGGATGGGGAGGAGTTGCTGGCGGTCGGAGAGGACTCGAACGAGATCCGCCTTCACGTGATCGATGCCCTCATCGGCAAGCCGATCTGGTCGCAGCTCCTGGCCGTGGCCGACGCGAAAATCGAGAACGATTTCACCCGCCGCCGCTGGGTGGCCCCGGTCGCGGCCAGCCAGGGGATTGCGATCTGTCCCACGACGGTCGGCTGGCTCGTGGCGGTCGACCGGACGCGCCGCAGCCTGTTGTGGGCTCATCGTTATTCGGACGTGCAGCCGCACACGCAGAACCGCAACTTCAACGGGATGACGGTCACGCCGGCCGGCGAGCTCAACACGCAATGGTCGCCCTGCGCCCCGATGATCGCAGGGAACTACGTCGTCTATGCTCCGACCGAAGATCCCGTGCTGGTGTGCCTCCATCTGGCGGATGGAAGTCTCGCCTGGAAGAAGCCGAAGGAAGACGGGCTGTATGTCGCGGGCGTGTTCGGCGACCGCGTGGTCGTCGTCGGCAAACAGAATGTGCAGGCCTTCAACCTGACCAACGGCGACCTCATCTGGACGAAGGGTTTTGAAGAGGCGGACGGTCGACCGGCCGGCTACGGCGTGGCGGTCGGCGAGCAGTACCATGTCCCCCTCAGCTCGGGGCAGCTCTGGACGCTCAGCATTCGCGACGGAACGACGGTTTCGAAGTCGTACCTTCCGAGCGGCGCGCCGGCTCTCGGCAATCTCGCGATGTACCGCGGGCTGCTCCTCTCGCTGAGTGCGGAAGGGCTCACGGCGTTCGAGCAACGCTCGGCGATTGATGCCGAGATCGCGCGACGGAAGGCCAAGGACCCGAAGGACGCCTGGGCGCTGCTTCGCGAGGCCGACATCGCCCTCCTGAAGCGGGACTATCCGTTCGCGCTGGAACGTCTGCGCCAGGTTCCCGAAGCCTCGCTGGATCCCGCCGATCACACGCGATTCCGCCGCAACATGGTAGACAGCCTCGCGGCCGTCATCCGGTCCGACTTCCATGCGCACGACGACGAAGCCGCCGAGCTCGCCCGATTCGTCCAGAGTGAATCCGAGAAGCTGCTTCAGCAGCGGTTGAATGCCGAGCGTCTCCACGCCCGCAACGATCACGAAGGGGCCTTCCGTGCCTACCTCACCCTCATCGAGCGGCCCCTCGACCAGCAGGTTCCGCAGGGGACGTCACCGGTGAAGCTCCGGCTGGACCTTTGGCTGTCGGGTCGCCTGACTGACCTGTGGGCCGAAGCCAACGAAGAAAGCCGGAAAGCGTTCGAGACGCTGATCGTCGAGCGGGCCGAAGCCGCGATGAAGGGAACACCGGCCGAACGTCGGGAATTCTGCCGCCTGTTCGAGTTCCATCCGCGATCGATCGAAGTGCGTCATCAATTGATCGAAAACCTGGCGGCGGCCGGACAAGGGGCGGAGGCCGAGCTTCATCTGCTGCGTCTCGCGCGGCATGCCAATCCGCAGATCGCCGCCCGGGCGCAGGAGCGTTTGGCGCGTCTGTGGAATGAGTTCGGCTATCCGCGCGACGCCGAGCAGCAATACGTCGACCTCGAGCGCCGCTGGCCCGATGTGAAGCTTCCCGATGGACGGACCGTGAAGGAAACCGTCGAATCGTTGAAAACGAATGGAGTCCTGCCCGCCCCCGCCGCTCCCGTGGCCACCTGGGGAGATTTTGACGTCCGCATGCAACGACTCGGCTCCAACTATGTCCAGTTCGAAGACACGGACCTGTTCGACAACCTGTCGTCGCTTCCGTACTTTCGCGAGCGACGATTCCGCATGTCTCCGCAGACGCAGCGGCTGACCGCGCTCCAGGCCGCGGACGACGCTCAGGACTGGAACGTCGCGCTGCGGGGCAGCGGCCGCGCCATGCAGGGTCACTGGGCCGGAACGCGGCTCGTCGGCCATAACCTGTTCGTGCTCAGCCGCGACGTGCTGCATTGCCTGACTCCGCTGGCCCGGAATTCCAAACGGCAGGACGTCCAGGCGTTGTGGACATTCACCGTCGACAATCGCGGCGCCTCGTCCGGCTACTATCGCCAGCCCAACCGCTGGGTCCCGCAACAGATGCGGCCGACGCCCGTCAGCAACGGCATGGACGAGGCCAACCAGTACGGAATGATGGCGGCCGCCACCGACCGTTACGTCTGCGTCTACGGCCGCCGAGAGTTCACCCTGCTCGACCCCCTCACCGGCGACCACCTCTGGTCGCGCGGCGAGATCCCCCCCGGCACTCAGGTGTTCGGCACAGCCGACGTCGTGTTCGTCGTCTTTCCCGATCGCACGCTGACATTGCGGGCCCTCGACGGCAAGGAACTCGACGCCCCGCACGTCCGCGACCTGCGGCAGCAACTGGTGACCGTCGCCGGAGACAACCTCATCGTGGCCGATCAACCGGGGGCGCGGAAACTCTTCGGGCTGAAACCGGCCGGCAGGGCCATCCGGGCCATCGACCCGCTGACGGGGGCCAACCGATGGAACCCCGAGCGGGTCGAGTTCCCGATGGGATCGAGTTTCACCCTGCTCGGCGGAGAGGCCCTGGTCGTCCTGCACGGAGCGGACGGAACGGTCGAGCGGGTCGACCTCGCGACCGGCAACCGCCGCGTCCTCGGCAAGATCGATGAAAAGCAGGGGGACAAGTCCGAATCGGACATGAAGAACCGGACCGAGGTCTACGCCTTCCAGGATCAGACGCGGACGTACGTGCTGGTCAACCAGCCGCGGCGCGGGCAGAACATGATCTTCGGAGAGGAGATCCCGACGATTCAGGCGAACGGCGTGGTGGTGGCCTTCGACCACGACAACCCGCAACGGCTGTGGAAGGCCCGCGTCCAGAACCAGTCGCTGGTGGTCTCGCAGTTGTCGCACTCGCCCGTGCTGACGTTCTGCAACCGTTCGTACAGCCGCAAGAACAACTTCGACCGCATGCAGGCCCACATCCTGCTGCTCGACAAGGCGACGGGCCGCAGCCTGGTCGACTCGACCGCAGCGACGAACAACGGCTTTCGCTCCCTCGACGTCAACATGGCGGACGGGTATCTCGAATTGAAGTCGTACAACGAACGCGTGCGGTTCGTGCGGCCGCCGCGGGCCGCGGCGCCGGCCGCTCAGCCGAAAGCTTCCGACGGGGCGGAGGAGTAGAATAGGCCGCGTTACCGGTGTTTTCCGTAGTCCAGCCTTCCAAGGCCGGACGAAATTCTCCACCCGGCCTTGGAAGGCCGGGCCACGAATTGGAACATCGGCAGGCCACGCGCCATCACCGCCGACATCGAGAGCATCCACGTCACTAACAGGAAGTCCGCCGCGTGAGCGATCACCCGATTGCCGCACTCGTCCGCAGCAAGGTTCCGAATCCCGCTCAGCCGTTTGCGCTGGCCGTCGAGTTGCAGGCCCTCGACGGTCGCGGCGACGAGGTGGTGGCGGCGATCAGGAAGCGCGGGTCGATCGGCGCGTCGCGGAAGGAAGCGGGCTGCGCCGTGTACGACATCAGCCGCGACCTCGACTCGCCCGACCATTTCGTCGTCTACGAAATCTGGCGCGATCTGCCGGCGCTCGAAGCGCACCTCGCGACGCCCCACTTCAATGCTGTCGCCGGAGTGCTGGGCGACCTGTTGATCGGCCCGCCGGTGGTTCGCGTGCTGACACCGATTGAGCCGCCAGGCTGAGACTGGGCGACGGTCGGTGGTTGCGGCAACACACCCCGCGTGCCGGTTCATGCGGGGCTGTGCGCCGCAGGATCTTTTCGCTCTCTCCCATCCCCCGCGCCTGCAATTCCCCGCGGACTCCCCTACAATAGGAGTGTTCCCCGCTTCGCCTTTTCGAGACCGATGATGAGCCTTGCCGCACCTCCTCCCGCCGAGCCGAAGTCCGCTCGTTCTCCCGCCGTACGCATCGCGTTGCTGGTGACCGGCAGCCTCCTCTGGGCTGTCGTCGCGATCGTGGCCGTGACCGCCATCCGCAATCGCAAGGCGGACACCCCGCTTCCGACCGCAAAGCCGGCCGCAGCCGATGCCGAACCGGCTCAGCCGAAGCCGATCGTGGTGAAAGACGGCGACGCGGCGGCCTCGGATCTGCCGACCTGGGATCCGAAGGGGGTCGCTGATTTCGCCTTCACCGAGCGAAGCGGGAAGACGGTGACGAAGGCCGATCTGCTCGGACATCCGTGGGTCGTCTGCTTCGTCTTCACCAAGTGCGCAGGCCCCTGCATGACGGTCAGTGGGTCGATGGCGCGGCTTCAGGAAGCGCTGAAGGACACCGACGTGCGACTCGTGACGCTGACGGTCGATCCGCGCCGCGACACTCCGGACGTTCTGAAGAACTACGCGGACGGTTTCGGGGCCGATCCGGACCGCTGGCTGTTCCTCACGGGGGACAGGGACAAACTCCATCGCCTGACGATGAAGAGCTTCCTGATGCCCGTTCAGGAACTGGAAGGCGAAGAGCGCAAGCCCGGCTGGGAAGTGCTGCACACGACGAACATCCTGCTGGTCGACGAGAAGGGGGTCGTGCAGGCGAAGTATGATGGCAAGGATCTCGATCAGGTCAATGCGCTGATCGAGCGGTTGACCGGTCCTGCAGTCGCGGAAGTTCCGGAGGCCGCCCTGTGACGGCGCCCGACTGGGTTCTTTTGCTGCCGGCGGTCAATGCGGGATTGAATTCGCTCGCCACGCTGTTGCTGGTGGTGGGGCAGATCCTCATCAAACGCAACCGCGTCGACGCCCACAAGTGGACGATGTTCGCCGCGTTCGGCACGTCGGTCCTGTTTCTCGCGTGCTACCTGACGTATCACGCCGCCCTGCACCATTACACGGGGAGCGGGTCGAAGACGTATCCGGCCGATGCTCCCGAGCGTCCCCTCTATCTGGCGATCCTTCTGACGCACGTCGTTCTGGCGGCGGCCGTGCCGGTCCTCGCGATCATCACCATTCGGTACGGGCTGAAGGCCGACTGGCCGCGGCATCGCCGCATCGCCAAGGTCACGTTCCCGATTTGGCTGTACGTCTCGGTGACGGGGGTGGTCATCTACTGGATGCTGTACCACTACGCGGTCCGATAGTGCTCGTGCGTTGGATGAGGTGAAATTCGCGCGTCCCGAAAGTCGAGTAGCCAGCCACGCGGCGGTTCGAACGAAAGGGCCAGCATGCGGCATCCCATCCGACTTCTCTGCCTGACGACCGTGATCGCCGTGGCAGTCATCATGGCCATAGTCGCCACTGTTCGACGAGGTCACTCGTATGTCAGCCCCTTTCCAGAGAGGCAGTTTCGCGGGAATCGGGAATGTGGCGAGGCTTTGGCGAAGACTTTTCGGGATAAGATCACCCATGAAGATCTCGACGCACTGATCGGTTCGAGGGCGGAGATCTATGAAACGGTTTACGGCCCTCGGGTTCGAGTCGAGGGGACCGCCACGAGCCATTTCAAATCGGGAAGTCACATCATCGTCAATGAAGGCGTCGGTCTGGGAGTTGGCTTCGACGATCATGGTGGATGGCCGCGGTCATTGCTTGGCCAGCGCGTGATTGTGGAAGGTTGCCTCACTCGGACTTACTACTCTCGCGAAGCCGTCTACGGCGACCCGGCGCGAATCGCAAGAATGACTCCCGAACAACGCGCCAGGACTAACACAATGCGAGCACTTCCACTCGGATTTTCGTACTACCTGCGGAGCGCGAAGCATCTTTTGCCGGAAGATGTGTCATCGAATGCTGACTCGATTCGGCCCGACGATCCTTGAAAGACACCGCTGCAACAGGCGACATCACACTTGAGCGATTGAGGCCGACTGACCGACGTCGCGGGGAGTTTGCTGCACGAAATTCCTGTCTGCAGCTGCCAGTACAACGCGACACGTCGTCCACATTGGGGACGCACTTGCTTTTCACCGGCGGTCGCCTTTCCTCCCTTCGGAGGATGCCTACCATAGACGCCGTGCGACATTCGATTTATTCGGTCGTGGGCCGCATCCTGTTCTGAGATTGCGGCCAGGACTGATCTCCGGGCGATCCCCGTTGCGAGAACATCCGATGACCGGCGTATGGGAACAGATCCGCGACACGATCTCAGCAGAGTTTTCGGACCTGCCGGACGCGGCGATGGTCACCCGCGTCTCGGTCCGGATGCTGGTGGCGGCGGTCCTCGGCGGATTGCTTGGGTACGAGCGGGAGCAGCAGGGGAAGGCGGCCGGATTGCGGACACACATGCTGGTGTCGCTGGGGGCGGCGATGTTCGTGCTGATTCCCGATCAGCTCGGCGTGTCGCCCGGCGACATGACGCGCGTGCTGCAGGGGCTCGTGACGGGGGTTGGATTTCTCGGTGCGGGGAGCATCATCAAGGGGAAGGATGAGGAGCACACCCACGGGCTGACGACCGCGGCCGGGATCTGGCTGACGGCCGCCATCGGAGTTTCCGCCGGCCTGGGGCGCGATGCGACCGCCGTCCTCAGTACCGTTCTGGCGCTCCTGATCCTGGATGTCATCCCGCGGATCGCGTCGCTCTTCTCGAAGCCCTCCAAGAAATAGGGGCCAGCGAAGTTGCCGCCCTCTTCCGGCGTCGGTGTCCGTGGCCGACGCGGCAGCGTCGGCGAGATGCAGAAATCCGCGCCCGCGCGAAGGACCGGCGACATCCGCTCCTCCCCCGGCTATTCTGAATCCCGTCGAGCAGCGGCTGTCCGGGTGCGGTGGACTCTCAAGCCCCATCGGACGCCCTGCAAGCGTTCCGCCTGATCTCTCTCCTCGCCCTTCCTGCCATGAGACGATTCCTGCCGTTGGCCTGCCTGCTGGCGTTCGCGTTCGCAGGCGAATGGGCTCGGTCCGACGAGGGAGCGCAGGCACTGAAGGACTCGTTCGCCAGGGACGTCAAGCCGTTCCTCCAGCAGCACTGCGTGCGGTGCCACAATCCGGACAAGCTGACGTCGGGCATCCGGGTCGACCACCTCGATGCAAACCTCGAGGACCGGCAGATCAAGCTGTGGGAAGCGGTCCGCCATCAGATCGAAATCGACGCGATGCCCCCCGGCGAGGAGCCGCAGCCGACGAAAGCGCAGCGCGACCGCATGCTCGCGTGGATCGGGCGCGGCATCGAAGTCGCCCGCTCGCGGCCCGCTCCAAAGAACGGCAGCGTCCGGCGGCTGACCGTCGCCCAATACCGCAACACGCTCCGCGAACTGCTGCTGCTCGACGATGAGCTGACCGAGACGTTGCCGCCCGATGCCGTGTCGCGGGACGGCTTCACGAACAACCAGGAGACGCTCGCCCTCTCTCCGCTGCTGGTCGAGGCATACTTCGACATTGCCGAGACGGCCCTGAAACGGTGCCTCGTCGATCCGAAGTCGAAGCCCACGATTCAGAAATTCCGCGTCGATCTCGGGGCGAAGATCAACAAGGAGCCCTGCCCCGACCGGCTGATTCTCGGGGCCGACAGCCTGCTGCTCAACAACGAGGATTTCCTCGTCACGCAGCTCACGGCCGAGAAGCCGTTTGCCTTCGAGCCGTTCGTCATGCGGACGAAGTACCGCTTCATCGAGGGATACCAGGGGAACGACACCGTCCGCGGCTGGCGCGAGTACGACAGCATCTATCACTCGGTCTTCGCCTGCATGCGCGGCACCCACGGCTATCCGAAGGGACGAGCCTACAGCACCGTCCCGCAGGGACTCCTGTTGCGTCCCGCCATTCCCAGCGCCGAGATCTTCGGACAGGAAAGCACCTACGGCCCGCGGGCCAATTTCAAGATCTCGCTCCGCGAACTCCCCGACGACGGCCGGTTCCGCGTGACGGTGACCGCCGCGAAGTACATCGACGGGCTGCTCCTCGACGCCGGAGCCGCACCGCAGGAGTCCGAAGCGCAAGCAAGGACGACGGCAATCGTTGTTCGTGACTTTGCCGATGCATCCACGCAAACAATCGCCCTGACAAAAGCCGGCGTCTACCAGTTCGACGCTTATCCCGTCCAAGTCGAGGCCAAACCCGGCGCTGCCAGGGAGAAGCCGCAGGAACTCACGCTCACGCTGGGTGATCGCAGCTTCGTCGGCACCCTCAACCAGCCCGCCTTCCTCGCCGTGCGGCTGGAAGCGGGGCCGCTCAATATCACCGCACAATACCCCGGCCCCACGAAACTCGACCGCCTCGTCCTCACCCCGCTGCCCGACGACCACGACATCGCCAAGCGCTTCGTCCTTTTCGAAAAGCGCACCCCGAAGCTGGGCGTCCACCTCGGCCTGCGGCGCGATTGCGGCAGCACGCTCAGCCAGGTCGGCACGGCTCAAACCGTCTCGTCGACCACTCCGTCCCCGTTCGTCTTCGAAGGGGCCATCCGGAACTTCCCGAGTCCGGACGTCGAGAAAGACAACGTCAATTACCTCGCAGGCGTCCGAGAAATCGGCGTTCGCAGCGAGTTCACCGACGGCCGCGACCTGCCCCGGCTTCTCCTCCGCTCGGTCGAGTTCGAAGGTCCTTACTACGATGCGTGGCCCCCGGCCACGCATCGCAACATCTTCCTCGATCGCGATGCCGGCGAGGATGACGCCACCTATGCCCGCAGGCTGCTCGAACGATTCGCGGCGCACGCGTTCCGCCGCCCGGCCACCACGGCCGAGTCCGCGTCGCTCATGGCGACATTCGAAAAGTCCGCCCGCGCGGGCTCCCCATTTGAGGAGAGCATCAAGGACGCCCTGCTGGTCGTCCTCACCTCGCCGCAATTCCTCTTCCTGACCGAGAACAGCCGCACGCCCGACGCCGAGCCTCTCGACCAACACGAGCTGGCGTCCAAACTCTCCTACTTCCTCTGGAACGGTCCGCCGGACGCCGCGCTGATCGATCTGGCCGTCAAAGGCCGCTTGCGGGACTCCCTCGACGAACAGGTCGTCCGAATGATCGCCGACCACCGGTTCGAACGCTTCACGTCGGAGTTCGTCACGCAGTGGCTGGCCCTCGACAAGTTCGCCGTCCTCGAACCCGACCGCGGCCGCTTCCCGAAACTCACCCGCGATACCCGCACGCAGCTGCAGCGCGAACCGGTGGCGTTTTTCCAGCACCTCGTCCGGCAGAATCTCCGCGCACAGCAGCTCATCGCCTCGGATTTCGTCCTGGCGAATGAAACGACCGCCAGCTACTACGACCTTGCCGACCGCACCGAGAGCGGGTTCGACTTCGTCGCCATCCCGCACGGCCGCCGCGAGCTCGGGGGCGTCCTCTCCCAGGCCGCCCTCATGGCGGGACTATCCGACGGCCGCGAATCGAACCCGGTGAAGCGCGGCGCGTGGCTCGCCCGCCGCATCATCGCCGAGCCGCCCGACGACCCGCCCCCCAACGTGCCAACCGTCAAGGACGACCCAACCCTCTCGCTCCGCCAGCGGCTCGAGCGGCACCGTAACCAGCCCGGCTGCGCCCAATGCCACTCGAAGATCGACCCGTGGGGCATCCCGCTCGAAGAGTTCGATGCCGGAGGCCGCCTGAAATCGATGCCCGCCGACGCGGCGTCAACGCTCCCCGACAAATCCCAGGTCGCCGGTTTTGAGGGGCTGCGCAAGTACCTCGCCGATGACCGCATCGACCAGGTCGCCTTCAGCCTGCTGAAGCACCTGACAACCTACGCCACGGGCCGCACGCTGACTTACCACGAGCAGGCCCTGCTGAAGCGCGACGTCGTGAAGCTGAAGCCCGACGGATACCGCATGCAGGACCTGGTGCGGTACGTCGTGAGAAGCCCGATGTTCCTGGAAAAATAGAGGCGGAGTCTTTACGGCATCGCGACTTCGGGGAGACGCTCGGCCTGCCATCGCCGGAGTTCGTCGCGCTCGATCACGACGGTGCCCGCCAGCATGTCCCCAGGCGCTGACGGCGAATCTGAGCGCACATCTGCAACCGCCCCCCTGTTAGAGGCCGAGGACGTCGTTCATGGTGTAGAGTCCGGCCGGCTTGCCGACGACGAAGCGGGCTGCGGCCAGGGCTCCGTAGGCGTAGCTGTCGCGAGTGTGCCCTTTCACGGTGACGTCGATCGTCTCGCCCAGCATTCCGAAGACGATGGTGTGCTCGCCGACGTTGTCGCCGACGCGGAGGGCGTGGTAGCCGATTTCGTGGTGCGGGCGATGGCCGGGGCGACCGCTGCGGCCATGGACATGCTCGGACTGCCCCATCTCTTCGGCCACGATTTCGCCGAACTTCAGGGCCGTTCCGCTCGGAGCGTCTTCCTTGAAGCGGTGATGCCGCTCGATGATCTCGACGTCGCAGCCGGTCGGCAGATTCCTGAGAACGCGCGCGGCCTCGCGGACCAACTTCATCGTCAGATTGACCGCCATGCTCATGCTGGGCGACTGCACGACGGCAGTGGCCTGGGCGGCGGACAGGACTTCCTGCTTCTGTGCAGCGGTCAGTCCCGTCGTGGCGACGACGAGCGGAATGCGGCGATCCGCGCAGACTGCCGCAATCTTCACGGCCGCCTCAGGAATTGAGAAGTCGATGACGGCGTCGACGTTCCCCCCCAGTTCTGAAGTGACCAGGACGCCGATAGGACCAACCCCCGCCAGTTCCCCCGCATCGCGTCCGAGAAACTTCGAGCCGGGATGCTCGAGGGCCGCGACGACGGCCAGGTCGGGAGACTGGTGGGCAAGGGCGACGAGCCGCTGACCCATGCGGCCGGCGGCTCCGTGAATGGCGAGGCGAATGCGGGACATGGGAAGTGAGTGGGTAGTGGGCAGTTGGTAGGAGATCAGCGGAGAGAAAAGCGACGTCGCCTATTCCTCCCGGTGGACGGTGGCGGGGGAAAATGCCGGGAGGCAGACTGCGATGTATTCGGCGCCGTCCGCCTCGGGCGTGCTGTATCGCACCCGCTCGCCCGCGCTGGTGATGACCGCCTGGCCCGCGCGGACGTCGATGGTACCGCCGTCATGTTCGACCCTCAACAGCCCCTTCAGAACGACCGTGTACTCATCGAACTCGGGCCTCTGGGCCGGTTCGACCCATCCCGCCGGACTCTGCATGTGGGCGACGCTCGCCGCAACCGTCTTCGAGTTCACCCGCCCGATATACTCGCGGATGACCTTCGGTTTGTTGCCGGCGGCCGTGATCTGAGTCGGCTTCTCGATGAATTGCGGCATGGGAATCCGTTCGAATGGTGCGAGCGTTCGGGGATGGACGACCCATCGAGTGTTTGCCGTCGAAGTCACGGCCGGGTGCGAACCGCATCGCCGAGATCGCCCGAACGACACCGAAGACGTTACACTGTCATGCCTTCGGCGTAAAGAAGGCTTCCGATCGCTGTCTGGACCGGGAATCTTTGCTCCCGACTGACGGATTCCCCCACGATTCTCGCCGCCCTCATTCGCCGATAAAGTAACACGGAAGTCAAAAGCGAAACCGTAGCCACAAGCGATTTCGCCTGTGGCTCGCTTCATCTGACGTCGGGACGGTCGCGAACCTCGTGTTGATGCCAATGTCTGAAGGCTGCCGTCCGTCGGGTGCCGAAGGATCTCCCGTCGACGGGCGTCCGCAGTAAAACCTACTTCTCATTCGTTCTGACTGACAGCCTGGAAGGCTATCCCACGCAAGGCCACGCCATGTCTCTTCAGGTCCACCTCGACGGCAAACTCGTCCCCAAGGATGAGGCCAAGATCAGCGTTTACGACCACGGCCTGCTGTACGGCGACGGCGTCTTCGAGGGGATCCGGGTTTACGGCGGCAAGGTTTTCCTGCTGGCCGAGCACATCGAGCGGCTGTACGAAAGTGCCAAGGCCATCCGCCTGCAGATCCCCGTCGACCCCGCCACCATGACGCGGCAGGTCGAAGAGACGGTCGCGGCGAACCGGATCGGCGACGGCTACGTGCGGCTCGTCATCACGCGCGGTGCGGGGAGCCTCGGGCTCGACATCCGCCGCACCAGCCACCCGCAGGTCATCATCATCGCCGACACGATCACGATGTACCCGCAGGAGATGTACGAGAACGGCATGCCGCTGGTCACCGCCAGCACCATCCGCAACCATCCCGGCGCGCTCAGCCCGCGGATCAAGTCGCTGAATTATCTGAACAACATCATGGCCAAGATCGAGGGCACCGACGCGGGAACGGTCGAAGCCCTCATGCTCAACCACAAGGGGGAAGTCGCCGAGTGCACCGGGGACAACATCTTCCTGGTGAAGCGCGGCGTGCTGAAGACCCCGCCAACCGACGCGGGCATTCTCGAAGGCATCACGCGGAATGCCGTGATGCGGCTGGCCCGGGAATCGGGCATCACCGTCGAGGAAGTCTCGACCACGCGGCACGACGTCTACGTCGCGGATGAAGTCTTCCTGACAGGCACCGCGGCAGAGATCATCGCCGTGACGAGCGTCGACGGCCGCGTCATCGGCAGCGGCAAGCCCGGCCCGATGACGAAGCAGCTCGGCCAGAAGTTCAAGGAACTCGCCCGCCGCGGTGGCTTTTGAGAATCTGTCCGAGAAGCGATCCTGTCGGCGTGTCTCGACGTCGATGGCGTGACAGCCGTTGCGCCGCATGACCTTGCGTCTTTCGCTTCGTCGCCCGGCCTTCCCAGGCCGGGCGACGGATTTCATCCGGCCTGGGAACGCCGGACGACCTGGACCTCACCTGGAGCACTCTGCCGCAACCCGTCTTCGCGCGTTTTCCACCGCCTGATATGGTTCCCCACCTTCTCAACCCGTGGACGAGAACTTCGGACGGAATGACGCCATGCAGGGATGCAATCGTCGGTCGGCACTGAAGATGGGCGTGACGGCCGTGATCGCCTTTTCGGGCTGCGGTTGGTTCGAGGACGACGAGGGAGTGCCCCCCGTGGTCCCGACGGCCGAGGCACTGCCCACCGCTCAGGTCGAATCGCTCGAGTTGCGGTTGAAGGTCGGCGATCGCTTCCCGCTCCGCAAAACCGTCACGCAGGAACTGCATCAGGCGTCGGCGATCGGACCGGCGATCAGCCACACGCAACTCGAACTGCTGCTGACGCTTACCGTCGAGGAAGTGCTTCCGGACCGCAAGCGTCTCGGGGTGCGGTACAACCGCGTGAAGTATTCGCAGGACCTTGCGGGGGACAAGTTCGAGATCGATTCGAGCCGGCTCGATCAGGATCCGCCCTCGGCGGCCCTTCCGTACCTGGGTCTTGTCGACAATGGATTCTCGTTCTGGATCGGCCGGGACAACCAGATTATCGAGCCGGTCGGATTTCCTGAGTTCCTCGAGCGCTGCGTGCGGGCCGTCCCGCAGGCCGAGCGCAAGGAAGTCCTCAAGCGGTTCGCCCAATCGACGGCCGATGAAGGCGTGGCGAACTTCGTCGATGACAGCATCGGGCTGCTCCCCTATGAAGTCGACGGCAAGTCGCAGGGGACGAACGTCGCCGAGGGAGACACCTGGACTCGCGAGCGGCGGCTGATGCAGCCGATGCCCCTGTACCTCAACAACCGGTACACACTCCGTTCGCTGACGCCGAAGCTGGCCGAGATCGACATCCTGGGCAAGGTGACGCCGGCCGCGACACCGAAGGATGCTGACGATGGCGTGGTCCAGGCCTCGATGAAATCGACGCCGGACGTCATGGTCCGGGGCGGGAACGCCTTCGGGACGTGCACCATCGACCGCGCGACCGGGCTGCCATTGGAGTCGAAGGTCGAACGCTACCTCGAAATGAACGTCCGTCTGCCGAATGGGCTGGCGTTCGAGCAGCGGAAGCGGACGGTTACGACCATCCAGGCCTTCCCGCAGCAACCAGCGGCAGTGTCCCAGAAGGACGCGGTGTCCGAGAAGGAGTCGGGGACGGCACAGTAGTCGGATTCCGGCCTTGATGATCCGAAACCGGACCGTACCCACAACGAGGCTGTCTCACCCCGGACACGGAGAGTCGTTCGCCCGGGGTGCTTGAGCCCAAACGCCCCGCTTCCGGGGAATACCGGAAGTCGCTCGCCGCCCGGACGCCTGGTGTCGATTTTTTCGCGAAGGGAGGTTAAGTCCGCCTGTACGGGACATCTTGCCTGACCCTCCGCCTGCGCGTCGAACCCCGGCGATTGTGGATTTTTTGAAACGCGCCGGTTGAGTACGCGCCGATCGTCGGCTAGGATTGCGGGTGTCGAAAGCCGCAGGACGTCGCTTGGAAACGCCCGGCGACGGGCCCCTAGTCCACCTTGGGTTGTCGTTCCCATGAGCGAAACTCTGACGATCGGTCTGACGAAGCAGCAGCGGGACCTCCTTTTGCGCGGTCTCCGCTACGTTCGCAGTTCTGTCCTTCTTGAGCCGCGTGATCCGTCCGAAGAGGTCGACTCCGACCGCCGGAACCAGCTCCGCGAAATCGGCGAAGTGGTCAGCGCGCTGACGGGTTCGGAATCGAAGCGCGGTTCCTGAGCGTTCGGCGTTCCGCACTAGCGCCCGGATGGGTCAGCCACGATTTCACGACGAAAGACGAAGCCTGAGCGCCTGCCGCTCGGGCTCTTTTCGTTTCCGGCAAATGGTGGCACGCGACTTCGTCGCGTGAGGGAATATGGCGAGCCGAAAGACACCGGCAGCAAACAGGCTACCAGCGAGCCGATTTGGATCGTAGAGTCTCCGATCTTCCGCGCGGGTTCAAGGCATGGAATGCCGTGCCACATTGTGGCACGCGACTCCGTCGCGTGAAGTGGCGCGGCGCCCCCACAAGCAGACCCAGGCTCGTCGGATCCCATGATTCGACCGTATCCGGGCCAATAAGCTTTGGAACGATTTTCGATTCTTCCGCGCGGGTTCACGGCATGGAATGCCGTGCCACACTGGCTGCTCCTGCACGACACCATCGCTGGTGGTACACTGACAGGTTGCGAGCCTGGCCCACGGTGGGTTTCGGGCTTGACGCCTCTCCCACAGGCGGCAAATGAAGTACCAGCATGTCTGCCTGGAAGCGGTCGCCTGCACGCTTCCCCCGCACGTCGTCACGTCCGAGGAGCTCGAGCAGCGGCTCGCTCCCGTCTATGACCGCGTTGGCCTGAGAGTCGGCCGCCTCGAACTGATGTCGGGAATCCGCGAACGGCGGTTCTACGATCGTGGCACGAAGCCCGGAATCATCAGCGCCCAGACGGCCGCCCGCGCTATCGAGATGTCCGGCCTCGACCGCAGCCTCTTCGGCGCTCTCGTGCATGGCTCCGTCTGCCGCGATCAACTGGAGCCGGCGACGGCCAGCGGCGTGCATCATGCGGTCAGGCTTCCGTCCGATTGCGTTGTCCTCGACGTCAGCAACGCCTGCCTGGGAATTCTGAACGGCGTGCTGCTGATCGCTGACCTCATCGAACTCGGCCGTGTACGGGCGGGGGTCGTCGTCGGAACCGAGACGGGGCGCGATCTCGTCGAAGGGACGATCGACAGCATCCTGCAAGATCCGAAGGCATCACGGCAAAGCCTCAAGCTCGACTTCGCGTCGCTGACGATCGGCTCCGGATCGGCGGCCATCGTCCTGTGCGATCGTCGACTGAGCCGCACCGGCAATCGACTGCTCGGCGGAGCCTGCCGCTCCGATACATCCGCGCATGAACTCTGCGAAGGGGGCGTGGAAGCGGAGCGTCACGGCGACGGCCGGCCGCGGATGCAGACCGATTCCGAAGCGCTGCTCCATGCGGGTGTGAACCTCGCGGAAGCCACATGGCAGGTGGCGCAGCGGGAACTCGGCTGGACGAGCGGCGATGTCGACCGCATCTTTACGCACCAGGTGGGGCGTGCCCACACGAAGCTTCTTCTCGAACGACTCGGACTCGACCCGGCCCGCGATTTCTCGACGTTCGAGTTCCTGGGCAACACGGGTGCTGCTGCACTTCCGACGGCCCTCGCATTAGGCATCGAACGCGGCGTCTTGAAGCCCGGCGATCGCACCGCACTCCTGGGAATCGGCAGCGGGCTCAGTTCGGTGATGCTGGGCGTGGAGTGGGGGCAAAGAAAGTAGCCCTCTCGCTCCGCGAGAGGTCAGCCGGGCGCGCGAGGAGGGAGGAAGAACCATCCCACCCGTTGCGTCACGATGGCTTAACCTCATGCGGAGCATGTGGGCTGGTACTAAAACCACATCGTGTCGAAGTCGCTGCGCCGCAACAGGCAAATCATGACGTCGTCTCTCACCCGGCACCGCATCCACATCTTCGGAGCGTCAGGCTCGGGAACAACGACTCTCGGGAAGGCCATCGCGGCCGCAACTGGCCTCCAACACCTCGACACGGACGACTTCTATTGGGAGCCGACAAACCCGCCCTTCACGCAGAAACGCGAGCCCGGCGAGCGTCTCGCTCTGTTGCTCGCCGAGTTCGAACGTGCGAGTGCGGGCTGGGTTCTCAGTGGTTCACTGTGCGGGTGGGGAGACTCGCTCATTCCCCGATTCCAGTTGGCCGTCTTTCTTACGCTCGATCCTCGCGTGCGTCTGCAGCGACTTCGGGCGCGGGCTGCACATCGTTACGGTGCCGAGCGGTTAGCCACGGGAGGCGACCTGGCCGAAGCTCACGCAACATTCCTGGCGTGGGCGCAACAGTACGACACCGGAGGTCTGGAAATCCGCAGCCGGACGTTGCACGAGCAATGGATGGAATCGTTGCCGATTCCGATCCTCCGGCTCGACAGCCAACGATCCGTCCCAGAACTCTGCGCGGCCGTCATCGGCGCAGCCTACTGAATTCGCCGCGCCCGAAAACGATACCACCGGACGCAACTCGAGAGAGCCGCATCCGGTGATGTCTTGATTTATCCAGGCGGATCAGAAGCCGCCCGACTCGTTCAAGCTCAGTACTGCAACTGATGCTCGAACTCGATGCCGTACTTCTTCATTTTTTTATACAGCGTCGTGCGGTTGATGCCGAGCGTGCGGGCGGTGTTCTGACGGTTCCAGCCGTTTTGCTCGAGGGCCTCGAGAATGATCTGCTTTTCGGGATTCGCTAAGGCCGTCTTCAGCGACGCTCCCGCCGGACGGGCCGCGAGGCCGTGGGCGATGAGATCTTCGCGCTGCAACGCTTCCGGAAGGTCATGAACGGTGACCACGTCCCCCTTGCAGAGCACCACTGCTCGCTCGACGACGTTCACCAGCTCGCGAACGTTGCCCGGCCACGGATAACGCTGCATCAGCTGCAGCGATTCTTCATCGAACCCGCGGACATTTTTGCCCGTCTGCTCGTTGAAGTCGTGCAGGTAATGCTCGACCAGCAGCGGGATGTCGCCGATGCGTTCCCGCAGCGACGGCTGCGTGATCGTGATGACGTTGATGCGGTAGTAGAGGTCCTGGCGGAAGGTCCCCTGCTTCACCATCTCTTCGAGGTCGCCGTTGGTCGCGAGGATCAACCGCACATCGACCTTGTGGGTCTTGGTGCCGCCGACCGGCTCGAACTCGCGATCCTGAAGGACGCGGAGCAGCTTCACCTGCAGGCTTTGCGACGCGGTCGCGATTTCGTCGAGGAAGATCGTGCCGCCGTCGGCCTGGAGGAACTTTCCCATCTTGTCGTGGTTGGCGCTGGTGAAGGCCCCCGCGACGTGTCCGAAGAGTTCGCTTTCGAGCAGATTGTCCGGCAGCGCCCCGCACGCCACTTCGACGAACGGCTTGTCGCGGCGATCGCTCGCCTGGTGGATGGCGCGGGCGGTCATCGTCTTGCCCGTGCCGCTTTCGCCGAGGATGAGGACCGTGGTGCGGGTGTCGGCGACGCTCTCGATGAGGTCGAACATCCGCTGCATGCGGTAGTCGCGGCCGACGATGTTGGCGAGGCCGAAGCGGCGATCGAGCTGAGCCCGCAAGCTCTTGTTCTCGTCGCGCATCTTCCGCTGTTCGAGGGCCCGCTCCACCGTGAGGCTCAGTTCCTCATCGATGATGGGTTTCGTCAGATAGTCGAAGGCTCCGATGCGGATGGCTTCGACCGCGCTTTCGATCGTTCCATAGCCGGTCAGCAGGATGACCGAGGTATCGGGGACGTTGCGGTGAGCCCAGTCCAGTAGCTGGAAGCCGTCCTGATCGGGCAGGTTGACGTCGCTGATACAGACCTGGAACGGGTACTCCTTCATCCGATCGATCGCTTCGCGGACGGAACCGGCCGTCTCGGTGCGATGCCCAAGTCCCCGCAGGTAATCGGCCATCGATTCGAGTACGTAGCGGTCGTCGTCGACGACAAGGAGCGAACCGTGATTGGCTTTCATCGACACAAGGCTCCCGGATGTCAATCGTGTGGGCGCAGCTCGAGCGGTGCGGTCATCAAGGGATGCCGCGCGGTTCGAACCGGAGTTCCATGAGGATGCCCGCGACGCCGCAGGAAAACGGGCGTCGGGACGGTGTCGGACCTCGCGCCGTGGCACTCCGGCCGTGCGGGCGAGTCCTGCTGGGAGCAGACAAAGTTGAGGGTTACCCGAAACCTAGGTCACAGGTTGCGAGAGGTCAACATGCGAAGGAGTCAATTTGGAGAACTGTTTCGCCGCGGGAACGCGGAGGACGACGACGCGTCGGGAAATCTGAACAATGTTTCGGGACGCCATGCCGGATCATTGGCAACGAATGAATCGGTGGTGAGGTTTGTGCGGGAAAAATCGCTGCGGTTGTCGCCGGCCTGGGCGAGGAAACGACCGAGGAGCTTTGTCACGTGCTCCACTTTGCGCCGTCGCGACAAACAACGTCGGTTCTCCGGAATCACACTCCGTCCTGCCCAGGCGGCGAAGTTGACGGATGGGAAGAACCAGCCGCGCATCTTCGACATTCAATCTCCGGACCGGGAATCAAGGGCCGGAGTTGACACACGAAAGTAACGCGACGCCTTCAGTCCCGAGGCCAGCTCATGAACCGCAATGGTCCAGACGCCGGCACTGTCATTGCTCGCGAGGTCGAGCGCGAGTTCCAGTTGTCCAGCGGCCGCTCCGTAGTGGCCCGAGAACTCCGCCGGGCGACCGTGCGGGTCGGTGATCTCCACGCGCAGCGGAATCACTGCATCAATCGGTCGATCGTTCGCATCGGTGATCGCGATCCGGCACGCCGTCGCTTTGCCGAGCGGCACTTCGTCCGCAGTCTCGATTTGCACTCGATCGATCGTGCGATCCGTCACGAGAAAGACGTTGCCGTCGCACGGGCCGAGCGACACCGGCCAGCGCGTCGCTCCCTCTTCATGAGCCGCCCGTAACACGCGGCGAGCCGTCAGGTCATAGACATGTGCGTTCGCGCGTCGTAGCGTGACCGTGCCTTCGCTGGGGAGCCCGACGTCGAGGACGAGTCCGTGCTGGCCGACGTACGTCCCGGCCTCGCGTCGGTCGTTGACGACGAAGACATAGTCGCTCGAACCCGCCGCGCGGACGTGCGGCACGATCTCGGGATTCGTGGCCTCGACATACCGCCGATACCGCGCATCAAGCGACTTCCGGAGATCGGCGGCATTCTTGAGCAACGTCGCCTTATCCTCTGCGGCCTTCTTCGTTCGTGTGAATTTCGGCATCACGATGTCCGGCTTGATGGCCGGGGCAAGGTTCGTGTCGCCGATGATCAGGCCGCCGCGCTGCTGAAACTCTTGAATGCGTTTGGCGACCGACGCGGGAAGAACGTCGCAATCGGCCAGCACGAGGACCTTGTAGCCGTCCAGTCCGCGGCGCAGGATCGTATCCTCGAAGATCACTTCGGGCTGAAGCTGGGCGTGCATCAGCGTCAGATACGCCTCGTCGTGGGAGTAGCCGTAGCTGCCGCGCCGTGCGAACACCTGCGACGTGAAACTGTCGAGGTAGGCGACATCGCCGCGACGCGCGGGGACTTGCCGCAGCATCGGCCCGAGCGGCTCGAGCACGTCGCGGTGCAGTCGGCGGAACTCGGTCTGCAAGTCCGGCTGCGTGAACTTGTACGCGTGCGTGCCGTCCGTCGGGACGAGCGAACCCCATCCGTGGTACATCAGCCCGGACACCGGTCGGGACAGCTTCGTCCAGAACGCGCCGCGCAGATGCATGGGAGCGATCGAAATATAGGCGGCATCGGGATCGTGATCATCGAACGGCGAGGCAATGTGGTCCGTCCCCGTACGGATCGGGGCGCTCGTCGAGCGATACCAGAAGAGCTGCGTCATCTTCATCACGCTTTGCTTGCGCGGAGACAACTCCGCCATCGCGAACAGTTCGTCGGCGAAGTAGCCCAGTCGCAGCGAACTGGGTTCGGTGTAGGTCCACTGGCTCAGCACATCGACTTCGCCGCCGCTGCCCGGCACACTCGTCGTGCGGATCGCCGGGTCGAACCAGGTGTAGAGATTCTTACCGCTCGGCAGCTCCGACTTCAGCCCGCGATGCAGGCCCGAGTGCAGGCTGTTCCATCCATCGCCGTCGGTCCAGAACCAGCGCAGGAACCGAAGGCGCGGGTCGTCGTCGGGAATGACTCGATCGGCCGGAAAGTCCTTGAGCGACTTCCACGGCAGGCCGTACTTGGTTGTCACCTCTTCGGGGATCTCCTGCCCGGAGACTTTGCGGTAAGCGGCGCGGTCGTGCTCCGAGAAGCTGATCTCGGAATCATCGCGGACCTCGCTGTTGATCAGTGCCGCGACGAACGCCGGGTGATGGCCGTACGTGCGGCCGACGCTCTTGCCGACGTTCTCGCAGAACTCGACGAGCCCCGGCAGCGAGGCATTGACGTCGTGCCGCGCGTACGGCTTCCCCTGCCGGTCGACGCGTGCTAGCTCCGGCTTCTTCTTGAGGTATTCGCCCGCATAGAGAGTCGCCGCGATGCCGAAGTCGTTAGCGAGCGCGGCGTCGAGCATCCGCTTGACGGCGAGCGTCCCGTCGACGGCCGTCGGTGTGTCGGGAGCGATCGGCTTACCAGCTTTCCAAATGGCGTCGTGGTCCGCTCCGAAGCCGAGGCACTGAGTGAAACCGAGGTCCTTCAAACGCGGCAGCTCGCGCGCGAACTCCGTCGGCGAGCCGATGCCCCACATCATGACGGGCATGCGATGCGGCAGCGGGCGACCCACCAGAGTGACGCGCAATGTCTCTTCGCGGTGCGTCGGCGACGGACCCGGAATCTCGGCCCGCGCCTTGAGCTCATAGACATCGGGCCGCAACGAGGTGTCGAACGGCAGTGCGATCTCATGGACCGCCCCCGCATCGAGTTCCGGGACGTCGAACGCGTTCGCGCGCCCGGCTCCGGTCAGAGTCACGCGCGCCTCGCGAAGCGGCGTCGGCAACAGGTTGCGCACGCGGATCTTCATCATCGGCGCTGCTTCCATTCGCACATACGTCAGGCGTTCGAGCGCGAACTCGAGCGACGCCGGGCTGAACTCGCGGACGCCGCGACTGATCCGCACTTGATCGAGCACGCCCGAGAACCCGCCGTAATTGCTCCCCGTGCGATCGCCAATCGTCAGCGGCAGCGGTCCCGCCGAGATGGCTTTTCGTCCCGGGACCGTGCGGCCGCCGAGCGTCGCTCCATTGCGATAGAACCGGACGGTCCCCGCGCCGTCGTACGTCACCGCGATATGCTGCCAGACATCCGCAGGCCACTCGTAGGCATCGGAAGCGAAGACTTCCGAGTCCGCTCCAAACCCGAGCGACAACTGGAGCCGCCGCGTCTTGCCCTGCAACGGCGAGATCGACAACTGGTAGTCGTGATGCGAGACATATTTCTTGCACAGCAGATGCCCGGTGCCGCGTTCGGGCAGATCGGCCGCCGGCTTCATCCACAGGTCGATTGTGAACGCACCGCTCGGCGAGAGATTCGGATGGGCCTTCGCCACCGCCGCATGCCGCTTGTCTTCCACCGGCCATCCGGGGAATGACTGCAAGCCCTCGCCGAATTTACCGTCAACAACCGTCTTCGCCCCGAACAACTCGAGCGAATGCCCGTGCCCCGACGAATCCTCAAGCTCATGCCCCGCATTGAACTGCCAGAGCGCGACGACGTGAGACGCCTTCGCTTCCTCCGCGGAGTATTCGCGCTGCCATCCATCGGCAAGCGGATCCGCGGCCAGACAGAGTGTTGTCACCAGGACTGCGGCGGAAAGCGTCATGACGGAAACCTCGATCTCCGATTCCGTGTCCGGACGAGTTGTCGGACGGGTGGGTCTCTTCATTCTCCTTTCAGGATCTGTTCCGTCGGGAGCGAGTTGACCAAATAACGGGCGAGCGTGGAATTCACCAGTCTTCCCAGCCGAATGAACATCACCAGGGAGCAGTTCCTCGACGATTGGCGCCCCCGTAACGTCCGGATCGCTGAGACGTTCGGGACGGCCATTGCTCCGGACAGCTGTTCTTTTGAAGCACACACGTCCGCAGGTCGAGCCGGGGGCTCTCATGGACGGAATGCGGGCCCTCGCATAAAGTGGCGCGGCCACACAGTCCCACGGCGACTCGACGCCCGCGTGAGGCACTGCGTTCGTCTGCGAGGAAAACATCTGTTTTCGACCGGCAGCACTCGATGCTGCGAGATCAGCCGCTTGTGAGAATTTCATGCGATTGCCGAACCTGCTCCTGTTGTGGATTGCCGCCACGGCCTGCGTAACGGCCGGTCGCCTGGAAGCGTCCGAACCCGAGACGCCGCCGTCATTCGAATGGGTCGTCTCGGCCGGCGGGACGCAGCACGACAAGACGCGCGGCATTGCGCTGGATCCGGAAGGAAACATCTTCCTCACCGGGGAATTCACCGGCGCCGCCACCTTTGGCGAGCAGACGCTGACCAGCGCCGGCTCGATGGATTTCTTCGTGGCCAAAGTCGACCCCAAAGGCCGTTTCCTGTGGGTTCGCAGCGGCGGGGGCGAGCTGATCGATCGAGGCTACGCGGTCGCGGCGGCTCGTGACGGCGGCTGTTACGTGACGGGGCACTTTCAAAGTGCCGAAGCACGGTTCGATCCGGCGGTCGTCAAGACCACCGGCGACTACGATATTTTCGTTGCGCGGTACGACGCCGACGGCAAGCTGGCCTGGATCAGGACCGGCGGCGGCCCGGGTTACGACTACGGGCACGGCATCGCGGCGAATCGCACCGGAACGATCTTTGTCACGGGGGCCGTCGTCGGCGAAGGGCTTTTCGACAAGGAACCCCTGGGAAATCCCGGTCCGTCTCATGCCTTCACTCTCGCGATGGATGCGGAAGGGAAGCTCCTCTGGAACCGCACCGCGGAGGGACCGGGTTCCAGCTCCGGTCATGCCGTCGGGGTCGACGCGCAGGGCAACTGTTACAGCGGCGGCTATGCCAGCGGGGAGAGCACGCTTGCCGGCCAGCGCATCCGCACCGGCGCGGGACAGGATCTGCTGGTTGCCAAGTTCGATGCTCAGGGGACCCTCGGTTGGTGGCACGCGGGTCACGGCAGCTCGTCGGCGATGGTGCACGAGCTTGCGGTAGACGAGGCCGGAAATGTCCGTGCGGCAGGCATGTTCAAAGGCGAGCTCAAGCTTGCCGATCGGAGCGTTGCCAGCCGGGGAGAGAACGACCTGCTGCTGACCGGATTTGATCCCTCGGGACGGCGGCTGTGGACGCAAACGGCCGGCGGGCCGGGCATCGACTATGGCCTCGGCGTCGCGCTCGACGAGAACGGCGACAGCTTTCTTACCGGCTCGTTCACAGGTCAGGTCGACTTCGACGGCGTACCCCACGAAAGCGAGGGCAAAGCCTCCGATATTCAAATCGTTAAGTACGATCGTGCTGGGAAGCTGCGCTGGTTCCAGCAGGCCCGCGGGCCTCGCACCGATCACGCCTATACGATCGCATCGGACGGCAAAGGGACGCTCTATCTTTCCGGAGCGTGCAGCGGCCCCGCGAAGTTCGGCAGCCATACGATCCCGAACCGGGGCAGCAACGACATCTTTCTCGCGAAACTCAGGGGAAGCAACACGAAATCCTCGGATTGATGGGATGAGCGCGCTGGCCTACGCCTCAATTCCTCCGCAGCGCTCTCGTTGCCGCTGGCGGGCACGAGGGCGTCTGACGACGTCGCAGACGACGCACCACGCCTCGACGACCTCGGTCTTGCCGCGCAGCACGTTGTTGAGCGCGGCGCGCACGCGGTCGACGGAATCGAGATCCCGCAAGAGGCCGCCATTCGCCATTTGAGGAGGATCGGCGAGTGCCGTCTTTGAGGGACCCCTTCGGAGAGTGTGCGGCATTCTCAACGGCGTCCCGCATCCTTGTCGATTCGGCCGCTGGCGATAGACTTCTTAAGACTTCGCCAGATACCTTACGGACTGCGCTTCCAGGACGGTGGCTGCCGTCGACCGCGTCGATAGCCGGTTCGTTCGCCCATCGATCGTTACGCGGGCCCGCCTTCTTATGGATCCTTCGCATCTCGCCATCCTGCTCCTCATTCTGGGGCTAGCGCTACTGGTGGCGGAATTCTTCGTCCCTTCCGGCGGCATGATCACCGTCATGGCGGTGGTCAGCATCGTCTCGTCGGTCTGGTTCGCCTGGAAAGCGTGGGGAACAACCAGCCCCGGCCTCTGGTGGGGCTTCCTCACGGTGCTGGTCATCTCACTTCCCACGACGCTGGGAGGGATGTTGTTCCTGCTGTCGAACACCCGCCTCGGCAACCGCGTCCTGCTGAAGGCCCCCGACCTCGAAGAAGTCACCCCCTACCAACGCGAACAGCAGCGTCTGCAGCAGCTCATCGGCAAGACAGGGCGAACGCTCACGCTGCTCAACCCCGGGGGCATGGTGCTGGTCGAAGGGGAGCGGATTCACTCGGAAACCCCCGGCCTGATGCTCGAGGCCGATACCGCCGTCGAAGTGATTGCGGTGAAGGGGACGCGAGTGGTCGTGCGTCCGGCGTCGCTCAGCAGCCCGCCGTCCCCCCCCGACACCACATCCGAGAGCGCCTGGCTCCCCGAAGAAGCCGAGAAGCCGCGGGACAACGACTCGCGCTCTCCCCCCAAGCCGTCCGACGAGCGTCTTGACTTCGACCTCGGCGGCGGGTAAGCCGAGGGAACAGAACACACGATCGGAACGCTTCCTGCCGCGCCGAAACCGCCCGACGACAGTCGCTTACACGCTCTCATCATCAATGCTCCGCTCCCCGCCTCGGCGTCGAGCGTGCAGCCGACTCAGGAACCCTCGATGAACACCGCACTGTTCCTCCTTGCGATCGAGCTCAGCAACACCGTGCTCATCGGCGGGTTTGTCGTCCTCGTGATGATGCTCATCTTTTTTGCGGTCTTCGCCCGCTACTTCGGGTTGTGGATCCAGTGCAAGATGACGCGGGCCGGAATTGGATTTCCCGACCTCGTGATGATGACGTTCCGCAAGGTGAACCCCGTCGTCATCGTCCGCAGTAAGATCATGGCGGTGCAGGCCGGCGTCACGAAGTCTTACGCGATCTCGACGCGAGCCCTGGAAGCTCACTACCTCGCCGGCGGCAATGTGCCCAATGTCATCCGGGCGCTCGTCGCCGCTCACCGCGCCAACATCGAGCTCGACTGGCAAACCGCCCAGGCCATCGACCTCGCCGGCCGCGACCTGCTCGAAGCCGTCCGCACCAGCGTCTATCCCAAAGTCATCGACTGCCCCGATACCCGCCGCACCCAGGGAACGCTCGACGCGGTCGCCGGCGACGGAATCCAGCTCAAAGCCCGCGCCCGCGTGACGGTGCGCACTAACCTCAGGCAGCTCGTCGGTGGAGCGACCGAGGAAACCATTATCGCCCGCGTCGGTCAGGGCATCGTCCAGGCCATCGGTTCGACCCCGTCCTACAAGCAGGTTCTTGAAAACCCGGACAACATCTCGAAGACCGTGCTCAACCAGGGGCTGGAAGCGAACACCGCGTACGAAATCGTGTCGATCGACATCGCCGACATCGACGTGGGGGACAACATCGGCGCCCGGCTGATGGCCGACCAGGCCGAGGCCGACATGCGGGTCGCCCAGGCGAAGGCCGAGCAGCGGCGGGCCGAGGCCAAGGCCCGCGAGCAGGAAATGGTCGCCCGTGTCCAGGAAAACCGGGCGAAAGTGGTCCTATCCGAAGCCGAGGTTCCGAAGGCGGTCGCCGACTCCTTCCGCGGCGGCCAGCTCGGCCTTCTCGACTATTACGAGCTCCAGAACCTGCAGGCGGACACCCGGATGCGGACGTCCATCGCCGGCGGGAGCAGCGACGTCGGCCAGAGCGCCGCCGCCGCGCAAGCCTCACTTCAGGCCCAGAACGCAACGCAACGGCTGTAAACGCCGATGGGACGCTCCACGTGACGGCGACCTAAAGCCGCTGCGTCTCGAACAGCAGCCGCCACGAGATTGGGCGGAACTTCACCGCCCATTGCCGGAACTCGCGGTCGAACTCGTCGAGCGTCTTCGGAGCAACCAGCGCTTCGAGCGTGCGGCGACCAGTCGGGTCCGCCGAGTGTCCGTCCCGCAATGCCCGGTAGTACTCCGTCAGCAGCTTCCGCTCTTGAAGGTACAGGCAGACGTAGCGGGAGTGAGCATAGTCGACCGCATCGAGCTTCGGCCGCACCGCCTCGGGGTCTTCCAGCAACTCGGCGATCGTCCGCACCTGCCCGCGTCGCAGTCCCAGCAGCAAATGGTTGATCCGCCAGTTCGAGCGCCCGCGGATAGACTCTCCGTCATCGGCGAACTCCGCTTCTTCATGCAGCGATGCCAGCCCCTCGTCGAACCATTCGGGCATCTCGGGGAAGTCGAAGTGAGCCAACGCGTGCGTCAGTTCGTGGGCGACCGTCCCCCCGCCGCTCGACGTGTTGAGCATCACCCGGCGTTCCTCACGCAGGTAGTAACCGTAATACTCCTGCCGCTTCCGGCGATCGAACCGTTGCGCGTTCTCCTGGAAGCTCTGGTCGGTTGAGAACAGCAGCACGGTGATCGGCCCGCTCGGCGGAGTGTCGAAGTAGCAGCGGGAGAGCGTGCGGGTGATCGGAGCAATCAGTTCCTCATACGCTTCTTCGAGCTGGGCCTCGGTCCCGTCGCCCCCCAGAACAAACGGCGCCCGCACAATCACCCCGCACTCACTCGGCAGCTTCTCCCGCAATAGATCCGCCGTCCGCTCACACTGCGTCGTCAGGCGCTCGCCGCCGACACTGGCCTGCTGGGTGGTCGAACCCGGTTCTTCGTCGTCGCTCGAACCAAACGTCACTTCGTCAGCGATGATCGACGGACGGGAGAACAGGGAGGGTCGCTGCAGAGAGGAGCGAGGCCTTGCTTCGACCTTCCCGAGGTCAGGGAATTCCGTCCCTTCGGGGTCAGGTCCTTCCTCAGGGAACGTCGCCTTCCAGGCTTTCTCGGCCAAGTTGCGGATTTCCGCCGTCCCTCGCGGCGTCGACAGCCCATAGCAGGCTCCGACGAGCACGAATGGCCCCAGCATCAACATCATCGATCGGGTGATTCCCATCGGACGCCCCGCATCTCAATCAGGCGACGGACACGAACTTGAGGAAAGGCATTCAACGCAAAGGCGCAAAGATCGCAGAGGAACGCAAAGGAAGAGTAGGAAACCCGCTTGATACCACTGGCTGATGTCGATCAGTCACTGATCGGTGCTTTCCCCCTTTGCGTTCCTTTGCGGCCCTTCGCGTCTTTGCGTTGAATGCTTTTGGATTCCCTCGGCCGTTCTCCACTCTAAGCGCCCGAAGCAATCACGCTGCATCCGAATTGACCGCTTTCGATGCGAATGCGTCGATTGTCCCTCCCGAGGTCGATTGCTACGATTCGACGCGCAAACTCTGGCCTGTTTCGCGGATCGGCACGTTGCGGGGGATCGGACATTCCGTCACCGCCAGACTGCTCCGCAAGGCCGACGGGAATCGCCGAAACTCCGCTCGCCGCCGGGCGCGTCGCGAGGCGGGGTCGGCGGGAACGGAAAATGCGACGGCTCGCCTCAAGGCTCTGGCCGGTCCTGCCGAAGCAACCGAAGAACGGGACGATGGAGCGTGTCCGACGCGCTCGCGCTGCGTCCCGTTTTTCGCGTTGAGGCAGACGAAGCGACCGCGCACAGGCTTCCGTCTCCGCCTCCCGCAGGGAGTTCCGGCGACATGGCTTTCACAACCAGTACAAATTCCGACGGGCTCCCCGCTACCATTCCCTGGCGACGCGGACTCCGTGCCCCCGCCCACTTGCCGTTTGCGGCCCAAGCGCAAACGATTCGTCAGCCGCTCACTCCCCGACGCGAATTCCAGGCTCCATCACAGGGAAAGAACGGGCTCATGTACCACCACCTCGGAGCTCATCCGGACACGATCGACGGCAAGGCGGGCGTCCGCTTCGCCGTCTGGGCCCCGAACGCCAGTGAAGTCTCGGTCCTGTGCGACGGCAACGGCTGGACCGCCGGACAGAACTGGCTCAGCGGCAGCGACAGCGGCGTCTGGTGGGGATTCATCCCCGGCATGCCCGTGGGAAGCGCCTACAAGTACGCCGTCCGCACCCGCTGGGGCGAAGTGCTGGAAAAGTGCGACCCCTACGCCTACTACGCCGAGCACCCGCCGAAGACCGCCTCGATCGTCTACGACCTCGGCGGCTACGACTGGAACGATGACGACTGGGTCGAGCAGCGAGCCAAGACCAACTGGCTCGAGCAGCCCCTCACCATCTATGAGGTGCAGCTCGGCTCGTGGAAGCGGCCGAAGGACGGGCGGAAGTATTTCAACTACCGCGAACTCGCCCATCAACTCGTGGAATACTGCCACGAAATGGGCTACACGCACCTCCAGTTAATGCCCATCACGGAGTACCCGTTCGATGGCTCGTGGGGTTACCAGGCGACGGGCTACTTCGCCCCGACCAGCCGCTACGGCACCCCGCACGACTTCATGTACTTCGTCGATTACTGCCACCAGCACAACATCGGCGTGCTGATCGACTGGGTCCCTGGGCACTTCCCGACCGACGGCCACGGCCTCGGCCGCTTTGACGGAACCGCCTGCTACGAGCATTCCGACCCGCGGCAGGGGTTCCATCCGGACTGGAACACCTACATCTTCAACTATGGCAGGAGCGAAGTCCGCGACTTCCTCTTCAGCAGCGCCCACTTCTGGGCCAAGCAGTACCACATCGACGGCGTGCGGGTCGATGCGGTGGCCTCGATGCTCTATCTCGATTACTCCCGCAAGGCGGGCGAGTGGGTGCCGAACCAGTTCGGCGGCCGCGAGAACCTGGAAGCGATCCAGTTTCTCAAGGACTTCAACTCGATGATGCATGCCGAGTTCCCCGGCATCCTGACGATCGCCGAGGAGTCGACGTCGTGGGGCGGGGTGTCGCACCCGGTTTACAACGGCGGTCTCGGCTTCAGCATGAAGTGGGACATGGGGTGGATGAACGACACGCTCCGCTACCTGCGGCGCGATTCGATCCATCGCCGCCATCACCAGAACGAGCTTTCGTTCCGGATGATCTACGCCTTCACTGAGAACTTCGTGCTCCCCCTCTCGCACGATGAAGTGGTGCACGGCAAGAAGGCCCTCATCTCGCAGATGCCGGGCGACTATTGGCAGCAGTTCGCCAACCTGCGGCTGCTGTACGCCTACCAGTACGGCATGCCAGGGAAGAAGCTCCTCTTCATGGGAGGCGAGTTCGGCCAGTGGACCGAGTGGAACCACGACAGCGAGCTCGACTGGGCTCTCTTTGGCCATCCCTACCATGATGGGCTGCGGCGATTCATCGGCGACCTCAACCATCGCTACCGCACCGAGAAGGCGCTGCACGAGCGCGACTTCTCGTGGGAGGGCTTCGAGTGGATCCACGCGGACGACGCCGACAACTCGGTCTACTCGTTCGTCCGCAAGGCGAAAAACGCGGAAGACTTCGTCGTGGTCGTCTGCAACTTCACGCCGGTCCCGCGGAAACCGTATCGGGTGGGCGTGCCCGAGGCGGGCTTCTACCAGGAACTGATCAACTCGGACGCGAAGATCTATGGCGGAACCGATGTCGGCAACGCGGGGGGTGTCTACAGCGAGGCGGTCCCCAGCCACGGCCGCAAACACAGTGTCCTGCTCACGCTTCCCCCGCTGGGAATGCTGGTGATGAAGCCCGTCCGCTCGACGAAGAAAAAGTAAGGAGTCGCACGACCTATTCGCCGTCCCATCGCAGCCGTAGACTTCGGACGGTCGGCAACTCACAACACCAGATGCCTCTTTACTGCAATGACTCTCGGTCCAAAGAGGGTGGCTGGGGGCGACCGAAGGAAGCCCCCAGCGAGTCACGTGTGACGCCCACTGGGGGCTTCGCAAAGCCTCGACCCCAGTCACCCTTTGATCTACATCGACCCGGTCATCGAACATGGAGTTCGAGTACCATGGACCTGCCTTGGTAGGACCCATCGACTGATCGCCTCGCCCGCACGGACGCCCCGCTTCGAACTGACTTGGAGCGGCTTTGACGTCAGGGAGACGTCTTCCTTCTCCACGATGGAAGCTTCCCTCGAATGGTCCGCAGCCCGCTCCGCGCCCTCATCCGCCATCCCTACGCGCTGGCCGCAGTCCTTGTCGTCCTGACGGCTGCCGCCGGGTACGCCGCGCGGAACGTGCGGTTTGACTTCACCCCGCAAGCCCTCTTCGCCAGCGGCGACGACGCGGTCGCCTTCTCGGAAGAAGTGAAGTCCACGTTCTCCTACGAAGACTCGCGGCTGATGGTCGTGTTCGAGTCGCTCGGCGAGCGGGACGTCCTCGACGCGACGCTCCTCGAATGGCAGCACGCCGCCGCCGCCCGCCTTGCACAGATTCCCCACGTCCAGCGAATCGACGCCATCGCCACGCTCAGAGTCCCGCAACTCGACCTGGCGAACGGCCTCGACTTCCAACCGCAGCCGATCCTCCGCGACCTTCCCATGACCCGCGAGGATGAAGAGTCGGTCCGCCGGATGATCGACCGCTCGAAAATGATCGAGGGAAGCCTCATCAGCCGCGACCGCCGCGTCGGAGCGATGTACGTCGTCTTCGACCCGGCCACCCGCGACATCGCCTCCATGCAGCAGTTGGTCGAATCGGTCCGCAAGTCGATCGGCGACCAACCCCCGCCCGAAGACTACCGCGTGCGTTACAGCGGCCTGCCCGGAGTGAGGGTCGCGATCGTCAACGACCTGATGGCCGACCAGGCGTTCCTCTTCCCGCTTGCCGGCGTCGTGTTTCTCGTCCTCATCGGAGCGGTATTCCGCAACGTGTGGGGCGTCGTCGTACCCATCGCCGCGGTGCTGGTCGGCCTGACGTGGACCATCGGCATCGTGGCGGCCACGGGCGAGCCGTTCAACATCGTCACGAACGTCCTGCCGATCCTGATCCTGATCATCGGCGTGTCGAATTCGATCCACTTCGTCGTGCGGTACCTTGAAGAATCGGCCGCCCATCCCGGCGACTCGCGGCAGGCGGCGTGGAAGACGTTGTCGCACATGCTCGTCCCGTGCCTGCTGACGCTCATCACGTCGGCCCTCGGCTTCGTGAGCCTCGTCACCGCCCGTTCGCGTGTCCTTCAGATGTTCGGCTGGCATGCGGCCATCGGCATGGCCTGCCTCTACCTCAGTGTCCTCGCGACGTTCGCCGTGCTGCTGCCGTACTGGAAGCTGCGTCGCGGCAGCGCCGCTGCGCGCGAGTCGGGACTGCCCTGGGTGGGCCGCATGGCCGCGTCATTGGGTGACCGGGCCGCTCAATACCCGGGAACCGTGCTGATCGGAGGGTTGCTCTTGTGTGCGGCGTGCGCGATGACGTCGCGGCACCTGCAGGTCAACTCGAGCATCACAGAGACTTATGGACCCGATCATCCGCAGACGCAGACGGTACGGCTGGTGGAAGAATCGCTCGGCGGCGTGCTGCCGCTTGAAGTTGTCCTCTCGTCGAAGCATCCCGGCGAGTTCTTCAACCCGCAGTTGTACGCTCGCGTCGCCCAGTTCGGCGACTACATCCGTAAGCAGCCCGAAGTCACCTCTTCGCAGTCGTACGTCGATCTCTTCCAGGAGGTCTACGCCAACTTCCGCCGCGACCAGTCGCTCCGCAACGAACTCCCCGGCGACGACGAAGAGGGCCGCCGGAGGATCGAACAAACGGCGAACCAGGCGAACCGCGCCCGCGAAGCCGTGCAGCCGCACCTCTTTCTGACCGATGACGCGACCCGCGCGCGCGTGCTTGTCCGTGTCAAAGACGTCGGCACGCGGCGGACGCTCGACCTGATCCATCGCGCCGAGTTCAAGCTGGCTGAACTGTTTCCTCCCGGGTGCGGAGTGACGCCGCGATTGACGGGAGACGCGTGGCTCAATGCCGTCGCCATGGATGGCTTCGTCCGCGATCTCTTCTCCTCACTGGCCACGGCCGCCGGCTCGGTTTTCGTGCTGATCGCCGTCCTGTTCCTCTCACCGCGCGTCGGCCTGATCGCCGCCCTCCCCAACATCGCCCCGTTCGCGATCACGCTCGGCTACATGGGCTTCCGCGGATACGACCTCAACGCCGGAAACGTCGCCGTCTTCTCGATCAGCCTCGGACTCACGGTCGACAACAGCATCCACTTCCTGTCCCGGTTCCGCGAAGAGTTCCGCTCGGGCCTGAGCCTGAGCGAAGCCATCCGCACGACCTACCTCGGCTCGGGACGGGCGATGGTGGTCAGCACGCTGCTCCAGGCGGCTGGCCTGGTCGTACTGCTCTGGTCGAACTTCGTGCCGACGCAGCGATTCGCCGAACTGATGTGCGTCACGATGGCCGGCACGATGCTCGGCGACCTCGTGTTACTCCCCGCCTGCGTGGCCCTCTTCTGGAAGGACAGGGGCGGAAAGGCCGCTCCCGTGTCGACGACGCTGGAAACAGCACCGCTCGCCGCACGCATGAGTGCCTGAGGACCATACTTCCGTCACGATCACACGGAAGCGGGCCCGGAGAAACTGCTGGCGTTTACGCAGACCTGTTGTTCATTCGCTGTCGCGCGAAACGGGAAAGCGACACGCAAGCATCGCATTCTCTCGCGGAGAGGAGCGACCCTCAGAAGACGCGGTCGCCCCAGGCGAGGACGTTGAGGAGCGGCCAGAGCCACATGCCGGCGGCCGCAGGGTTGCCGGCCAGGTCGCGCAGCGCCTGCGGCTGGAAGAACTGGCGGCCAAAGCGACTGCCAAGGAGTTGTTCCCGCGCGCGAGCCGACCACGAGCCGCACAACCAGCGTGCCACCGGCGTCGGGAAGCTCGCCTTGCGGCGATGCGCGAGGGCTTGCGGCATCAGGCGTTCGGCGATCGATCGCAGAACCCGCTTGGTGCGGAGGCTGCCGCGGCCGTCGAGATCCGGAGCGGCCAAGCGAGGTGACTGCTCGTGCGGGTCCAGATCGATGCGGTGAGCGACTGGGAGGCGGAAGGCGGCTTCGACGAAGCGGTGATCGGTGTAGGGGACGCGGGCTTCGAGGCTCGCTTCCATCGTGGCCGTGTCGAGCCGCGCGAGAAGTGATTCCAGGTTGACGCGGTGCAGCAATGCCTGGTGCCGCTGCACCAGCGATCGTCCGGGCAACTCGCGGAGCATCGTCGCGTACTGCTGCCGCATCGGGACGTCTTCACCGGCCGCGGCCCAAGCTTCGGGTTGCAACAGTTGCGGCTTGACCGCGGATGGGATCAGGCTGTTCAGCGCAAAGTAGTGGTCGACGTCCGAGGCGAACGCGTCGCGGCCGTAGCACCGCTGGAGGCTGCGCTGGAAGATCTGGGCCGCGACGACTCCTCCGCTCCAGCGTCCGCGCCGCAGAGACTCCGAGAGTTCGAAATCGTTCGCCGACCAGTGCTGCACGCCATAGCCGCAAAGCGCTTCGTCCGCCCCTTCGCCGCCCAGGACGACGCCAACCGAGCGTTTCATCTCAATCGCCAGGCGGTGGATGATGACGTCCGAAGGCGTGGAGACCGGCGTGCCGTAGCGGTCGAGGAGATCGTCCCACGCGTCGTGGTAGGCGTCGGGCTCGACGCGGACTTCGGCATGATCGAAGTCGACATGGGCAGCACACCGCCTCGCGTAAATGAAGTCGGGCGAGTCGTCCCCCGCTCCGCCGCCGCACTGGCCGACCATCCGCGTCGGGACGGCCTCGCGGACGAGGCAGGCAATCGTCGAGGAATCGACTCCGCCGCTGAGAAACATGCCGACGGGAACATCGGACACGAGTTGCGAGCGGACAGACTGCCGCAGGAGTTCACCGAGATGGTGCGATGCTTCTTCAAAACCAATGTCGGACGATTCGAGCGGGTAGTCCCAGTAGCGATCGATCCGCACCTGACCGTGCTGCCACAACAAACGCTCGCCGGGGAGCAGTTGCTCGATTCCCGCGTAAAGGGTTGAGCGGCCGAGCGTCAGCCGGAACGTCGTCAGGTAGTGGCTGATGGCCGGCCAGTGGGGCTCGCGGCGGTAGCGCGGGTCGGCCAGCAGCGCGGGGAGCGTGCTGGCGAACGTCAGGCCGTCATCGTGTCGGCGGAAGAACAACGGCTTCACCCCGCACGGGTCGCGGGCGAGAAAGAGGGTATCGTCGCGAAAGTCATAGATGCCGAGGGCGAACATCCCGACGAAGCGTTCGACGCAGTGCGAACCCCATGCCCGCCAGGCGGCGAGGACGGTTTCGGTGTCGCAGGTCGAACGGAAGTGGTGGCCGAGATCGGTCAGCTCGGCTCGCAACTCAGCGTCGTTGTAAAGTTCGCCGTTGTAGACGAGGACCGTCTCGCCATCGTCCGAGAGCCACGGCTGGGCTCCCCCCGAGATGTCGCGGATGGCCAGCCGGCGGTGGGCGAACGCGATGTTGCGGTGATGGAAGACACCGGCGCCGTCGGGGCCGCGGGCCCGCATCGTGTCCCGCATGCGGAGAACGTCGTCCGGGGAAACCGCGGGGGCTTTTCCCAGTGGAGCGACAATTCCCAGAATTCCGCACATGCGGGTCGAACCTGGCTGATGTGCGAATCGAAACGCGGCACGGGGCCGGACGCTGTCGGGACTATCGACGCCGGTGTGCGGGCATTTCCAACCCGTTACGCGGGCGATGGTTCATGCATGGTGGAGAGATCGTAAGGAAAGGGACGAGCGAGGGGGTCGGACGCAAGGAGTCGGTCGGGCGAAATGGACATGCGACTGGACGCGGCCAGGTGCTTGGGTCGCGACTTTGCGAATCCCCCAGCGGGGTCGGATGGAACGCCCTGAGTCGTCGCAGGGCATGTCGGAGACCATCGCCGGCTTCCGACCTCGCCGTTACGCTCAGCGTCACAGCAGTGCCTCGCAGCCGATGGGCCGGTTGTGCGGTCGAATGATGATTGCTTCGAGGGACACCCGCTGTAGAATCGATGGAGATTGAGACCGCGTCTCACAACTTCGAGAGAGCCCGCGTCGTGTCACACGTCGTTCCGTTGGAATTGCTGACAGCCGGCGAGGAAGCCCGGATCGTGGACGTCGAAGGACGGCCCGAACTGGTCGATCGGCTTGCCGAAATGGGGCTGCGCGAAGGAGTTGTGTTGCGGATGGTGCGGCCGGGCCAACCCTGCATCCTGGCGATCGGCAATCACCGGCTCAGCTTTCGCGGGGACGAAGCGGCGAGCGTGTTCGTCGAGATGGTCGCCATCGGGAGCGGGACGTGACGCTCGACGCACTCAAGGAACCGGGCGAACGGGCCCGCGTGAAGGACATCGCCGGAGACGATGCGATCTCGGTCCGTCTGATGGAGATGGGGCTGACCGAGGGAGAAGAGATCGAGCTACTCGGCTTCGCCCCGCTCGGCGACCCCATCGAATACTTCGTGCGCGGATATCGCGTGTCGTTGCGGGCGACGGAGGCGGCGCGCGTCGAGATTGAGCAGATCAGCGCGGCGAAGTAGCCGCACTCGCGTTTCGCGTTCGAGATGCGAACGAACTACGACTTCAGCCCCATCTGCTCGTGCTGCTTCTTCATCGCGTCGGTGTAGCGCTGATAGGCTTCCTGGTCGAGCTGGCAGCTCTTCCCCTTGATGACCATCGCGAACGCACGGCGGTTCCGCGTCTTTGACGTGTTGGCCTCGGCGCGGTGGATGGTGTTGCCGTGATGGACCGTCACGTCCCCCGGCTGAAGGTGGACCTTTACTTCCAGCTCGCGGTCGGCGTCGCTGTAGTCGGTGATCCCCTGCGAAAAGCCAAGAATGTTCGAGCGGTTGTGCGAGCGGATGCCGCGGAGGTGCGAACCCTTCACATACCGCAGGCAGCCGTTCTCGTCGTCGACGTTGTCGAGCGCCATCCAGATCGTCAGGACGTTCGCCGGACGCAGACAGAAGTAATAGTTGTCCTGGTGCGGGGGGGTGACGTGGTTGGTGTTTGCCGGCTTGTTGAACCACTCGGGCTCCTGGGCCTCGACTTCCTCGCCAACCAGTGCGGAGGCCAGTGAATTCCACACCGGGTTCTTCATGTATTCCTTGAAAAACGGGTCGAGCCCCATGTGCTGCATCTGCTTCAGGGTCTCGGGACGCGACTTGTCGTCGTAGAATGCGTGCTTGTCCGGCAGCGTCGGCACGACGTCACGGATGTATCGATCGAGCTCAGCAGTCAACCGCTTGAAGTCATCCGCCGGCAGGAGTTGCCGCACCACAACAAAGCCGTCACGATCGTAGGCGGGCTTGAGGTCTTCGAAGCGCATCGACAAGGCTCCCCGGATTCAAGTGGCAGGCGCGTGTCTGAGATCATAAAACGAAGTCGATTGCCGTTGCCAGCTATTGATGAATGAGGATCGCCGCGGCCGGCAGCGCCCGGCAGCCGCGGTCCGCCGTCGACTGGACCCTTCCCAGAGCGTCCGATATACTCCCGGACTTCCCTTTTGCGGGACATTTGATGGACGCCTCTCTCGGGCATCGACACGGCATGAACGCGTGTGTCGCTCTCCGGGGCGAGTCTTCTTTTTTCAGTCATTGAAACTGCTGACGGTGCGGCCATGTCTCTCGACCGAACTCGCGTGGAACAGCAACTCGCCCGGGCCAAGGAAGAATTGGGCGCGTGGGCGAAAGCTCTTGAGCAGGATGGAGTTGCCAGCGATGCGGTGAAGGGGGATCCGCGCTGGCGGAACCTGAACGCCCGCATTCGGCAGATCTCGCGCCGCTTGAATTCGATCGGCAACATCGAGAAGGTGAACGCGGAGTGCGAGACGCGCAAGGCCGAAGCGGCGTCCGCGGAAGTCGAGGCAGCTCCCGAGCCGACCCCCGCCCCCAAGGCGAAGAAGGCGAAGGCCGAGCCTGCCGCCGAAGGCGCACCGAAGAAGGAAAAGAAAGAAAAGAAGCCAAAGGAGTGACGCTCCCGGCGGTGGTTTGATCTCTCGCACCGGCGCTCCGGCCAGCGCCTACTGACGCGGGCACCTTGCGCATTGGCAGGAGTGCCCGTGCGTCGTTCTTTGCGTCAGCGTTTCTTCAGCTCAATCTCGACCGCGTCGATGAAGACCCGCTGCACGCCGAGATTTCGATCCAGCACCAGGACATCCGCCTGCTTGCCGACGTCCAGGCTCCCCAGGTCGTCCCCGCGTCCCGCAATGCGTGCCGGCGTCAGCGAGGCCATGCGGATCGCCATCCACAGCGGCGCGCCGGTCAGCTCGACGAAGGTGCGGATCATGTGATCCATCCCCTCGACGCTCGAGCCGAGGGCCTTGCCGTCGGGCATCATTCCGACGCCGTCGCGTTTCATGATCGGCTCGCCCCCGTCCATCGGCCCGATGAGGTAATCCCCATCGGGCATGTCGAGAGCCCGGCTGCAGTCGGTCACCAGCGCCAGCCGGTCGGGCCCTTTGAACTTGAGGGCCAGTTTCAACAGCCCCGCGTCGAGGTGCTTGCCGTCCGCGATGACTTCCGTCGTCAACTCGTCGTAGTACAGCGTCGCTTCCAGCACGCCCCCCTGCATCGGATACATCTGGAACTGTCGCAGCCGCGTCTTGTCGGACATCGCGCAGAACAGATGGTCGACATGCCTCACGCCCCATCCGATGGCCTCGGTCATCTGATCGAACGTGGCCCACGAATGTCCGACGTTCGTCCGCACGCCGCGGGCCGTGCAGGCCACCGTGAACTCTTTCGCCCCTGGAATCTCGGGCGCGATCGTCGCCGTGACGAGATCTTCGGCGAAGGTCAGGTATTGCAGGAACTCGTGTTCGACCGGCGGGCGGATCGGGCCGCCGGGATGCGCCCCGCGGGCCTCGTAGCGGAAGTAGGGACCGTAGAAGTGGGCACCGAGGACGCGGGCGCCGTGCGGGTCGGGACGCAGGCGGAACTCGCGGGCGAGCCCCAGCGTCGCCATGATCTGCTCGTGGGTGGCGACCGTCGTCGTGATGGCCATCCGCGTCGTCCCGTGCCGTGCGTGCGACCTCACTCCCTTCTGGAACGAATCGACCGTCCCATCCATGAAATCGCCCCCATCTCCGCCGTGGACGTGGAGATCGACCCATCCCGGCGAAAGATATCCATCCCCCGCATCGATCACGGTCGCATCGGCCGGTGCGGCTTCCCCTTCCGCGAGGATCGCCGCGATTTTTCCATCGCGCGAGACCACCGTGCCCCGCACGATGCGATCGGGAAGAACAACCTGGCCGCGAAACGCGAGAGGACGAGTCATCGAGAAGTCCGTGCCTTAGGGCGCATTAGTTGCGGATGTTCCGCTTCGTAGCCCGGCCTTCCCAGGCCGGGAGCCAGATTTTGTCCGGCCTTGGAAGGCCGGACTACGGAAATCGCATCGTAACGCGTCTTACCGCTGGAAAATCGGCAGGTAGTTGTTGGGCATCTGCAGGACGAGGCATGCCATGGCCGTGTTGTACTCGTTGCAGATGATCTGGCTGTTGTCGGGCCAGCTCCCGTTCGGAAGCTGCCGCCGCACCAGCTCGTCGCGGATGGCAGGATACCACCGCGCCCAGTAATTCTCTCCCGCATGCCACATCGCCTGCACGGCGTAATAGTGCCCGTAGTAGTAGTTGCTCTCGAACCGGAAGATGTCCCCTTGCGGGAGATACTTCATCAGGTAATCGAGGCCATTGGTCAGCTCGCGCCCCTCGTAGATGCCGGCACTGTAGAGCGCGACGACACCCGCGGCCGACCGCGGAAACGCGCTCTCGGCTCGCCGCACCAGCTGATACCGGAACCCGCCATCGGTGTTCTGCGACTTGCGAACGTACTCCGTGCAGTGGTCGACGGTGCTTTTGGGCACATAGATTCCGCAATTGCGGGCCGCCCGCAATGCCATGATCTGGCAGACCGTCACCGAGAGGTCGGCCTCCTTCGGCACCGGGTCGTACCGCCAGCCCCCTTCCGTGTTCTGCGTATTGATGATCAGGCTGACGGCTTTCTCCAGCTTGGGGCGGATGTCCTTCCGCTGAGTCATGCCATAGACCTCGGCCAGGAACAGCGTCGCGAAGCCGTGCCCGTACATCGGCCCGTGCGTGCGTCCTTCATCCTCCACGATGAAGCCGTTCGGCCGGCAGCGTGCCAGCAGGTAATCCGTCGCCTTCTGAACCACTTCGCCGTACTTGCCGCGTCCCGGAGTATGTCCGGCCGAGAGGAACGCCATCCCCGCCAGACCCGTCACGGCCACGTTCTTGCGATAGATGCTGCCCGACCCAAACGAACCGTCCGGCGCTTGACGCGAGGCCAGCGAGGCGAGCCCGCTGTCGATCGCCCGCTGCGTCTCGGCGGTGATCAGCTCCATCCCGCTTGTTTCCACCGTGCGTTGCGGAGGGTACGCATTGGTGACGGCGGGCATCGCGCACAGACTGACCGCACTTAGGCTGAAAACAGCAAGCAACGCCCCCGTACGTGATCGTCGGATTCTCTCGAACATTGATCGGATCCGACGAGGAGTGGGTGGGAAGCCGGAGGCAGAAAGCATTCGTTCGAGTGTACGCCGCGGCCTTCCGGGAATGAAGGGGGGATGCCGGGGCGAGTCCCGCGGAGTGCACCCTTCGTTCGCCGGATTGCGCAGGGACCGGCGTTTGACCGATCGGGCTTGAGAAAGCCGGAACCGAAAGCAGAGAAGATTCAACAGAAGCAATCAGAGAGAACAGAGGGAGAGACCTGGAGAAGTTTCATGCTGGATGATGCAACAGACCCTCACCGACCTGCGGTATTCTCTGAGTTCCTTTCTCAGTTCCCTCTGTTTGCTCCTGTTAAAAATACCTTGTCTTCCGGGCTTTCTCCGTGGCTCCCTGATCGGACGCAACGGTCCGACCGCCCTCAGGCCGGCGGCACGCCGGGATGAACCCATTCGGTGGTGCCGTCGCTCCAGTTTTCCTTCTTCCAGATCGGCACGCGAACTTTCAGTTCGTCGATCAGCCATCGGCCGGCCTCGAAGGCCTGGACGCGGTGCGGGCAGCTGACCGCGGCCGCCACGCTGATGTCGCCAAGTTCGAGATGGCCCAGCCGATGCTCGATGGCCGCCTTGTCGACTGGCCACCGCGTTCGCATCTCGTCGAGCAGCTCCTGCATCTTCGCTTCGGCCATCGCCGGATAGCACTCGTAATCCAGCGCGACCGTCTGCCGTCCCCCCGTCATCTCGCGGACCGTTCCGAGGAACAGAACGACCGCTCCCGATTGATTCGAGCGGACCGACTCGGTGAGTGCCGCGTAGTCGATGGGATCGTTGGTCAGGCGGATCATGAATGTCGTGCGAGTCGGTCAATGAGAACTGAAGTTGAATCCTCATCGTCCCGGAATGTCCGGTGATGATCCAGTCCGAACGAACTCAACGCCGCATAGCGGGAGCTCGGAGCAGCCGGGGCGCCAAAGCAGCCGACTCACTCGCGAGAGAGACTCAGCCTGTTCAACGCGACGTCGGATCAATGCCCCGCTCGCTCATCCCCCGCTGACGGGAGGAAAGCACGCGACTTCATCCGACGGTCGAATCGTCACGGTATCGCCGGCGTATTGAGCATTGATCGCGACGAACAGGTGAGGGGTCAGCGGGGCAAGGGCGGGGCAGACCTCCCGCATAGCCCCGCGCAGCGACGCGACGGTGCCTTCCGCAGGGATGTCGACAGTCATTGACTCTGTCCCCGCAAGGTCACGCGCGCGGGCGAAGAGTTTCACCGCGATTTTCATCCATTCATCCTTTCGACTGTCATCCGCAATTCAAACGATCCGGGTGTCGATTCGTGGTTCGCAACGTCGCCCACTTCTTGCGATTATAGACGAACCGCAGCTCGCCTTGCTCAACCGGCGATGTCCGTTGCGACCGTAGCCAATCGAGAAATCAGACCGGACGCGACATTCCGGCTCCTTCCGTTATACTGGACAAGCGGGAAGACGACGCGTGCGGTGCACGGGGCCAGGCCGCGGTCCGGCTTCCCAGTCTTCCTCTTTGAGTCGCTCCATGCCCGCCTTCCCTTGGTCGGTCGCAAAATCCAGTCTGATCGTCGCGCTGACGTTGCCGCTCCTGTCCGGCTGCGGAGGCCAGCCGGCGCCTTCCGGCGGCGGAGCGAAAAGTGAGACGGCCGCAACGAGCCAGGCCTCCGGAAAGCCGAGTGAAGTCGCCCCCTCCGAAGAGCCATCGAAGCCCCGCTTCGCCCCCATCAAACTCGGCAGCTCAGATGATTCTGCCGGTTCGAAGAAAGAAACCGTGACCGACGGTTACGGCAACGTCCTCGAAGCCATGCAGCCTCTGCAGATCGTGCTGGGCAAGTGGCGTGGCGTGACGCAGAAAAAGTTCGACGGAATGTCGAAGGTGGAAGAGCCGGAGTGGGTGTGGGACTTCCTCACGGCTCCCAGGCAGCCGGCCCTCGTCGTGACGTCCGAATCGAGTCACTATCTCAAGTCCGGCCGCATGACGTTCCTGCTCGACAAGCAGGAGTTCCAGTTCACCGCGACCGACAAGGACGGCATGGAACGCGTCTACCAGGGAACCTTCACCAAGCCGGTCGAGGACGTCCCCGGCGACGACAAGAAGCTTCAGCGGACGTTCACGCTCACGCTCAAGCAGGTTTCGCCCGCCGATGACCGCAAGTTCGCCCAGGTCGCATTCTCCCAGAAGGAGAACAACCGCTACTTCCTCGAAATCTACGACAAGCGGGGGGACGGCGTGCTGAAGATCGACACGGTCGCCAACCAGCGCGAGGGGACGTCATTCGCTCTCAATCCGGACGACTACGGCGAGAAGAAGTGCGTTGTCTCGGGAGGCCTCGGGACGTCCACCGTGAGCTATAAGGGGAAGACGTATTACGTCTGCTGCAGCGGCTGTGCGGCGGCCTTCAAGGACGACCCGGAGCGCTGGATCAAGAAGTTCGAAGAGTCGAACAAGAAGCCGTGATCACCGTGCGGTCGCGCATCGCGATCCGCGGACTGGCCACGGAAACGACGGAGAGGACGGATCGACGCGGAAGATCCATGCGCCCGGTTGATCTCCAAGTCTTCCGTATGACTCACCTTCAAAATCTTCGCGCCACCCAAAGATTCACGGCGTGCGAGACACCACGGACGCAAACCGGGAAGAGGGATGAATGAGGAACCCAGGAAGGCAGGAACAGGACAGGGGAACAAAGAGAAACCTCGTGAAGTCCCTGTGCAAGCCTCCATTT
>JADZEF010000097.1 GCA_020850695.1 Planctomycetaceae bacterium | reverse complement strand
ATTCAGCATTGAACGCCGACTCGGATCGGCCGGATGCAGGAAGGACAAGAATTCTCTGCTTCCCATCAACCCAATACCTGGAAAGGTTTCGCCATGTCTCGCTTCATCGTCTCCGCAACATTGGTCCTGACGACGTTTGCCGGGTTGACTCTGCATTCTGCGAACGCCCAGAACTTCTGGGGCGGAAACTATTCTCGCAGCAACTACAATCACGGATGCGGAACATCGAGCTATTCCAACTACTCGAACAACTCGACTCGCGGTTACGATCCGTACTACACATCGCGGTCATACAGCGCTTCGCCGTACGGGAACATGTATAACACCGGTCGGTATGGGTATGGCTACGATCGGCAGTACCCGATTCACCGCGCTCACAACTCCCACTACGGATACTGAGCGCTGTATCGAACACTCGGTTATTCTTGACGACAAACGGCTCGACGATGGGACGCATCTGCGTCCCATCTTTTTTTGCGCGAGCGGATCATACGGATTTGCGTTCGAAGATCGGCATTCACATCGAACGGCCCTCTCAAAGAGTCGATGTCGATGGTTGGTAGATTGCGGCTAGTGCGAACTGCCGTGACGGCACATCTGCCTGCTGAATCACAACGACGCTCTGCTCATGGCACCGATTGTCGCGGTCCCCTGGCGGCGCGGCACGGGAAGATGTTGTGACGCAGCTCATCACGGAGCGTCTGGCATCAGATCCGCCATGCGGCGACCGAGAGCCTTCGCCAGCTTCTCGACGGTGGCAAGCGTGACGTTCCGCTCTCCGCGTTCGACCATGCTGACGAAGGTGCGATGAAGCCCCGCCATCTCGCCGAGCTTTTCCTGGGAAATGTTCTGCTCCGTACGGAGTGCGCGCAGCCTCTGGCCGAACCGAACTTTGACGTCCAACAGCGGGTCTCTCGAACACGGCGTGCCGGCGGAATTGCCTTGCACGCAGTTTCGAGCGGGTGCATACTATCCATCTACATACCATGAGTTACGGTAACTCATGGTATTCATCCTGATGGAGCGGTCGCATGTTCTCCCCGCGCTGGGCCCTGCTGTCTGCGGCCGTGATGGTTGCCGGTTGTGCGGAGACCGAACTGCCGGCTCCGCAGTCGAAGCCGCTCGCGGTGCATCCCGTGTTTCAGACCCCACTTTCGCATGTCCCGTCGTCCCGTCCGGCGGTGCAGGTCGACATCCTCGACGCGAGCGAGCACTGGCTCCTGACAGCAGAGCTCTACCTGACCGTGCAGTCGAGCCGCTTTCCCAGCGAGACCTGGGTCGTTCTCCCGCTCAACATCGGAGACTTCCAGGGATGCCGCAGCCGATTCGTGCAACTGCCGTTTGAAGTGCGTGAAGGGGACACACTGCTGCTCAACCTGCTCGACGACGATCGACTGACCGCCGAGCAAGAGAAGCTCGTCCTCCAGAGCTGCGCGACGACCGGCTACTGTTTGCTGATCGCCGGGAAGCTCCATGCCGCCACGACGGGACTCTTCGCCCAAGGGGTCGAATTGGCCGCCGATGTCCTGGGGAACGTCATTCTCGACGATGTGAAATCGCACGGTTTCAAGAATCTCGGCAAGGCCGAGTTTCACGTCCCGCCCGCACTTCCTGCACGAGCGGGGGAAGCCAACGTCCTAACGATCCTGGACGAAAGCCGCTACGCCCGCGTGCTGGTGAAGCTGTTCGCTCCCGAGCGCGATCTTCCTTTCGACTCGACTCCCGCCCTTTGACGGCCGCACCGGATCTCTTCGGTCTCGTTTTCCTCCCTCTCTCGCATGTTCAATCCCTGGAACCGGCACCCCCTCGGGCGGACCAAGACGGTCGGCATCACGGGTCTCGTGCAGTCGGGAAAGACGGTCCTGCTGACGTCCCTGATCAGTCACCTCCGGAACCATTCTCCGGGGCGACTTCCCATTGGCGGAAATGGAACTCAGGTGACGGAAGTTTGTGCGCTCCCCTTGCCACCCGGCAGTACCCCCTTCGATGTCGAGCGGTATCGGGAGGACCTGGCCGCCCATCGCTTCCCGCCGAAGACGCTCACCACGCACGAATTCCGTGCGGAGTACGTTCGAAGCGACTGGAGTTTCACGCGACTGGCGCTCCACCTCATCGAGGTCCCTGGGGAACTTCTCGCCGATTCGATAGTCGCTACGCATCCCCGGTTCGACGACTGGAGCGATGCCGTTCTCCGCGTCCTGGCTCGCCACGACTTCGCACGACTCACGGGTCCGTTTCTCGATGCGTTGGAATCCTCGTCCGACCAGGATGCTTCCACTGGGGAGGAGACTTTGCATCGGGCGTATCGCACCGCACTGGCCCGGATGGTGCTTGCCTACATGCCGGTCGTGACACCATCCTCCTTCCTGCCGCGCTCCCCGCTCGAAGGAGTGGATTCGACTGCGAGTGAAGACCAGAGGATCGCTGCTCTGGTGGATCAACAGGTCTGCGGGCTGGATCGTGAGCGACAGTTCTTCCCGCTGTCCGCCGCCCAGCGAGTGAAGTCTGCCTCGATCCTGGAGAGGTTTCGCCAGCACTACACCGCCTATCGACAGGAGATCGTTCTGCCCATGGCCCGACGACTACAGCGGTGCGATGAGCTGATCGTGCTGGTCGATGTCGCCATGCTCCTCGAAGGGGGGACGGGCATGCTGAATGCCAACGCGCTGTTCCTGGAGCAACTCCTGCAGGCGGTCGATCCCGGGTTCCGTCCCCCGGCCGCCGTCCTCAACGGCCTGTGTCGCGTTCTGGGTGGCTTCACTCCTTTTCGAGGCATCCGGCGGCTGACGTTCGTGGCGACCAAGGCCGATCGCGTGCATCCGACCGACCGAGGAAACCTCCTTGATCTTCTGAAGGATCTGGTCCGCCCCTTGGTGGGGCGGATTCAGGCGACCCGAAACCTTCAGATCGACTACCACCTGTGTGCGGCGGTGTGTTGCACACGTTGTCCCGACCCCGAGCGGCACGTCCTGAATCATCCAGCCGCAGCCTCCGCGGTCGATCGCCCCCCCTCTGTCGTCGAAGTCGACGTCTCCTCCGTCCCGGCGGAATGGCCGGCGGACTTCGCTCCGGGAGACTACGTCTTTGCGGACCCGGCCCCCTGGATGCCGAAGGCGCTGGTCCGGGTGCCCGACCAGATCGATCTTCACCGGATTGCGGAAACCATCCTCTCCTGAGTGGAGAAGCTCTTTCGATGAGTACGCATCGTCTTTCGCCCGCCCTGCCGGGAATCCCGCCGTCGCGAGCCACTCCTCGCCCTATTCCCCCGGATGCCGAGACGGGATTTGCACTCGCCGCCGAGTCGACGGCCTGCGCGGACGCGTCGGAGACGCGAACCCACCGCGCGAGTGAGTGGGGATGCCCACAGCCGGACCGTGCCCCGCGTCCTCTTTCGTCCGACGAGTCGGATGCATTTTTCGACAGCCCGCACCGTACGACGGACGGCGTGGAGGACGAGTTCCCCAACTCTCTCGATCGTCTCGTCGCCATTCCGCAGAAGGTGGAACCGGCGATCCGGGCCCTGCTGGCACTCGGGGTCGGATCGGTGCTGCTCCTTCTTGGTGTGCAACTGGCGTCCTTCGCCGTCACCCTGAGCACACTGCCTCTCGCCGTCCAACTCGCCGGAACGCTGGCTGCGGGAAGCCTGGTCCTGGTCGTGGCGTACAGCCTGGTGACGCTGGTGCGTGAATACACACGACTTCGTCAGACGCCGCGGATTTCGCTGCGGGCGCTCCGGCAGTTGGAAGAACGAGCTGTGATGCGTCAAAAAGCGAGGGAGCATCGGCGGGAGGCCATTCGCCAACTGCAGGAGTTCCTCGACGCATACGTCACGAAAGAATCGTCCGAAGCGCAGCTGCGACAGTTCGGGATATCAGCCCAAGAATGGAACGAGTTGATCGCCCAGGCCGCGCGGCTCCGGAGCGGCCCTCACGGTGACGACCAGGCGTGGATGGAAGAGGTCGATTCGCGGTTTCTCTCCCTGCTCGATGGCGTCGCGAGCCGCGTGATTCGCGCTGCCGCGCTGAGCACCGGCTTCCGGACCGCCAGCACCCCGACGGGCTTCCTCGATGCGGCGCTGATGACGGCGGGAAGCGTCGCCCTGGTCCGGAACCTGTGCCGCCTCTACCAACTCAAGACCGATCGTTGGGGCACATGTCTCGTGCTGGTCCACATCGTCGGCAACCTGGTGGTCTCCAGCCAGACCGAGGAGGTCGTCCAGGAGTCCAGTGAGCAACTCCGGGCCTCGTTGGAGGGAATGCTGGGAACGGCCGCGGGGAGCGTCGTCCGATTCCTGGGGAGCCGCGTCGCCGAAGGGACTTCCAACGCTTTCCTGCTGATGCGGCTGGGCTCCGTGACCGTTCGAGCGCTGCGTCCGATTGCCCGCGAACGACGGAACTGAGGAAAGCCCGGCGTCTTCGCGTTTCGATGACTTTCCACGGCACTTCGATAGCTAAAAGAAAAGCCCCGGACGACCGCCCTCGCGGGCGGCCATCCGGGGTCGAAAATCAGGGAGGTTGATTCAACCGGGAACGCAGTTCGTCGACCTCGTCCGCGCTGAGAGGATCGGGGTCGGGAACGTCAAAGTAGAACTCCTGGACTCCGGGGTGAGGAACGTTTTCTTCCCGCCAGAAGAGGAGTGCGGCGCGGATCGTCTGCCGCTCCCGGGAGGTCAACGCGATGGTGTCAGGCATAAGTGATGGAGGTTGGGGGGAGCGGTGTCAGTGTCGACGGTTCCGTCGATCGCGACGGGGCGGCCGGTCGAGGCGGATGTCTCCCGCGACGAGACACAGGGCGATCAAGCCGCTGATCGCGAGCAATCCGATCCATGCCGAGTCGGTCGCCAGTCCGACCAGAGCACCGACGATCATCGCCCCTTGAAGGGCCACCTTGTTGAGCTTGTGACGGGCTCCCATAGCGGGAACACCTCGCTGCGATTGGACGTGGGGTGAGGGGGACGGGAAACGAAAGCCTTGGCACCGTGGAAATGACATGTCATGACGGGTCCTTGGGAAAAAACGGATGGGGGAGAAAGGTAGGAGCACTCAGGCCACGGCCAGTTCGCTCGCCAGCAGGTTGAGCGAGAGGTCGAAGTCGGTCGGCAGCTCCCGCAGCCAGCGGGTGAACTGGTGGAGCATCAGGCCTGCCGCGATGTGGGCCGTGTAGATCGTGCTGCGGGCCGTACAGCGTCCCGGCTCCGCTTCGGACGGGGAGAACAGCGTTCCGGGATAGCGGTCTCGGGCGTTCGCGCCGTCGACCGCCAGGATCCGGATCACTTCTCCCAGCATCCGGCCATCGCACCAGAACCGGGCCGTCGATCCGGCCCCGCGCCAGATCGCTTCGCGGGCGGTGATGGAATCGACACAGCAGAACAGGACCTCGCCGACGGAATGGGTCGGGCGGTAACGGTCCCGGAGGGTCACGACGTCGAGGTCCGGATCGATGTTGGCCATCGTGGCTCGGCAGGCTTCGACCTTCGGCTGGAGAAGGTCTTGCTGGCCATACCCTTGGGTGGTGATGTTGGTCTCGTCGACCGTGTCGAAGTCGATCAGCTGGATTCGGGGGACGCCGACCGAAGCCAGTTGCAAGGCGACCTGCCGTCCCACGGCTCCGACTCCCACGACGGTCACCGTCAGATCATGGAGTCGATCCCGCGGGACCAGGTCCGCCTGCCTCACAAAGCGATCGGTCATCGAGCGTCAGCTCCTCGTGGGGGAAGAAGGGCCAGTCGGCTTCCGGAAACAGATCGAGCTCCGGAACCAGCCAGCGGGGATGTCGAACACGGAAAGCCGTTCCCTGCCAGAGGAGATCGGGAACGGTTCGCACGCAGCGTCGGTAGTCGGCCTGCCAGCCGCTATCGTCCGATGCGGTGAAGGGAAGGCGGTAGTCGACCTCGACGGGGATTCGGAGCGAGCCAGTCGGTCCCGCGGAGAAGTGAATCCGGGCGTAAGTCGCTCCACCCCGGGCTAGGATGCCCATCACGGCCCAGTCGCAACTTCCGAAGACACGGGTGAACGTCTTTTCGTCCGTGGGGCTCGGCCGCGGGCAGGCCCCGGGGTGCGTGTGCAGCCAGATCCGGGCGAACTCTTCAGGAGTCCGTCCCGCGTCGACCTGCCGGTCGAAGTGGTCGGCGACGGCGTCGTCGTCGAATGCCACGAAGCTTGGCGTGGCGCGCTGCGGAATGAGGACGACATCTTCGACCAGGAGCGGATCAGCTCGGGACGAGATCCCGAAGCCTCCGACCTCGGTCTCTCCGGCGTCACGCAGGAACAGGAATTTGGCCCATGCCCACGGCGTGAACCGCAGACTCGATCGCCGTCGCCGGCTCCGATGTTCCCTCGATCGTCCCTTCCAGCGTCTTTTCACCATCGTCGATCTCCTCAGAGTGAGTTTCAGATTCGTCGAAACAGCTCGAACAGCGTTCGTTGCTCAGGCAATCGCGGCAATGGCCTTCGCCACACCCTTCACAGGCCTCCTGGCAGCTATGGCAGATTGCCGTTTGACAGTCGGTGCACCGGGAACGGCAATGGGAGCAGAGGTCCTTCAGGCAGACCGCACAGGAATCGGCGCAGTCCTGACAGAGGTCGTCCTCACACGCGCGGCAGGTGGTCGACGCCTCCTCCGAAGCGTGCGTTCCGCAGTCCTGGCAGGTCCGTCCCTTCCAGCGAGAGAGGGGGACGTAAGCGCTGCCCGCGTGATACGTCTGCAGGATCTGATGCACGATCACACAGAGGTCCAACACTCGTCCGTCGACCGACGCCTTGCGGATGGCCGCCCGGCCCTCCCCTTCGCAGAGCGATTCCCCCTGCACGTGCGGATGGAAGACGTCGGACGACTCCGTTGCGGCATTCGGATCAAGAGCCACGACGTCATACGGTGAGGGTTCTCCGAGACGGTCGACCGGCACGACGATCTGGAACCGGCCGAGCTCGATCCCTTCGAGCACGATCGAAGGGGTCACGACGGAGAAGGTTCGATTCCGGAGATCGATCGTCAGGCCGCCGAACTCCGTCTCCAGGACGGCCAGATCGTCGAGGATCTCGCAGATCGATGTCACGGGCTGTCGGTCTCGCAGCGCGTCGAGGTCACGCTGCCGCGCTTCCAGATGATGGATGACCGTGCGAACCACCGAGGCATGCTGTCGCCTTAGACGCGACAGACCCGCCGTCCAACCGCGGACGCGACTCATTTCCAGGCCGCGCTGGATGGCGAGCAGCCGTTGCCAGTCATAGTCCGGAAGGGGGCCGGGAGCGGCGAGTCGGGCCTGCTCGATCTGCCGGACGATGCGGCTTGCCAGCCGGAGCCGCTCACGAAGCGAAGCGGATTGAGGCGGATTCATTGAAGGACGGCCTCCCGTGAAAAAGGAAAACCGGGACGGCTCCTAAGAGAAGCCGTCCCGGACGAAATCGTGAGGCATCGGACCGCGTGCGCGACTCACGCCGCCCCTTCGATCTTCACCGGCGTGAAGCTGATCCGGTCCCCGTCTTGGAGCACCTGGTCGTGCGGGACGGGCTGGCGGTTGACGCGGATCAGGTAGTTCTGTGGCGTCGGATTCGCCACCTGCCGCTCGAAGAGCTGACGGACGGTCGTGCCGTCGTCGATCGTGACGTAGTCCGCGAATCCGCCGCCGTCGTTGTTGATGACCAGAACCTTCATGGGAAATCCTTGAGTGAGAAGAGTGAAGTCCGCCGGTCGTCCGACCGTCGGGCAAACAATGGGCGACACGCGAGATGCAAAGACGTTTGATTCGGCGAGAGGTCAGACCGCGGGGCACTCTCGCCATTGGCGGCCGTAGCGGCGCTGATCGAGGGCGTCCCAGTCGAGGACCGACGGTCCGAGGGCTTCGTCGTCGGGGTCGGAGAAGACGTCTTCCGGTTCGGACAACAGAAAGCCGAGGCGACGGATGGTGGCCACCGATTCGCCGGTGGCTCGGGAGACGGCGCGGTTGAGTTCAGATTGAGTCATGGAGAGGTTCCTATCGGACGGGGAGAAATGACAGCACCCCGGACGCAGTCCAAAGGACCGCGGGCCGGGGTGCGGGAGTCGGGGACGAAACGAGCTACTTCTGCAGTTCGTTGTGAATGCCTTCGCGGTAGCCACGGTTCCACTCATCGGAACGGTCGGGGCGTTCCTCGACGCCGAAGAAATTCTGCATGTGCAGCCCGAGTTCTCCCGCCCCACCGAGATGATGCCGGACGTCTCGCACGTCCTGGACCCCTTGGCGGTAGCCCTGGTCGTACTCGGAGTTGCAGCCAGTGACGGTGAGGACCAGAAGGGAGAGGAGTGAAAGAACGATGTTTCGAAAGCGGTTCATGACGTCGATTCCTGACAGAGTCGGGACGTGGGAAGGAGCCAGTGAGAGAGCAGCCAATCGACTTCGGCTCGAAGGGCGTCGGTGCGAAGTGGAAACGGACCGAGGAGTGGACCACCGACCGGAGACAGGTCGGCAGTCCACTCCCCCTGAGATGTCGGCTCGACATGTGAGCCGCGTTGGATCGTGAGCGGGCCGAGTTCGGCTAATGGGAGCGTTTCTTCGTACAGGCAGCGGATCGCGCCCTGCGGGGTAATGAGGAGTTCCATGGCTTGGACACCCCTCAAGCGCGAGGACGGCGGAGAATGGCCCGCCGGGGGCGGTCGACCATCAGGCCATCCACGACCGACTGGACGCCGGCGAGCTGGGTGGCGATCCGCTGCCGGAGCGTCGGATCGTCTCGCAGTTGCTGCGGTTCCACGCCGCGGACCACTCGCTGGGCCTCGGCGACGAGCGCATCGAGGTCGGGATTGGAGCGGATGTTGAGCTGGCGGAACCGCTCGAAGAACTCCGCCATGTTCTCGACGACCGAATCGCGGAAGACCTTCGGTTTGCCGTCGTCGCCGCCCGAGAGCCGCTCGGTGAGATGCTCGACCAACCGGCCGAGTTCCTCCAGGAAGGCCGACTCCGCGAGTCGCACGGCCTCATCGAACCGGGACTGCACTCGCTCGCATTCCTGCCGATAAAGATCCGGTGAGAGCTGCCTCAGATAATCGGGCGGTTCGACGCTGGGGAAATCCCAAGACACATCGAACAGTCCGATCAGCGACTCCGGATAGTCCGAGACGCTGTAGAGCCGTCCAAGGCGTTCGCGGGCCGCCGACTTGAGCGCATCGAACCGCTCGTCGAGGGCAGCGACCGACTCGATCAGCTCGGCCTGGAACCGGTTCATCTCGCCGCTGATCGGTTCGAGGTCGTCCTGACGAATGAGTCGGACGCCCGGCTCAGGGAACGGCAGGCTCTTCGCCTTGAAGTACGCCACCGTGCGATGCCGGACGGACGAGACGGCCCGGAAGGCGGAGTCGCGGGTGTCGAGCAGCTTCTTGCCGGCCGAGAGGAAGTCGCCTTCGGCTCCGAACGCATCGGCGGCGCGGGCTTTTTGTTCGTCCGACAGGGCCTTGCGGACGCCAAACCAGGTGAACGACACCCGCATCGCGGCCATCGACGTTCGGAGCCGCTGAGCGGGCGAACCACGGAGAGGAGAAGCGGTCATGGGCATGGAAAACTCCAGGGGAAGGGGAT
>JADZEF010000096.1 GCA_020850695.1 Planctomycetaceae bacterium | reverse complement strand
GCCTCGACCTGTTCCGAGAGCAGGCCTACCGCATGCTGATGTCCCCCGAGGCCCGGGGAGCTTTCGATGTCGAACGCGAATCGGACGCCACCCGCGATCGCTACGGCCGCAACGAATACGGCGAGGGGTTCCTCCTCTCGCGACGGCTCATCGAGTCGGGTGTGCGGCTGGTGACGATGACTTGGTACTTCATTGCGAAGGACGGAAACGTTCTCAACGTCTGGGACAACCACGGCGGAACGGGCTCGATCGGCGGCATCACCGGCTACAAGATGCTCGACGAATATTACTGCCTCCCGTCGCTCGACCGCGCCTATTCCGCTCTGATGGAGGACCTGACCGCTCGCGGCCTGCTGGACGAGACGCTGGTCGTCATGCTGGGAGAGTTCGGCCGCACCCCCAAGATCAACCCGAACGCCGGCCGCGACCATTGGGGTGCCTGTCAGTCGATCGTCCTGGCGGGGGGGGGTATCCGCGGGGGACAAGTCTACGGCTCGACCGACGCGCAGGCCGCTTACGTCAAGACAAACCCCGTCTCACCCGAAGACACGATCGCCACGGTCTACCACGCCCTGGGCATCGACGGAGAGCAGACGATCCGCGACTCGGAAGGCCGCCCCCATCGCATCACCGACGGCGAGCCGGTGCTGTCGTTGTTCTGATGGCGGGCCGGACGAGCTCGCCGGCCATTGTGGCACGAGTCTCCGACTCGTGAATCGGCGCGGCGAACCAGTCAACATGCCAGGCTTATCGAGACCGCCAACCATCGAAGCGCGATGCACTTCGATATTGGATCGAGTCTCGAACCACTCCACGCGGATTCACGGCATGGAATGCCGTGCCACATTTAAGCGAACAATCCCGGAACGACCTCGCCGCCGTCGACGATCTTCAGCGGGCGGCCGATCGGACTGAGCGATTCGTGCCGCGGGTCGACGCCCAGCGACTTGCACACCGAGCAGAAGAGGTCGGGGACGCTCACCGGGTTGTCCTTCACTCCCGCGCCGTCGGGCGTCGATGAGCCGATCACCTGCCCCCCCTTCACGCCGCCGCCGGCGAGCCAGCCGTTGAAGACGCGCGGGTAGTGGTCGCGGCCATTGCGAGGGTTGATCCGCGGCGTGCGGCCGAACTCGCCCATCCAGACGACAAGTGTCTTCTCCATGAGGCCACGTTCCTTCAGATCGGCGATGAGGGCCGCCGCGCCCGGATCGACCTGCCCCGCCAGCGTCGTGGTCCGCTCGAAGTTATTGTCGTGCGTGTCCCAGTTGCCGGCCCGGACTTCGACGAACGTCACCCCCGCTTCGACGAGCTTGCGGGCGAGGAGACATCCGCGGCCGAACTGCGTGCTGCCGTACTTCTCGCGAAGGGGGGCCGGCTCGGTGCTGATGTCGAACGACTTGATGGCGGGACTGAGAACGAGCTTCGCGGTTTTGCCGTAGAGTCGCTTGTGGCTGTCGACCACGGCCGCTCCGCCGCGTCCTGCGAAGTCGTCCTCGAGCTTGTCGAGGAGGCCGAGTCGGCGCTCGAACCGAGGTGTCGGCACCGTCGTCGTGACGTTCTGCGGCATGCTGCCGGGGTCGTTGACGACGAACGGCTCGTAATCGACGCCGAGGTAACCGGCCCCGACCGTCTGCCCAACCGAGACGACCGACGGCAGTTCGTGAGCCGGGTCGGCCAGCATCTTCGCGAGGTTCGACCCCAGACTCGGGTGCTTCACGCTCCCCGAGGGAATGTAGCCAGTGTGCAGCTGGTACGTCGCCCGCTGATGGTTTCCTTCCTTATTCGTCATCGAGCGGACGAGGGCGATCTCGTCCATCACCTTGGCGGTGTTCTCCCATCCTTTGGCGATGCGGATGCCGGGGACGCTCGTCTCGATGGCCTCGGTCGGGCCGCCGTTCTCGGTGCCCGGCTTCGGGTCGAACGTCTCGAACTGGCTCGGGGCTCCCTGCATCCACAGCAGGATCATCGACCGCCCCTGCTTGCGGAGTTCGTCCGCATTGACGCTCATCAAGCCGGGGAGGTTGAACGCTCCTGCAGCCAGAGCTCCGGCCGAGACGGTCTGGAGGAAGCGGCGGCGAGAGAGAGACTGCTGTGCGAGGTTCGTATTCAACATGATCGGTCTCGATGCGGTCGAGGAGCCTGTTTCAACCAGTACTGGATACCTGAGTCGACTCACACGTCGACACGACGATGATCGACATCGAAGAACTGAGGAGAAAACACATCGGGAAATAGTGGCGAATCGAGGCTGAGCAGCTGCAGCAGGAATTGTGAAAGACTGGTTTCCGGAAACGCGAAGGTCTTGATTCCGGGGAAGTGCCAGTAGAACACGCCCCAATGCTCTGGCAGGCCGGAGGTGATCCAGGCGAGGATGTCGCCGTTGTCATTGGCTCCGATGGGTAACAAACCATTCGTTTGCGGGAAGTCGGGATATGGAACGTTTGCCCTGCCATCGACGACGGCATCGATTTCAGGCAGTCGACTCATCAGAAGGGAGCGATAAGGAGTTGGACTCGATAACAGCGGTACGTAGGCACTTTCTCCAATGAAATAGAATGGCGTGTGAAGCCAGAACGATTGGCAGAACGAGACGGCTCCATAGGCTTCGGTGAGGTCCTTAAAGTCTTGAGGCAGCGCCGTTCCAAGGTGTCGTTCGACTTCGCTCCAGTCGCCTACTGCGTATCGCGGACTCTCAGGGGGAGGGAGCAGTTCAATCAATTGGCGAGCGTTCGGGTGCATCACTTCGTGTAAAAGAGATGTAGGGCGGGCATTGCCCACCATTCGCTGGACGTCGCTTCCCGTTCGATGGTGGGCCGTGCCCACCCTACGAAATCACCGTTTCGTCAGAAACTCACTCGAGTTGAGCAGGCTCCACAACAGGTCTTCAAAGGCTTCGTTGCGGTTGTTGACTTCGGCGATGTAGTCGGTGCAGATTTTGAGTTCTTTCTCGCTCGGCTCGCGGGCCAGGACCATCAGGTAAAGTTCGTTGAGGGCGTCCCGGTCGCTGCTGTACTTTGTGAGAATGCCGCTCAGCGTCGTCCGGCCTCCTGCCCGCATGAGATTGGTGAGGAGCGGCGAGTTCATCAGGAAAAGGGCCTGCGGGACGCTTCCCACGACTTCGTCGTGCGGGGTGGACGGGTCGAAACCGAAGAGCTGGGCGAAGTTGTCACGCGGCGTCCGTGGGCCGCGTCCCATGCCGCCGCCTGGTCGACGCATTCCGCCGCCTCCCAGGTCGTCGATGCCGAGGACCTTCGTAATGGCGGAATAGAGCTGATCCGAGCGGAGCCGCGTCGGGACGGCCGCGACGAAGGGAGTCGGGTTCTCAGTCGCTTCCGTCGGACGGATCTGGCGCTGGTAGGCCTCGGTCGAAGCAATGGTGCGGTACACCCAGCGGACGTCGTACCGGTTCGAGACGAAGCCGTCGGCGAGCAGGTCGAGGGCCTTGCCGTACCGCGGTTCGCGTTCAGGTCCCATGTCGTCGACCGGGATGTAGAACCCCTCGCCGAGCATCTCCGACCAAATGCGGTTGACGAAGGCGCGGGCGAACCACGGATTGTCGGGCGAGGTGATGTAGCGGGCGACGGCCGCGCGGCGATCGGCGTCCGAAAGGTCGGCCCCGGGCTTCTCATGGGTGACGAAGAACTCGGGGTCGATCCGCTTGCCGGGGGCGCTGGGGTTGTTGAGGTCGGGCATGTGGTATTCGCGCGACCCGCGGCCAGCCATCATCGGCGGCTCGATCTTCTTCAGTTCCTCGGCGCTCAGCATGCCGTCCTTGTTGGTGTCGCCGAGGCCGAGCAGCCGATCGAACAGCCGTCCCAGGGGGCCGTCTTCGGCTTCGGACTTCGAGAGCTTGCCGTCGCGGTTCTGGTCAAGGCGGCGGATGGCGAGTTCCGGATTCTCGCGGAGCGCCCCGAGCGGGTTGCCCCCGCCGCGACCACCGAACGGAGTCGAGTCGAGCGAGACGACTTCGAACGTTCGCGGGGTCGTCATCTTCGGTTGCAGCCGCAGCCTCGGGAAGAAGGCGGCCAGCTGGTGGAACTGCTCGCGCTTCCAGGCGTCGGTGGGATGGTCGTGGCAGTTGGCGCACTGGATCTGGATGCCGAGGAAGATCCGCGAGACCTCGGCGGCCACTTCGGCGGGCTCGGCCCCGTGGGCGAAGATCAGGCCGGTGCTTCCTTCTTCACGCACGCCCCCTTTCGCCGTCAGCATGCTCGTGGCGATGGCGTCCCAGGGGGCCTTCTTCTGGAATTCGCCGTGCATCCAGTCTTCGAATGTTTGCGTCGCGAACTGCGCCCGCATCTCAGTGGCGCGGGAGAAGACGACGTCGCGCCAGTACCGCGCCCAGTTGCGGGAGAACTCGTCCGAGTCGAGCAACTGATCGACGAGCTTCGCCCGCTTCGCCGGATCGGAGTCGAGGCCGAACAACGTCACGTCGCGCGGCGACGGAGAAGTCCCCGTCAGGTCGAAGGTGACGCGGCGAAGAAAGTCTTCATCCGCGGCCACCGGTGCGACGGATGACTTCGACTCGGCCAGTTCTTCCCGAATCACCACATCGATGGCAGCGGCGGTTCCAGCGCTGTCCGAGGGGGACACGTGTCGAGCGACGGCTCGTTGAGTCGGCGCTCCCTTGCCCGTGTTCGCCGATGAATCGGATTTGCGGGCCGAGTCGCCACGTCGGGAATCGCGATCGAAAGGACGCGGAGCATTCGGCCGGGCGAACCGCTTCGAAGGGGCGGGCTGCTCGGGGGGGGCGGCGTCGGCTTCGTTTCGGCCGGACAAAGCTCCCGCAACCAGGACGGCGGTCAATGGCACCACGAGAAGCACGGCTCCAGTCGACAGCCGCTTCGCGCCAGACAACTCGGAAAACCGCACCGAACAGGAGGAAGTCGCGGCCATCGTTCGATCTCTCGTCTGGACTCGGCTTCGGAGCGGGAAGCCATCCCTTCGCGGGCGTTCGCTGCAAGTCTATCGCATTCAACCGAATCGCGGCAAAAAGGTTTCGGAGAATTGAGGTCGGACTGCGGGAATGTCCCCCGGATGGCCACCTGGAGCCGTCGCAAGTGTCGACGCACGAATTCCTTCGGAGCAGCGACTGCCGGCCGCAACGCGCGGGCGTTGCGGGACGATCGCTTCATGTTTCATTCGCATTTCGAGTTCGCCCGACTTACGATCACGCGCAGTCCTTTCCTCACCTTCGTCAAACTTCCCCGGGGAGCTTCCCGTGACCGCAGAGACCGTTGGCGCTGCCGTGCTGGAGACCGGGGCGGCTTCCCGGCTACTCTCCCCGGATGAAGTGGGACAAGGGCGGCAGACGCTCGGCCGCCTGCTGGACGGCCTTGGCAAGGCTATCCTCGGTCAGCCCGATCTGCTCCGGCTGGTGACGATCTGCATCCTGGCCCGCGGGCATATGCTTCTTGAAGGGTTGCCGGGCCTCGGAAAAACCGAGCTGGTCAAAGCTCTCTCGTCCCTTCTCGGTCTCTCCTTCCGTCGGCTCCAATTCACGCCCGACCTGTTGCCAAGCGACATCCTCGGGACGCCGATCCTCGAAGAAGTGAACGGCTCACGAAAGCTCGTGTTTCACCCCGGACCGATCTTCGCGAACCTCGTCCTGGCGGACGAAATCAACCGGGCCACACCGAAAACGCAATCGGCCCTGCTCGAAGCCATGCAGGAACGCCGCGTGACGGTGCTCGGCGAAACGCACCCGCTCCCTCTGCCGTTCTTCGTGCTGGCAACGCAGAATCCGATCGAGCTCGAAGGAACCTATCCGCTGCCGGAAGCGCAGCTCGACCGGTTCACGTTCAAGATCCAGGTAAGCGCTGTCTCGAGCAGCACGCTGCAGGAGATCATTACGACGCGCCGCGGCGGCGTTCCGCCGGAACTCAAGCCGGTCGTTTCGGCCACCGAACTCGATCATCTGTTCGACCTCGTCGACCGCATCCATCTCCCGCAGGCCGTTGCCAACTACATCGCTCGGTTGGTGACCTCCACCCATCCGGCCGATGCGTCCTCACCCGACGAAGTGAAGCGGTTCGTGAAGTACGGTGCGTCTCCTCGTGCAGCGATTGCCCTGGCGGGGACGGCGCGGGCCGCAGCGCTGGTGGCGGGGAAGCCGAACGCCGGCTTTGAAGAAGTGCGGCTGGTCGCGGCCAGTGTCCTGGGGCATCGCCTGATCCTCGACTACGCGGCGCGGCTCGAAGGCTGGACGCCGCGTAAAATGGTCGATCGCCTGTTGGAGACCGTCCCCGACATCGGTCGCGATATTCCGGCGGATATCCGCGTGTGAATGACCAGTCGCGGGTGGATCTCGTTGCCCGCTGCTTCGATCGGCCAGAAGAGGGGCCACGGAAACGACGGAGAATACGGATTCTCGCGGACTGCATCATTCCGTTGACTCCGTCCCATCCGTCGTTTCCGTGGCCCCTGAGTGGCGACTCGCGAGAGGGCGACTCGATGCATCCTTCACCAATCGGGACGATAGATCGTCTCGCGTGCCGCTTCCGAAGCTCCCCATCGCATTCAGAACTTTGTCTTGACCATGCCTCAATTCTCCAAGCCCGCAGAAACCCTTTTCGGGAACGAATTCGGCGAAGAGGCCGCGGCTGCCCTCCTGCAGCGAGTCGGCTTTCATGACGGACCGATGGCCCGCCGGCGGCTGATGGAGATGTCGCCCGATCCGGCCAGCCGGGCGGCCCTCTCCGCCTGCCTGCCGATGCTGCTCATCGCACTGTCGGACGCTGCCACGCCCGACGGCTCGCTCATCAACTTCGAGCGATTTGTGCAGAGCGTTCCCAATCGCGCCGAACTCTTCAAGTATCTTGCCGACAACCCGCGGGCCGTCGAGATCCTGGTGCGGTTGTTCGTCGGCAGCCAGTTCCTCACCGAGATCCTGATCCGCAATCCGAAGTACCTCGAAGAGCTGACGAACCACAAGCGGGTCGCCGAGTTCAAGAGCCAGCAGGAGTTCATCGAGCAGGGGCACGAAGCGGCCGCCCCCCACCCGGTGCTTCCGGAAAAACTCGATGCGCTGCGTCGCTTTCAGCACTGGGAGCTGTTGCGGATCGGCGCGTGCGACGCGTTCGGACTGATGGACCTCAAGTCGGTTACCGTGCAGCTGTCGCTGCTGGCCGACAGCCTGGTGCAGGTCTGTCTGACGCTGGTCGCCGAAAGCCTGAAGATCGATCCGAGCGATTTCGCGGTGCTCGGGATGGGCAAACTCGGCGGCGAAGAGCTCAACTACAGCTCGGACATCGACCTCATTTTCCTGACCGGGGGCGATCCCTCGCCCTTCTGGACGCTGGGGCAGAAGCTCATCAAGTCGCTCACCGAGGCCACGGGGGAAGGCTTCCTGTATCGCGTCGACATGCGGCTGCGTCCGTGGGGCAAGTCGGGCTCGCTCGTCAATTCGGTCGATGCCCACATCGATTACCTCGCGAAGCATGGGATGCTGTGGGAGAAGCAGGCCCTCATGAAGGCCCGCACCATCGCCGGCGACCGGGTCGTCGGCAAGGAGTTCTTGAAGCGGGCCGAGACGCTGATCTATGGAGCGCCGGTCGAGCTTGTCCGCACCACCATCCGCGGCATGAAGCAGCGGATCGAAGCCGATCTCGAGCGACAGGGACGCAAGTGGGGGGAAGTGAAGTCGGGCGAAGGCTCGATCCGCGACGTCGAGTTCGTGACACAGTTTCTGCAGCTGTCGTACGGAAAGGACGTTCGCGAGATCCGCAGCATCAGCACGCTGGACGGCCTGGTGCGGCTGGCCGACATGGGTTACCTGCACGCCGATGAGTATCGCCGCCTGTCGACCGGCTACATTTTCTTCCGGACGATCGAGCACTCGCTGCAGCTGATGCACTACAGCCAGACGCATTCGCTGCCGAGCGATCGCCGCGAGCTGGCCTACCTCGCGCGGCGGCTCGACTTCCCTGACGTCGATCACTTCCTGCGGCACTACCAGCAGCACCGCGAAGCGGTCCGTGCCATCTGGGAGAAGTATCTCGGCGAGAACGCGGAACAGAATCCCGCCACGTCGCCCGCACCGGCCGAGCCGATTCCCGAGGTGATGGCCCACCTCCCGGTGATGGGGCCGTCGTACCGCGAGACGTTCAGCGAGGAAGAACTGCACCGGCACGGCGAGCTCTTGCGGCTGCTGAGCGACGAAAACATCGTCGACATCGAAGCGGTCCCGCTGGACGAAGGGCGGTGGCGGCTGACGATCGTCGGGTACGACCACCTTGGCGATCTGTCGATGATGTGCGGGCTGATGTTCGTCTACGGGATCAACATCATTGGCGGGCATGTCTTCACGGCCGAGCACGTCGAGATGCGGCCGGCGGAAAAGTCGAAGGCCCGGCAGGCCCGGAAATTTGTCAATGTCTTCATCGTCACGCCGCCCGAGGAGAATCCGTCCCCCGAGTTCTGGCTGCGGTATCGGACCGACCTGACGGGGCTGCTGAAGCTCGTCGAATCAAACCGCACGCAGGAGGCCGCGGGGCAACTCGTGAAGCGCGTCGCCGGGGCGGTCCGCGAGCTTCCCCCCGGGTCGACGGTTCTTTACCCCGTCGAAGTGACCATCGACAACGAGTCCTCACCGAAGGCGACGGTGCTGCACATCCGGGCCGATGACACGATCGGTTTCCTGTACGAGCTGGCGAACGCCCTCTCGATGACGGGCATCGATGTCGGTCGCGTCATCATCGGCTCGCTGGGGAACCGCGTCTTCGACACGCTTTACGTCACCAACTCCGTCGGCGAGAAGATCACCGACTCCACGCAGCTCAATGAGTTGCGGGCGGCCGTCGTGCTCATCAAGCACTTCACCCACCTCCTCCCGCAATCGCCCAACCCCGAAGCGGCTCTAATCCACTTCCGCGACTTCCTGCAGCAGTTGTTCCAGCAGGACGACTGGGTCGAAGAACTGAGCACGCTGGAGCGTTCCGACGTCCTTCAGGCTCTGGCAAAACTGCTGGGCGTGAGCGACTTCCTCTGGGAAGACTTCCTGCGGCTCCAGCACAACAATCTCTTCCCCGTCGTGAAGGACGTGCAGGCCCTGGCCCGCCGTAAGACGCGCGTCGAACTCGACGCCGAGCTTCGCGAAATCCTCGCCGCGGCACCGACGCCCCAGGACAAGCGGACGGAGCTCAACGCGTTCAAAGACCGCGAGATGTTCCGCACCGACATGCGGCACATTCTCGGGCACATCGCCGAGTTTGGTCACTTCTCTCACGAGCTGACCGACGTCGCGGAGGTGGTGGTCAACGGGGCGGTCAACATCTGCCTCGGCGAACTGACGGCACGGTACGGAACTCCCCGCATCGGAAAGACGACGAAGGAAGGGGGGGGCGGGGCTCCGCGTCCCTGTCCGTTCTCGGTCTGCGCGATGGGGAAGTGCGGGGGGCGCGAGCTTGGTTTTGCCTCGGACATCGAGCTGATCTTCTTCTACGAGGACAACGGCACGACATCCGGCCCGGACGTCATCACGACGAGCGAGTTCTATCAGAAGCTGGTCGAGCTCTTCACTCAGTCCATCGTCGCGAGGCGGGAAGGCATTTTCCAAATCGATCTGCGGCTGCGTCCGTATGGGCGGGCGGGGAGCCTGGCCGTCTCGCTCGATGCCTTTCAGACGTATTTTGGTCCGGGCGGACCCGCGTGGCCTTACGAACGGCAGGCCCTGGTGAAGCTGCGTCCGATCGGAGGGAACGCGGAGTTCGGGCAGCGGATCGAAGCGTTGCGCGACGAGCTGGTTTACACGGGCGATCGGTTCGATGTCTCGGCGATGCGGGCGATGCGAGAGAAGCAGGTGCGGCAGCTGGTGCAGGCGGGTTCGGTCAATGCGAAGCTGTCGTATGGGGGGCTGGTCGACTGCGAGTACCTCGTGCAGGGGCTGCAGATCACGCATGGGAAGAAGCATCCGTCAGTGCGCACGACGAACTCGCTGCAGGCGATGGACGCGCTCCGCGACGCCGGATTGCTCAATTCCGTCGACTATCAAAGCCTGCGGGATGGATACATTTTTCAGCGTCGACTGATCGACGCGCTGCGAATGGTCCGCGGACACGCTCGAGATCTCACCGTGCCGAAGACGGGGACGGAAGAGTTCGCGTTCCTCGCGCGGCGGCTGGGCTATTCACAAAACCCCGAGCAGCTGCACCGCGACGTCGAGGCGAACACCGAGCGGGTGCAGGATCTCGGAAGGCTGTTTGATGCCTGAGGGAAGTCCGTCGAACGGCGCGCATGACGATTGGGGCTGCCGCAATCCGAATCGGCAGGCGGCCTCGCTTGTGGCGACGTCGTCGGCCCAGGCTCAAACGTCACGCGATTCCGTCTGGAATTTCTGAACTGTTTCCGCGATCGCGACGTATACGAGGATGCCTTCCGGTCGGTGGGGCCGGGGGGCGACTCTCTCGTTGCCGCGGATCGTCCCCCATGCTGGTGCTTTCGCGTCGTTCCAACGAGACGATCGTGCTCGGCGAGTCGATTCGCGTCACGGTCGTCGCGATCCGGCCCGATCACGTGCAGATCGGCATCGAGGCCCCGCGCGAGGTCGCCGTGTATCGCGAGGAGACCCGCCGGACGGCGTCGTCCGCCGCCGAAACTCCCCCCGTTGAGGGAAGCGAGGAACCGGCCGTCTGGGGATGAATCGATTCGCGATGGGGCGCGTAAATCGAAAGAGACGACCATCGCCGATTTGCCCTCTCGCCCCCGCCGCCCCATGCCCACCCAACTGGCCATCAAGAAGTCGCGGTTGTTCGGACTGGAGACCGAATACGCGTTCGCCGCCCCTGGTGCGAACGGGGTGCGGGTCGCTTCGAACGTCGCCCTCCCGCACCTGCTGCAAGCGGTTCGCGAGCTGACGCCGACGCTCCCCGACCGGCGTTCGCACGTCGGGATGTTTCTCGCGAACGGGTCGCGGCTTTACATCGATTGCGGTCACCCGGAACTCGCCACCGCGGAAGTCACGACGCCGACCGATCTCTGTCGCTATGTGCTGGCAGGCGATGCGCTGCTCCAGAGTGCGGCAAAGGCGACGCTTCGGCAAGTCCGGTCGATCCGCTCGATCTACCTCGGCCGGTCGAACATCGGATACGGTTCCAACGCGACATCGTGGGGCTGCCACGAGTCCTACAGCTATACCAGCGCGCCCGCGGAGATTCAGCGGCTGCTCATTCCACACTTCGTGTCGCGGATCATCTACACCGGGGCGGGCGGGTTCGACAATCAGTCGGCCGGCATTGAGTTTCTCACGTCGCCAAGAGTGAGCTTGCTCCGCAAAGCGGTCTCGGAGCGGTCGACAGCCGACCGCGGGATCTTTCACACAAAGTTCGAGCCGCTCAATGCCGCCGGTCAGCATCGATTGCATGTCATCTGCGGGGAGGGGGTGCGGTCGCACACGTCGATGTGGCTGAAGGCGGCGACCACCGCGCTGCTGCTGGCCCTGTATGACTCCGGCTCGCCCGCGTTGCGAAAGGCCGCGGAATTGACGCTGGCGAATCCCGTCGGCGCGATGCGGAACTTCGCGTACGACCCGGAGGGGCGTGCTCGGGCCGAGCTGTCGAATGACAGGACGCGGCGCACCGCGATCGAGATCCAACGGCATTTTCTGCACCTGGTCGAACAGAGTGCCGGCGATGCGATCCTACCGGAGTGGGCCCCTCTCGCTTGCCAGCGGTGGAGAGAGATTCTCGATCGCCTGGAAGAGGGGCCGGACGCCGTGGCCCGCACGCTCGACTGGTCCATCAAACGAGCACTGTTTCACCAGCACTCCGCGCGGCGCGGGGTGCCTCCGGAAACGTGGCGCGTCTGGACGACGGTTCTTCTGAGCTTGCGGAGGGCGCTCGACCAGGCTGTGGAACTGAACGAGACACTGAATCCGGAGATCTCGCCCGACGTCCTGCGGGCGGACCATCCCATCGCCGGGCGTGTGCGGGAGATGACGTCTCTTCTGAAAACGTACGACCTCGGATGGGAGCAGCTCGAACATGTGTTGCAGGTGCGGCAGGAGTTGTTCGCGCTCGACACCCGCTACAGCGAGATTGGCGGATCGAGCCTGTTCGAATCGATGGACCGTGCCGGAGTGCTCGAACATGCGTACGACGAAGTGACAGACATTGAAGGGGCCGTCCAGAACGCTCCCCCGGGTGGACGTGCGGAATTGCGCGGACGCGAACTGAGACGCCTGTGGGAAAATCAGAAGCCGAATCCGCCCGAACTCGGAAAGTTCGGGCAGGGCCGAATTCTGTGCGACTGGGAAGGGTTTTGGGACTATGCCCAGGGGAAGGTGTTATCGCTGGATGATCCCTTCACCACCAGGGCCTCGTGGCGCGAGATGACGCCCGAGGAAAAGATGGAGAATTTCGGCTCCGCCGCCCCCATCGTCAGCCGGCTGCTGTCGCAGGTCTTGAGTCTCTATGATCAGGGGAACTACGAGCAGGCGTCGGCGCGGCTCTCGGAACTGCAACGGATTCACCATCTCCTTCAGGGCTCGCAGCGCCGCGATTATTGCCGCTACACCGCCTGGATACAGAGCCGCCGCGGCTATCTCGACGCGGAACCTGCTCTGCGTGAAGTCTTCTCGGACGAGACGGAGGACATCAGCGAGATCGGCGATATTGTGTGCGCCCTGCGGTATCAGGGGCTGTGTCCGCCGCGGGCGATCGATCTCTGGGTGGAACGTGCGGAGCGGTTGCTGGCGAGTGCCGGAGACGGACATTCCTCGGCCGTTCCGCTGCTGGGGCACCTGGGCTATTGCCGGTTGCGGAGGGGACGCCGGCGGGCGGCGCTCCAGTTGCTGCGGGCCGCAAGTAACGGGCCCGATTTCGCATCGGTCCATCCGCACGTCGGCAGCCGGATTCTGGCCGATCTGGGAGACGCGTACCGAGCCGTCGGACGAAGAGAGCGGGCGACGGAGTGCCTGGAGCGGGCGGAAGCGAGACAGCGGGAGATGGGATACTTCGGGGATCTTGCGGACCTCACGCTGACATACCGCGCCAAGCTGGCCACCAGCCCCACCGCGGCGCTGGAACTTCTGGAGGAGGCGAAGGGGCATCAGATCCGGCTGGGCAACCGGATGGGAGAGGCGCGGACGCTGCTCCTGGAAGCGCGGATTCGCGAAGGGGCAGGACCGCAGCGCGCACTTCGCGCACGATTGGCCGAGCTGCGGTCGCAGCTTCCCGCGCTTCAGGAATGCCGGATGACACGGCGGATAACCCGAAACTGGCTGGCGTGGATTTCCGGCGGACCGACGATCCACTCGCGCGACCGCTTCTGGTCGCTGTGAGCGAGTTATCGGTCCGGGGGTCTTCATCTCTCAAGTCAGGCATCGGCCGCGTCGCCGTCCTTGATGACGAATCGCACCCGCAGTCTTCGACAGCCGGTCCCGCCGCCTTTTATTTCATAGTGAACACAAAGCGATTGCGAGGACAATAACTTCCCACGACGGCTTAAATCTGTCCTTGGCCGAGTCAATGGGCTGTTCAGGAACTGGAACGCGAATTCACCCCGCTCTGGTGGCATTTCGGCGAAGTCGTTGCGGTGCGAGCCGATTTCCTGTGGCGGAAGCGACGGTCCCCATCGTTAGGTACGGGGAGTGCAGTGTCAGGGAACCTCGGCTTGTGCCCCGATTTCCCTTCCTGTTGGACCCTGCCCGATGCCCGCCCTTCGGACCGACCGAACTTCTCGCTCGCGCGATCTGCGAGGATTCACGCTGATCGAACTGTTGGTCGTCATTGCGATCATTGCGATCCTGATCGCCCTTCTGCTCCCCGCCGTGCAACAGGCGCGGGAAGCCGCAAGGCGTTCGCAATGCAAGAACAACCTCAAGCAGATCGGCCTCGCGCTTCACAACTACGTTTCGAGCTTCGAATTCCTCCCCCCCAGCATGGCGATCGTCCCGACCGTGACTGGCAACAGTTCGTGGTCGGTTCATGGCCGCATCATGCCGTACCTCGACCAGGTTGCGTTCTACAACAAGATCGACCTGCAGCAGGGTTGGTCGAGCGCGACGAACGGACCGATCGTCAATGGCAACCGTGTCCCGGTTTACACCTGCCCTTCGGATGCCAAGTCGGACTTGCCGCGCACGGCTTCCGGAGTGACGTTGTACTGCCTGAACTACGGATTCAATTTCGGGACCTGGTTCGTGTTCGACCCCACGACGGGGCGGGGTGGGGACGGCCTGTTCTACCCCAACAGCAAGATCCGTCTCGAGGCGATCACCGACGGAACCAGCAACACGCTGGCCGCGTCGGAAGTGAAGTCGTGGACGGCCTACACGCGGAACGCTCCCCCTCCCTCACAATTCCTTCCGACGCCCCCCGCCAACGTCGCCGAGGTCGGCCTTTGTGCGGACGCCGGGGTGAAGGACCGGATTCAGCCCGCCACGGAGGATGGAACCGGGCATACCGAATGGGCGAACGGGCATTCGCACCACAGCGGTTTCACCACAACCCTGCCGCCGAATACCACCGTGTCCTGGGCCTACAACGGCGTCACCTATGACGTCGATTTTGCGTCACGCCAGGAGGGTTCGGATGTCAGCAACGCCAGCTACTCGGCGCTGACCTCGCGGAGTTATCATGTGGGTATGGTTAACTCGCTGATGGCGGATGGTGCGGTGAAGTCGGTTGGAAAGAATATTGATCTCGGCGTGTGGCGCGGCGCGGGAACCCGCAATGGCTTGGAAGTGATCAGCGGGCTGGAGTGAGCGCCGTCGCGCGGAACCGGCGAATGGGCAGGATCAACCTCGTGGTGATTTCAGGACCGAAGGACATCGAATGAAGACGGCAACCGTGACTCGGGTGGTTTTGTGGGCGGGGCTGGCGGGCTGGGGACTGGCCGCGGTGCTTCCCGCCGCACAGGGCGACGAGAAGCCGGCATCGACTGCGACGACCATCAAGGCGATGCGTGAGAAGGCGATCACCTTCCTCAAGAACACGCAGGCGGCCGATGGCAGCTGGACCAACGCCACGCAGCCCGGCATCACGGGGCTGGTGCTGTGCGGGCTGCTGGATGCAGGGGCCAAGCCGAGCGATCCCGTCGTCGCCAGGGGGCTGAAGCATCTCGAGGGATACCGCCAGAAGGATGGCGGCATCTATCACGAGAAGTCGGGGCACAAGAACTATGAGACCTGCATTGCGATCATGGCCTTCGCGAAGGCCAATACCGAGGGTCAGTACGACGAACTGATCAAGAAGGCCGATGCCTATGTCCGCGAGTTGCAGTGGGACGAAGGGGAAAAAATCGATAACAAGGACGTCAAGTACGGCGGAGCGGGCTACGGCCGCACCGGCGATCGTCCCGACCTGTCGAACACCGCATTCCTCATCGACGCCTTGAAGGCGGCCGGCGCCAAGGACAACGATCCGTCGATCCAGAAGGCGCTCGTGTTCGTCTCGCGTTCGCAGAATCTCGAAACCGAGCACAACACGACGCCGCTCGTGGCAAAGGTGAACGACGGCGGGTTCTACTACACACCGGCCCTTGGCGGACAGTCGCAGGCCGGCATGACCGAGAACGGCGGCCTGCGGTCGTACGCTTCGATGACCTACGCGGGCCTCAAGAGCATGTTGTACGCGGGACTGACCGAAAAGGATCCGCGGGTGAAGGCGGCTTACGACTGGGCTCGGAAGCACTACACGATGAGCGAGAACCCGGGGATGGGCCAGGCGGGACTCTATTACTACTATCACACCCTCGGGAAGGCGCTGTCGGTGATGAAGGTGGATCAGATCACCGACGCCCAGGGAACCAAGCACGACTGGCGGAAGGACCTGGTCGCCGAACTGAAGCAGAAGCAGGGAGAGAACGGCTCGTGGGTCAACCCGGCCGATCGCTGGATGGAAGGGGATCCGAATCTCGTCACCAGCTACGTCCTGGTGACCCTGAAGTACTGCGAGGCAAAGCCGGCGAAGTGATGGGACGGCCGCAGTCCGGGTTGGAATTTCGAGCCCGAACCTCTTGTGAGGCTCGGGCTTTTCTCTTGCGGGGACATCGTTCGGCGGTCGCAATCCGGTGCCGGTGCAACCCGTTCCGCCGCAACGGGTCAGCCTAGCCACGATTTCCCGGTCGCCCTACAATCCCCGCATCAGGAGCCGGGCGAGTTTCCGCGTGTCGCGAACCGCCGGTTCCGCCGTTCCGCCCGCCCTGCCGACCCATGCCAGACCCCCGAGTCCAACTGAAAGATCCCCGCCTGGCAGCGTTGTTGGCGTGGCTGATTCCCGGAGCAGGGCACCTCTACCAGGGCCGGACGTTCAAGGCGGCCATTTTTTTCTTCTGCATCCTGGGAACCTTCACCTACGGTTTGGCGCTGGCCGATTGGCAGGGCGTCTATTTCCAGACCAACAATGGTCCGAATCGCCGGTTTCCCTACGGCTACATCGCCCAGTTCGGAGTCGGCGCGGGCTCACTCCCCGCACTGATTCAGTACCGTCGTGCGTATGGCAGGAACAACGTCGACAGTTCGGTGCTCGACGCGCCGCTCGATACCCCGTTCAAGGGGATCATGGACGAGGTCGTTCCCAATGAGGGCGTCCGCCAGCTCCTGCTGGACGGACGGCTGAAGCTTAGCCCAGTGAAAAATGACCTTGGCGGCTGGGGGGTCGAAGGAACGTTTGTCGGAACCAAGCAGCAACTCGGCAAACAGGAAACCAAGCCCCTCGAGTTGAAGATCGCGGGGCCCTTCCACATGGAGGCCGCCATCGGACCCGAGCCGGGCCGCGAAGTGCGGATCGAAGCGCCCTCGGAAGGTCCCGGCGGCGTGAACAATCCTCAGGAGATCCTTGGTCGCATTCCGCGCTCGTTCCTCAACTCGTTCCAGGCGCCGCTCGAAGAGACCAGCCTCCAGCAATTGCATGGACGCCTCGGCAAGCGGATGGAAATCGCTCTGGTTTTCACCTGGATTGCGGGCTTTCTCAATATCCTCGCCATCTGGGACGCCTTCGAAGGGCCTGCTTACGGTTATGGGGACGAGGAACCCAGCGGCGACGGCAAGCCAGATCCCGCCAAGGGGCCGGCGCCCGCGACGGTCTGACCCGAGTATCGAAGCTTTCCCCAATCCGCCGCTGCGAGTTGAAACTCCGATGAGCGTCACCTGGTATCTGCTGCCGCTGTCCGCCGTTGTCAGCCTGGTCTACAGTGCCAGCCGGTACGAGCTTCCCGAGCGGATCCTGTCGCGGGCCTTCAGCCTGTTCGTGCAGATCATCTTCTTCATGGCCATCGTGCTGGCGGTGTTGTATCTCCTGTCGTTCAAACTGTAGTTGCGAATGACGGCCGCCGCCTGAAGGATGCGCGTCGGTGGGAAGCTCCATGAGGGAAGGCCGACTGCTCTCCATTCGGGAGTTTCTCATGGCTGCTCCTTCGAGGTCCGACGGAAATCCTGCGGAAGCATCGAGGACCGATCGGCGTTCCGTTGATGGAGCTGCGCTGGTTCGACGTCCCCGCTCGACCTGGATCGGACCGTGCATTGCCCTGATGTTGCTGGTCGGCATCTGCGGCGTTCGAAGCCGCTACCGTGCAGCGTCGGCCGGTGAACCAAACCAGGTGGTCAGTTACGCCTTTGTGGCGGGGACTGTCGACAGCGTCAATGCGGCCGATCGAGCGGCGGAGTCTAAGCCTTCGGACGGAACGGACGACGAGACGCTCCGCATACGAATCGTCGGCGCGTGGACGCGGCAATACTCGGGAAAGTGGAATCTCGAAATCCGCTCCGACGGGACCGGGACGATGGTCGTCGAGCCCGACCGCTTCTGGTCGCTGCTGGTCGGCCCGCGGGTGACGATCCGCATTGAGTGGCGCGTCGAGAACGGGCTGGCGGTCTGCGATTCGATCGACGGCGAGCCGAAGTCGAGCTTCGAAGCCGCGATGACTTTCTGGAAGCGACACCAGGAGCGAAGGGTTGTCGAACTCAACGACGAGCGATTCGTCTACCGATCGGACGACGGCAAGTCGAATTCCGTCTGGAACCGTGCGACCGCCGAGTGAGGCTTCGCTTGGTCGGATTGCTCATCCTCAGCTCACGATGCAGATCACTCCCCCAACTGGCACTCCCTTCCGCAGGACGACGTATCCCAGTCGCATCGCGAGTGAATCGACAGTGATGCCCGGACTCACGGAGTGCCGAGAGGATCCTGTCCACAGCGAGGGCAGCGATACATGAAAGCTGCTTGATCGTAACACCAAAGGCTGCCGAGGCCGACATATCCCGCCAGTGCGGTCTCGGGATCCGCAGAGGGATGAAGACCGAGAATAGGTCCGAACTCAGCCTGCCGATCGCACGCGTCGAAGATCGCCCCCTTCAGCAGTATCAGTCCGCACGATGGACAAGTTTGAGGGAAGCGTTCAGGATCAGTCACAAATCGTTCCCTTCTTCAGGAGCCGCTCGTGCCGCTGTTTGGGTCCCATTTGTCGATTGCCGGGGGCTACTATAAGGCGGCCGATGCCGCCACAGAACTCGGCATGCAGACGGTTCAGATTTTTACGAAGAACAACAACCAGTGGCGGGCCAAACCGATCTCGGATGAGGAAGTGGCGGCGTTCCGTGCGTCCGTGGAACGCGGAACGCTCTCGATCCCCTGCTCTCACTCCAGTTATCTGATCAATCTGGCGAGCGGAGCCGAGGAGCTCTGGCAGAAATCCGTTGAAGCGTTCGTCGTCGAACTGCATCGCGCCGAAGCACTCGGGCTCGCGGGCGTCGTGATCCATCCGGGGAGTGCCTTGGAACTCTCGGAAGAGGCGGCGATCGGCCGGATCGTCTCGGCCCTCGATCGGGTGCTGGAAGAGACGTCTGAATTGAAGACCGAAGTCTGGCTGGAGACGACGGCCGGGCAGGGTTCGAGCATCGGCCATCGCTTCGAGCACCTGGGCGCCATCATCGAGGGCGTTCAGGATGCTTCGCGGATCGGCGTCTGCATCGACAGCTGCCACATTTTTGCGGCAGGGTATGGCTTGCAGACGCCCGAGGAGTATGCCGCGACGATGTCCGACTTCGACCGGATTGTCGGTATCGATCGCGTGCGGGCGTTTCATCTCAATGACAGCAAGAAGGATCGCGGGTCGCGCGTCGATCGCCACGAGCACATCGGCGAGGGAAAGCTGGGCCTCGAACCGTTCCGGCACATCCTGAACGACGAGCGGTTTGTGGAAAAGCCGATGTACCTGGAGACGCCGAAGGGAATGCGTGACGGTCGGAACCTCGACGAGCTGAACCTCTCGACGCTCCGCTCCCTCGTTCGGGCGACTCCTTCGCTGCCAGCGAAGGACACGTTGAAAACCGCCGCACCGAAGAAAGGTTCGAAGTAGCTCGGGAAGCGGCAAGCGACCCCACGAGTCGCTCAGGCGGGCTTGTCCAGCAGGTCGCTCACGACCTTCGATCCGAACGGGGCCAGCGGGACGGGGCGGACGCCGGCCAGGTTCTCCGTCTTTGGATCGATCCCGAGAGCCGCGTAAATCGTCGCGAAGAAATCCCCTTCCGTGACGGGATTGGTTTTCACGTCAACGCCGTCCGCATCGGACTCGCCGTACATCAGGCCCCCCTTCACTCCGCAACCGGCGAGGGCGGTAGTCCACGAGCGAACGTAGTGGTCGCGGCCCGCCCGGTTGTTGATGCTCGGCGTCCGGCCGATTTCGCCCGCCCAGATGATGAGCGTCTTGTCCAGAAGTCCTCGCTGCGACAGGTCGGTCAAGAGGCCCGCCCAGGCATGCTCCATCGGCGGGACGAGGCCCTTGTGCCAGGCGAAATTGTCCGCATGCGAGTCGTAGCTCGACTGCCCGACTTCCACGAACGGCACCCCCGACTCCACCAGCTTGCGGGCCATCAGGCAGCGTTTGCCGAAGAGGCTGTCGCCATACAGGTCGCGGTTTTTCTCCCACTCCTCATCGATCTTGAAAGCCGCCAGCCCGCTCTGCAGGCGGCGCGACGCTTCGTAGGCTTCGCGGTGCATGCGGGCGGTCTCGGCCTTGTGGTCGCGAGCGAAGCGGTCTTCGACGAACGCGCGGATCTCGTGACGTCGGGCCTCGCGATCCTTATCGAGCGGTGACACGGAGAACGTCGGCAGTTCGCTGTTCGCCCCCAGCGAGAACGGCATGTACTTCGGACCGAGGAACCCGGCTCCCGCGTCGCTCTGACCGAAGATCTTGATGAAGTTCGGCAGGTCGGTCCCTTCGCGCCCCTGATACTTGGCGACGATGGCTCCGACTTCGGGGAACCGGACGTTGGCGGAGGGGCGATAACCGGTGTGCATCAGGTAGATGCCGCCGGGATGGTCGACCTCCGAGGTCCGCATCGAGCGGATGACGGCGATCTTGTCCATCTGGGCCGCCATCTGCGGCATCAACTCGCAGACCTGTGAGCCCGGCACGTTGGTGTTGATCGGACGAAACACGCCGCCAGTCGGACGTCCGACCTTCATGTCGAACGTCTCGAACTGGCTTGCCCCGCCGTTCATGAAGAGGTAGATGCAGTGCTTCCCCTGCCGGGCGACGGTCTCGGCGAAGGCGGACTGCGACGTGAGCCCGCCCCAGTTTAGAACCACATCGCCTCCCAGCCCCGCAGCAGCCGCGGCCAGGCCCGCGCCAGTGCTGAGCGTTCCCTTCATAAGGGCGCGTCGCGAGAGGTGTTGTCCGGGATTGCATCCGAGGGGCATAGGAACGCCTCCAGACAGGGAACCGCTTCGAGGGGCGGTCCCGAAGGTCAGATCGACCGGGTTCGATGAATCTTGTCAGAAACCGGGAATCGGTTCCAGCAAACTCCCGCGAATGAGGAATTTCCTGCGGAGTGACCCGGAGTGCCGGACCGCTTTTCCGGGATCGTCCGGTCGGATAGCTTTCAGTCGGGGACCTGTCGGTTTTCACTTCACCTCAAGGAGTCTGCTTCGATTCTGAGGAATTGCCTGACGACGGCACTGATGCTCGGGATGGCGTGCTGCGCCGCCGCGGTGCCAGCGGCCGAGCCGCTGCCGACGAAGAAGGTGCTGACACTGGCGGCGGCGAAGGAGATGGCGGCGGCGGCCGAAAAGCATGCGGCCGAGAACAAGTGGAACGTCTGCATCTCGATCGTCGATGACTCGGGGGCTCTGATCTATTTCCAGCGGATGGACGGGACGCAGGTCGCGAGCGTCGCCATCTCCCAGGGGAAAGCCGAGACGGCGGCTCGCTTCAAGCGGCCCACAAAGGCCCTCGAAGAAGCGGTGATGATGGGGCGGACCGTCGTGCTGGCGCTGCCGGGCGTTGTGCCGGTCGAAGGGGGCCTGCCGATCGTCGTCGACGGGAACGTGATTGGCGCCATCGGCGTCAGCGGCGTGAAGTCGACCGAAGACGCCCAGGTCGGCCAGGCGGGGATCGACGCCCTCACCAAATTGATCGAGAAGAAGTGAGAACCTATGGGCGGCCATTGGGGAACTCTTGATTGGGGCGGGCCGCATTGCCTGCCACACTGGATGAGTTCCGCAGTGGTTCCCGCGTCTCTCGGATGAGACACTCGAGCGGCGGCGCGGGCTGCCGCTCGTTCTGTCGAGTCTTCGGTGGAAGATTCGGTAGTCTACGAGCCGAGACACACGTAGCACGGGCATGAGTGCCCGTGCTACGTGTTGATCGAACGTTTCCCCATCGTCTGGTTGCGAACGAACGGGCACTGGTGGTCCCTCTCTCTTCCCGATACGTATTTGCTCGGCCTCGCGCTGTGGTGCGGTGGGGGCGTGCTGGCTCTCATCGGGCTGCTCAAGATGCGTCGCCGGTGGCGGGGACGGCCCGGTCGTCAGAAGGCCCTCGCGGCAACGCTCAGTCTCTGGTTCTGCCTCGCGATTCTGACGTTCGTCGAGATCGGGTTCGCCCTCTTCTACGACACGACCGACTCATTCACGAAGACGGCGGTTTCCGAGCGGTGGTACGCCCGG
>JADZEF010000095.1 GCA_020850695.1 Planctomycetaceae bacterium | reverse complement strand
GGACCACTTTGGCCGGATTGAACCGCATCCCATTGGCCGGATCGTACGGGCCGTGGACGCGATAACCATAAAGCTGCCCCGGACGGACGTCTGGCAGGTAACAGTGCCAGACCATGTCCTTTTTCTCCGTCAGCTTGATCTTCGTCGTTTCGGATTTCGCATCGGCTGAACCGAAAAGGCAGAGCTCAATCGCCTCAGCGTTCTCCGAAAAGATCGCGAAATTCACTCCGTTCCCGTCCCATGTCGCCCCGAGAGGATATGGCCGGCCCTGCCAGACTCGCATGACTGAATCCCACTGAAGAATGATCTTGAGAGAACCGACTTCGCGAGTAGAAAACCGCGTCGATCACAGGTTGGACCGCGAGCTGCCGCGTCTGCGACACTCACTCGGCCTCGAAAAGTCCGACCGGGAAATCGTCCAATGCGTCGCTGAGCGACAAGCGACCATTGTGACCGGGAACTGTTCGACCTGTGAGCAGATTCCGGAGTGAATTTCCCGTCATTTGCTGCATCGTCACTGCGGTTTCTCCCCACACGTCGGCTGCTTTTGGCAATTGCCGTGCCGATCCATCGAACAATCGATGGAACAGTCGCGGAACAATCACCACCGCCTGCTTTGCGGGGCTCCCACCGTGCAGGGCGCTTTTCCGGGCGTAGGCGATCACGTGGTCGGCCTTGGGGCCATCGACTTGAAGGGGAAGATATTCCGCCGTCAGAATGTCCGTTCCCCACGCCTTGCGAAGCTGCAGCGCCGACCAGGTGACGAAGAGTTTCGTCCGTTCGTCCCGAGGATTGGCCGCGAGCGTGCGGACGAGTTCGAGGCGTCCTTCGGGACTGGCGGATTGCCGCACGATGTCGTCCAGAAGCTGCCGACGACCTGCATAGTCGACCGGGCGGCGATTGTCCGGGTCGACGAGGCTGAAGTCCCAGATTTCCTGCCCCTGATAGATGTCGGGAATTCCTGGCGCCGTGAGCTTGATGAGAACCTGCGCAATGGACGTCCAGAGGCCCAGATCAACGATGGACTCGTGGAACTCCTGAAAATCCTGGAGGAAACGCGAATTGCGTTGGGAAAGAATGCCGGCCACAAACTGATCGATGGCTTCGTCGTACGCGGGATTCGGGTTGATCCAGCTGGTTCGCACCTTCGCTTCGTGAATCGCTTTCCGCATGTAAGCCTGAAGGCGTCCCATGAGCTCCTGACGCTGCTGGTCGTCTGGTGGAGTGAGCGGCCACATTCCCGCGAGAGTCTGATAGACGAGCCACTCGTCATTCCGGCTGGGGGCCGGTTCGCCGTCCACTTCGCGGACGTGCTTTCGATTCGTTCGAGTCCATTTCTGGACGACGGTCCGCCATTGGTCCGGGATTTCCGAAAGAATGGTGATCCGCGCGCGGACATCCTCCGTCCGCTTGGTGTCGTGCGTCGTGGACGCGAGCAGGGCCTGAGGCCAATGCTCGCGGCGCGACGAGTTCTGTTCGTGCAGATCCGCGACCGATCGGACCGCATGGACGGGCTCTCCCCCCACTTCTTCCAGCGAGGTGAGCGGCAGGTAGCGATAAAAGGCCGTGTCTTCGACTCCTTTCGCCATGACCGGTCCCGTGACCTGTTGGAATCGACCCACGAACAAGTCGCGCTGAAGCCGGCCTTCCGCGTCCAGGCTGGCGGGTTGCTCGAAGAACAGGACATCGCGGACGAACTGATAGACTGACGCGTCGGTTACCGGATTGCGACGGCGGGCGTGTGCGATCGCCCGCTGGACGAGGTGGCGGTCGCGCTCAGTCACGCATCCATCGACGAGGTAGGTGCGGTAGACGGGGAAGCAGGCCATCAACTCACGGAGAACCGCCCGGAGAGCCTGGAGGGTGTAGTCGCGGCTGCGGCGGTGCCGGTGAGAAAGGCGATCGAGCCGGTGAGCAAGAAGCTGCACTTCGCTCTGCATCGGACCGCTCAGAATCAGCCGCTTACAGTTGTAGACGATTTCGTTGTAGTCGACCTCCTCGTCAAGGTACTTCGCGTAGTGCTTTTCCAGCTGCCGAAGCCCTTCCGGGTCGACGAACAGGCCGTTGATCACATTCAGAAAGTAGTAACCGGTCGTCCCTTCGATCGGCCACTCGGCGGGGAGTGGCTCGTCCGGCCCCAGAATCTTCTCCACCACGACATACAACGGGCGGAACGGAGGTCGCTCGGTCGGCGGACGGTTGCTTTCTGGCGCAGGGAGCGGCGTCCCTTCGATGGCGGCGTGCGACGGTGTGCCAAAGAGATTTCGCGGATGGGGGCCGCCCACCTGGGGATACAGAGCATCGAAGAACGGCGATTCCAGCGCCGCCCAGGCGGGGAGATCCGGGTGTCGCGACGCCACTTCCGCGTGGGCCGCCTGCCCCAGCGCCCGCAACCATCCCCATTGCAGTCGCCAGAGATACTGCCCCGGATCGTACAAGCCGTCGATGTGGTCGATCCGGAATCCGTCCGCACTCGCCTCGACGAGCAACTCGTAGAGCTTGCGGTGCGTGGCTTCGAACACGTCGAGCCGTTCCATGCACAACGCCGCCAGTTCGGTGACGTCGAAAAACCTCCGGTAGTTCATCTCGTCCGAGCCCGCCTTCCAATGCACGAGGCGAAAGGCCTGGTCGTCCAGGAGCCGATCGAGCGCATCGAAGGACTCGGGTCTGCCGACGGCGCCGTTCAGCTCGTTCAGGTTGCGGTCGACGTGTGCTGCGATCTCCGGCGAGGACTCGAGCAGCCGGGCGATTCGCCCCTGAATGACGAGGCGCTCGCGATGCCGTTCGGCGGTTCTCTCGGGCGCGGTTTCGTTACGCGAGGGGAGATACTGCAGTGCGGTGACGATGGAGCGGAGCTCGAGCAGGGGGGGAGAGGCTTCGCCGGAGGACTGGGACAGGTCCTCGAGGTGTGGCGTTAGGACCGCACTCCAGGTCTGCGGATCGAGGGGAAGTTGCGATTCGTTCACCCTCACGAAGAAACCGCCGTCACGGTAGAGGACGGACAATGTCCCCTCTTCCAGAAGCTTTCCGTAGAGGTCGCCCAGAATGGGGAGCAGGACCTTCCCCTGCAGCTCCTGCTTCACCGGATGCCAGTCGATATCGAAATAACCGGCGTAGGGAGAGGACGGACCGTTCTGCAGGACGTCCATCCACCAGAGATTTTCATCGGTCGCCACGCTGACGTGGTTGGGGACGACGTCCAGAATCTGACCGAGGCCGTGCTGGTGCAGCGCGTCGATGTAGGCTTTGAATTCCGAGTCATTCCCGAGCTCGTCATTGATGCGCGAGTGCTCGACGACGTCGTAACCGTGCGTGCTGCCGCTCCGGGCCTTGAGCGTCGGCGACGAATAGACGTGACTGACGCCGAGCTGTTCGAGGTAATCGGCAATCGCGGCAGCGTCGGGAAAGCGGAACTGCGCCTGCTGGAACTGAAGCCGGTAGGTGGCGAGGATCGGCCGGGCCTCGTTGAGACGCCGGCGGACGGATTGAATGATTTCATCAACGACGGATGTGGCAGTCTCCATAGCGGGCCCGATGGTTTTGGAGGGTTTGCAGGCTGATGTATGTCGGTCTTTGATCCAGCGATCCAGGAGGACTGACGCAGTGCCGAGCTTCCGTCAGCGCTTCTGGCCGAGTCCTGGAGCCCCGGCGGTGCTGATTCGCGTGATGCCTGGAGATGTCGATTCGCCCATTCTTGCGGTTTACTCCGGCGGCGCCGACTTGACCCAGCAACGGAGAAACTCGGCGACGCTCCAGGCCTGGGCACAGCATCCCCGTGCGGTGAACGGTGATTCGGCGTCGAACACTTCGCTGACGGAGCCGACGCACGCATCATCGAGATGGTGGACGAGTCCGCTCAGAAGCTTGCGGGCCGCGGCCCGATCATCGGGCGATGTTCGCAGGAAAGCGTCGACGTAGGGGCCGATGAGCCAGGCCCACACCGTGCCCTGATGGTAAGCCGCGTCGCGCGTGCGGAGGTCGCCGTGGTAGGACGACTTGTATTCGGGATCGCCCGGGGCGAGCGAGCGGAGGCCGACCGGCGTCAGCAGCTTCGATTCGGCAGCCCGCAGCACGGGTTTCCAATATTCCGGGTTGAGGACCGGATTCGGCAGTGAAATAGCGAAAAGCTGATTCGGCCGGCAGGACGGATCGTTCCCTTTGTCGCCGTCGACGACGTCGAACAGAAATCCCGCGTCCGGATTCCAGAAGCGCTTGTTGAACGAAGCTCGCACGCGCTCCGCCTGATGAGCGTAGGGCGCGGCTGCTTCCGGGCTTTCGAACTCTCCGACCCAGCGCTCGAGGAGCCGGATCGTATTGTACCAGAGGGCATTGATTTCCACGGCCTTGCCGCGTCGCGGGGTGACAACCCAATCCCCCATTTTCGCGTCCATCCATGTCAGCTGGTATCCCTCCTGTCCTTGCCGCAGCAGGCCGTCCGAGGGGTCGACGGCGATGTTGAACCGCGTGCCGGCCATGTGACGGTTGTAGATGTCCACGAGTTTCGGGAGGATCTGGCGAAGAGTGGGCTGATCGTCAGTCGCCTCGAGGTAGCGGTCGAGGGCGTGGAAGAACCAGAGGGTGGCGTCGGCCGTGTGATACAGCCCTTCTTTCTCTCCTTCCGGGAAGAGGTTGGGAATCAGTCCGTCGCGGACGTATTGAGCGAAGGTTCGCAGAATGTAGCCCGCTTCGACGTGCCGGCCTGTCGACAGAGTGAGGCCTTCGAGGCTGATCATGGTGTCGCGGCCCCAGTCGGTGAACCAGTGGTAGCCCGCGATGACGGTGCGGCCCTCGTCGCCGGTGGCCTTGGCCAGGGCCAGGTCTTCGAGCCGGCCGATCGGACGGATGATGAACTGGTCGGCGGCCAGCACCAGTTCGGCTCCAACCCCCTCGCGAGCGGCCGGAGGGGCCGCCTGAAGCAGGCGCTCGCGGCGAACCTTCTCCGCGGCCAGGGCGTCCTCGGGAGGCATTGAGAGGATCTGGTCCCAGGGTTCCGTTGAGGCGACCACCGTCGCGCCGTGTGCGGTGGAAAGGTCGAACCGGAAATAGCCGGGGCTGTAGAGGTCGCCGATCGAGTCGTAACCGCGGCTTTCTTCGATGCGATAAAGCATTTCGCGCAGATAACGGCGCTCAATGGTGAAGGCCGGGCGCGTCCCGAAGGTGGTCATGCGCAGCGTGGGAAGATCGCTGCCCGCGGAGAGCTCGTAGCGCTCGTCGGTGCATTGGAGGGAGAACGCCGGCGGAAGCGGCGAATTGACGTGGGCGTCGTGCGAGCGGAAGTTGACGCTCGGAAGCAGCTTCAACCGGAGATTGTCCTTCCCCTCCAGCAGTCGGTAGCTGACATGCACGCTGTTCTGCTGACGCGGCATGAAGAGGGACTTTTCCAGGAGATAATCGCCGATACGGAACTGCCAGATGGGGAGGCCCATTTCGAGCCGAAACTCGCGCAGATAGGGTGCCCCGTGAATCCGCAGGTGAGGGACGCGTTCTTCGCCGCTCAACAGGACGGTTGTGCCGTCGGGGAGTCGGACCTGCTCGGAGAGATGATTGAGCATCATCATGCGGCCGAGCGGAGCCGGCATCGCGGCGATCAGGAGACCGTGATAGCGACGGGTCGACACGCCGGCGACCGTCCCCGAGGCGTAGCCGCCGAGTCCATTCGTCACGAGCCATTCACGAGTGACAAGAGGTTCCTGTTCGGTATCGCTAGCCGGCTCCCACGGCATCCTGCGGACGATGTCGGTCATTGTTCTGCCCACCGGGAATTGACGATGTGACGCAACGCAGCCCGCCACAGCAAAATTGAGGCCAACAGTGCGGCGGACATTCTGTCCCGAGAGACAAGTCCGTCTCGGGCGCTCGAGGGCCGACGCGCCGGGCGTTTCACTGGGTACGTCAGAGCCGCGCGGGGACGATCCATGCTCGATCTCATTTCTCTGCCCCAGATTCTGCCGTGGTTTTCATGAGCGCGGGTGATGGAACTTCCGCCACAAAGTAGGTCGCCGATCGACCTGGGAGAAACCAGCAACCATCCTTTGCCACGGGCGGGACGCCGAGGCCGCCGTATTTCGGGTCTTCGCTGCACCACGCGACCTTCCACTCGCAGCCTTCGGGATCCGCGAGCAACGGTTCCGGGGCGGGAGAAAGGTCGAGGTCGGAACCGAGATTGATGATCAGCAGGCGGTCTCGGGAACACTCTTCCTGCGAGAAGAAACGGAGGACGAAGGCCTCGGCGTGCAGGACTGCACCGTCAATGTTCGCGGACTGCCGAGACAGGACCGGGTCTCCCTTTCTCAGGGCGATCAGATCGCGGTGCATGGCGACCGCAAATTCATTCTTTTTGACGTCGGTCCAGTCGAGCTTGGAAACTTCGAATGTCTCCCGAGCGGTGGGGTCGGGAAGGATGTCCTGGATGTCCTTCGAGGCCAGGCTCGGAAACTGGGCGAGAAAGTTCTTGCGACCATCTCGGACCATCGCCGCAATCTCCGGCTTGTGCGAGGCGAAATAGTAGAACCGGGTGGTGGCGGCAAATTCCTGCCCTTGGAACAGCATCGGCGTTCCCGGGCCGAGCAGCATCAGCGCTGTCAGTGCCCGGTGCTGGCCGGGATGCGCGAACTGATGCGATCGAACGCCGAGACCCGAGTTCGCGATCTGGTCGTGGTTCTGCAGGAACGTGACGAAGCGGTCCGGTTCGAGATGAAGGGCAGGCATGCCTCGCCGCTTCTTCTGCCAGACGTAGTTCTGTCCTTGAAAGAGAAAGCCCCACTTGATTGATGACACGAATTCCTGGGGCGTTCCGCGGTAATCGGAGTAATAGGCCTCCGACCGGCCCGAGAGAGCCACCATGGCGGTGTGGTGAAAGTCGTCGTTCCAGAGGGCATCGAGCCCATAGCCTCCCCGTGCGATTGGATGAACCAGCCGCGCATGTTGCGGCTCGTTCTCGCCGACGAGGTAGATCGATCGGTCCCCGGCCGCCGCACGGGCCGCCTCGCCCAGTTCGACGAGGATGTGGCGGGGGGAGTCGTCGAAGATGTCCTGGGTGGCGTCGAGGCGAAGGCCGTCGAAATGGAATTCGCGGATCCAGTACGCGGCGTTGTTGCAGACGAATTCGCGGACCGGCGCGGAGTGTTCCGCATCGTAGTTGATCGCTTCGCCCCAATCGGTTTTGTGGCGGGATGTCACGTAGTGGGGGGAGAAGAGGCCGAGATAGTTGCCGTCCGGACCGAAGTGGTTGTAGACGACGTCGAGGATGACTCCGAGGCCGAGGGAGTGAGCCCGATCGATGAATCGCCGCAGGTCGTCGGGAGTGCCGTAAAGGCGACAGGGGGCGAACATGTTGACGCCGTCGTAGCCCCAGCCGAAGTCCCCCGCAAAGTCGGCGACCGGCATCATCTCGATGAGAGTGATACCCACATCGGCCAGATACGGGAGCCGCTCCATGGCGGCGGCCCAGGTTCCTTCCGGGGTGAAGGTCCCGATATGCATTTCATAGACGATCTGGCCCGAGCGTTTTACGCCTTTCCATTCCTTGTCGGTCCAGGAGAAGCCCGCCGGGTCGACGATCTGAGAAAGGCCGTGCGGTCCGTCCGGCTGGTAGCGCGACACGGGATCTGGATAGACGTGCTCGCTCCCATTGAGCCGAAACCCATAGCGTTGGCCCGGCTTTGCGCCGTCCGCGAATCCGGAAAAGTAACCTTCCGATTCCGCTGTGAGCGGAATCTCACGGTCGTCCAGCACGGCATCCAACCGACGACATTTCGGAGCCCAGACACGAAACGCGACTCCTCCCGGGATCACTTCCGTGCCGATTGGCATCTGCCGGCCCTGCTCTCTCTCCATTCGAACAGCTCCCCTCACCCGGAACCCGTCGTCCCATGAATCTCAGTTCGAGATCACAATCTTGACACGCCGCGGCGTCAAAAAATCAGCGGACCTGACCGCACAGAAACCAGTGTGGTCACTGTGCAATCAGGTCCGCTTCAATCCCCGGTGTTCGCCCTACCCCGGGGACTTCTCTGCACTCGATTCTCCAAACGTATTTTTTGGCGGCAAGAAGCGTCGCCTAGCATCCTCAATGGTCATCGAGCAACGACTGTGCGATTTTCGACCTTTCGCACGCCTTCGACATTCTTCGCAACGACTTGCGCCAACTGCTTCATATAGAAGGTTGGAACCCGACCCGAGACAACAATCGTCCCGTCATGATCAGCGGTCGCCAAATCCCGCAGCGCGGCATGCTGAGATTGGCGAAAAGTCAGTCGAACACGCTCGGCAACGCTGGGACGAGGGGTAATCGTTGGGGAGATCATCGCGGTAGACACAGCTCCAGTAACTCTCGAGTTGACAGCCATTGGTTGTAGGTGAAGCAAACCGTGTGCCTTGTCGTCCGGTGCCGTCGCCCGGAACTATGTCCCCGCTTTGACCTCTTTCACGTCGACCATGAAGTTCGTGACGACCGGCTTACCGGTCTCCGGAGTTCCGGTCACTTTAATGTCTGCCTTCCCGACGGGAGCCGTCGCCGCAGCGGCGACACGAACTTTCATTTCCGTGGTGTCCGCACCAAACTCGCCGGTCGGCGGAGTGATCGTGATGCCCTGCGGGGCCTCGAAGGCGACCTTGACGGCCTGCTTGAAGTCTTTGCCGCGGTTGATGGTCAGGGTGACTTCTTCGTCTTTGCCCTGGTCGAGATTGGTCTCGGTGCCGGGCGCCTTGATCGTAAAAGTTTGATCCGAGTTCTCGGCGACCACCTTCGTCTCGCCGCTCGTCGTCGGTTTGGTGGTGGCCCCGGGCCCGCCGGGCTTGCTTTCATTGGAACACCCGGCGACGACCATGAGTCCGCACAGCAGTGCGGCGGGGACGAGAGTCGTGAAATTCTTCATCGCGTGTTTCCTGCAGAAGTTCGGAAGCAAAGGAGGGCCTTCGCTCAAGGGACCGGGGGCAAGGGGGTAAGCAATTCGACGTGGAGGTGGGATCCGCGTCTGGTCACTCAACCCCCTTGTCCCTGAGCCCCGGAGGATGCCGGGAAATTTCAGGAAACCTCGTCCGGCCGGACACGGACCGGACGAGGTTCTCAGGGGTCAGGCCGGGCCGGACCTGCCCCTTTCACTTGTCGAGCAGCTTCAGCATTTTTCGCAGAAGGAGTCGATCTCCTTCTCGGCTTTGTCTTTCGCGTAGCCGTAGCGTTCCTGAAGCCTGCCCGACAGCTCGTCGCGCTTCCCTTCGATGACGTCGAGGTCATCGTCGGTCAGCTTTCCCCACTTCTGCTTCACTTTGCCTTTGAACTGTTTCCAGTCGCCTTTCACGGTATCCCAGTTCATTGAAATGTCTCTCCTTCGTGAAGTTCCTGATTGTGGCGGATCGATACCACCGCCTTCGTGCTTCATTTCTCTTCGTGTTCGTCGACAGGACGTAAGGCAAGATGCGTGCCATTCGGCGGCCAGGTTGCCGCCGGCGAGCGGAGAATGCTGCGGCGAGCGTCAAAAACCGCGATTTTTCGCGGTTCAGCGCGGAGAAAAACGCGAGAAGCGAGATTGCGGGATCTCCAAGAACGCCCCGCACACACGTCGGGACAGCTGCGGCGTGACATGCGCCCTGCCAGAGCGGTCAGGGGGCGCGCATTGAGGGATTCGGGGGATCGGGAACCCACTGAGTGCGTCTCCGGGAGACTCTCGGGCGAGTGCCACCGCGTGGAGTCACCACAAGATTTCCGGCAGCGGCGCAGGGAAGCGGAGAGGCGTAAAAAAAGACGCCATGCCGGAGATGGCAAGGCGTCCTGAGCGGTTGTGTCCAGCGTTCGTGGGCTACGGCAGGGAGTCGATCAGATCGTTGACGAGTTTGTCCAGGACTTCGTGCGTGAGATACAGGTCGACCGGCGTGCGGCCCGGCGTGCCCTTCTGCGTCGCGTAGCGGCGGAGCGTGAAGTTGCCTGCCCCTTCGTTCTGCAGGAGGATTTCGTAGTACTGGTTCCCGGCGGCCTGCTGGTCGGGCGGGTCGGAGCGGATCAGGACGTTGCCGGCGGCGGGGTCGAGTTCGAGGGGACCGATCTGTTCGAGCAGGTAGGTGATCCGCGAGCAGAGCTTCTGGGCCCAGGCGGTGAGCGCCGTGAAGCCGGCCGCACTGAGGTGCGGGGCGACGATGCGAAGCTCGGAAAGGGCGCAGCTCAGACGGTCGACGGCGCTGACGTCGAGATGGAGCGTGACCGGTTGCGGCGTCGGAAGCGCGACCGCGTGCGCGGCCGGCATCGACGCCGTCAGCAAGGCGCTGAGATCAATATGGATTCGCGTTCTGGTGTTCATGGCGTGGTTTCCTGGCGGAGCAGGACTTCGCAGGAATTCTATCCGCACAAGTGGCTGTCGGAAGGAGAGATGTGCGGGGATACCGTCATCATCGGCCCGCGGGCCACATCAGGCAAAAGGCAATTTGACGCAAAGTCGCAAAGAAACGCAGAGAGGTCGGGAAGCGGATAGGACCGTTACTCGAGAGCGGTTGCGGGGGGTGGCGGCGACGTGATCGGTCGTCGTCGAAGCTCAGGACGAGGTGGAAATCACTTCTTCTTGATTTCGTGGCTTGTCCCGTCGAACGAGATGTAGACCGGGGCGTCGTCAATGACGGTCTCGATGTGCACTGGGCGGGACCAGAGCTTCTGGAGGTTTCTGAGCGTGTCCTGGGCATAGTCCTGCTTCAGCTCGATTCCCTCAAACTGATGGTGCAGAAGCAGTTCGCCGCGGTTGCGGAAGTTTCCGTCCTTCACCCGGATGAAGGGGCGTCCGTGGTTCGTCAGGGCGAACAGGAGTTGGCGCTTGATCTTCTCGAACTCGCGCGAGGCGATTTCATAGGTGTTCTCGGCGTCGTTATAGGCGAACGAGAACATCTTGTGCTTGGCGCAGAACTCGGGCGTGAGGAAGGTGTCGATGAACGTCACATCGTTGTGGATGCGGCGGACCTCAAAGATCTTCTGGCGGCCGAGGCCGAGCTGCTTGTCCCACTTTTCCTTTTCACGGACGTCGTCGCAGGCTTCGTATTCGGCTCCGAACTGTCCCTTGTTCCAGCGCTCCTCGATGTCGCGGAAGAGCTCGATCCCCATCTTGTAGGGGTTGAGACGCTGCTGGCTCGTGGCCATCGTCCCCGAGTGGTGGTCGGCGTAGCAGATGCATTCGGCGTCGGTGAGGGCGTGCTTCGTCATGATGGTGGAGTGCCAGTAGCTGGCCCACCCTTCGTTCATGATCTTCGTCTGGCCTTGCGGGGCGAAGTAGTAGGCCTCGTTGCGGATGATGCTGAGGACGTCGCGCTGCCACTCTCGGAGCGGGGCATGTTCGATGAGGAACATGAGGACATCGCGCTGCGGCTCGTCGGGGAAGGAGCGGCTGGCCTCGCGGTCCTTCTCGGCCTTCATCCGTTCCTCGCTTTCGCGCTTCAGCACGTCGGGCGGGTTGATGTAGGGGTCGAGGTAGTGCTTGGATGCGAAGCGGCGCTCGAGTTCGGGTGCTTCGGCCGCGGGAGTATCGAGACTGCGGCGGGCGGCCGCGGGGGCCTCGCTGCGGACGATGTGCGGGGAGTGCGGGTCGATGAGGTCTTCGAGCGAGAGGCAGGCGTCGATGAATTCCTCGACGTTCTCGTAGCCGAAGCGATCGATGTAGCGGTGGACGCGGGCTGCGTGATTCGCCATCTGGTCGAGCATGCGGCGGTTGGTCGGCTGGAACCAGGCGTTGTTCTTGAAGAAGTCGACGTGGCCGTAGACGTGGGCGATGACGAGCTTCTGGTCCGTCATCTCATTGCAGCCGAGCAGGTAGGCGTACGAGGGATCGGTGTTGATGACCATCTCGTAGATCTTCTGCAGGCCGTACGAATAGCCCTTCATAAGCTCTTCGTACTGCGCGCCAAACCGCCAGTGCGGGTAGCGCTGCGGGAAGCCGCCGTACGCGGCCAGCATGCTCATCTCTTCGTAGTCGACGACTTCGAAGTTCGTCTGAAAGAAGTCGAGCCCGTAGCCCCGCGCGATCTCGATGATCTCATCGCGGACCGCGGCGATGTCGGCCGGGAGGCGGGTATCGGTGTGGAGGGCGGTGGTCATGGTGTGCCCGCTGGCTGAGACGTCGATCGGGAGGAAGAATTTGCCCGCGAATGACGCGAATCAGCGCGAATAAAGGCAAAAGACAAATAAAGAGCCAGAAATCCGGATGACTGAAGCCAGAACTTGGAAGTCATTCGTCAGTGAGGTTCTTTAGCTTTCCTTCACAGAGGGCGATTCGCTGATACTCGATTTTCGGATGAGCGGCGAAGTTGACGAGGATTTCCAGTTGAAATCTGGTTGCGTTGAGGTATTTGATGACCTGGGCACGATGCGCGTCGGCGAGAATTGTTACCGCCTTGATTTCGATCAGAATGCAGCCGAAGCAGATGAAGTCGGTTCAATACTTCTGCTGTAACTCGCGGCCGCGATAAGCGAGCGTCAGCTCGGGCTTCGAAATGAATGGAACTCCTGACTGTTCGAATTCGATCGCCAGACATTCGTGGTAGACATCTTCAAGGAACCCGCATCCCATCGTGTTGTGGACCTCGAAGCAGGCTCCCATGACGCGATAGCTTTCATCGGGAAACAACATCCACACGCTCCGTACGCGCTTTCCTTTATTTCCGACAACGAATCTTTGCAGGCTTGAACGGCCCCCCGTCTTGTTATCAAGTCTTGTCTGATTGCCTTTGCCTTTATTCGCGTCTATTCGCGCCATTCGTGGGCAAATGCCTTTACTTCCCCGTCCCCAGAAATTCCCGGATCGAGTCGTAGATCGCGTCCTTGTTCTCGATTTCACTCAGGAGAAGGTTGTCCCAGTTGGGGCGGACCTTTCGCAGTTCGCGGATGAAGTCGCCTGATCCGTAGGGGCTCTCGACTTGCCCGTAACAGAAGAGGTTGCAGACTGGGAGCAGCTTCTCCTTCAGCATCTCAAGGCACGCGAGGTTGTCCTCGCCCCAGTTGTCGCCGTCCGAGAACTGGAAGCAGTAAATGTTCCATTCGCTGGCGGGGAAGTCGCGCTCGATGATCTGGGCGGCGGCCTTGTAGGCTGACGAAATCCGCGTGCCGCCGCTTTCGCGGGTGCGGTAGAACGTGTCTTCGTCGACTTCACGAGCCACGGCGTCGTGGATGACATACCTCCTCTGGACGCCGTCGTAGTGCCGCTTGAGCCAGGTGTCGATCCAGAAGGATTCGATGCGGACGATCTCCTTCTGCTCGTCGGTCATCGACCCGGAAACGTCCATCATGTAGAGGATGGCCGCGTTGGCCTCAGGCTCCATTACCGTCTTCCATGCCTTGAACCGCTCGTCCTCGCGCATCGGGATGATGAGCGGCTTCGTCGGGTTGTATTCGTTCGTCGAAATCTGGCGCTTGAGGGCCCGCTTGTAGGTCCGCTTGAAGTGGCGGAGCGAGTTCGGCCCCGTCGTTCGGATCGAGCTGTACTTGTCCTTGCGGGCCTTCAGCGAGTCCTTCCCCTTGGGCTCGATGTTGGGAAGTTCCAGCGCCTCGCCCAGCATTTCGGCGAGTTCGTCGAGCGTGATGTCGACTTCGCGGATGTGCCCGCCCGGCTGGTCGCCCGCCTGTCCCTTGCCATCCCCCTCCTGCTGTCCCTTTCCGATCGGCTGACCGACTTCTCCCTCTCCCTGGCCAACGCCCCCCGAACCCTTCTCGCCATGGCGGAAGTGCGGGATTTCGATGTTGGGGACGGGGATCGAAACGATCTCGCGCCCTTTGCGGCCGATCATCTCGCCGTGCGTGACGTACTTGCGAAGGTTTTGGCGCACCTTCCCCCGCACAATCTCGTTGAAGCGTTTCTGGTCCTGGTCAATGGTGCGGGACATGGGAGACCTGGACGGTTGGAAGGACTTGTTTACGAGATCAGGGCGGCGAGCGACGGATCAACCAATCGAAGAGTCACACAAAGAGTTTGATCTGCGATTCAGACCATCGCAGCAGCGAAGCAAGCAGCCACATCGATCTCAAAACCGGGAAGCAGGACCGAAGTTGCAACCTGTCCCGACTTGAATTCACCGTGGACTTCGTAGGCGGCGCCTTTGAGAACCAGAACCGAAATAGATTCTGTCTTCGGGTCGATGATCCAGTATTCCGGGATGCCAGACTTTGCGTAGATGAATTTCTTCACGACGAGGTCCCGCTGCCGGTCCTCATGACTTCCGCTGACGACTTCCATGGTGAGATCAGCGCCGTCCGAAGGCTTCGTCCGGTCGGTGATGCGCTCCGGACGAAGATAAACGACATCGGGCTCGCGGATCTGACCATCCCACAGCTTGATTTTGACACCATTGACGTAGACCAGACCCAACTTGTGGGGCGTCACATGGGCATGCAGTTTGAAGAACAGATACTGAAGAAGGTCGTGGTGAGAGAATGTCGGCACGGGGAGAAACTCCAGGACGCCGTCGTTCAACTCGAGCCGGAGATTGTTCGGGATCGCAAGGAACGCCTCTTCGGTCCAATGCCCCTGGCGGGGGAAGTAGCGCGCGATCTCCCACGCCGGTTCGCCCGGTCGCGACGGGATCGTTGGAGCCTCTGGAAGGTCTGCTTCCGACTTTGAGACCTCTTCCAGCACCGTGCTCATGACTTCGCCTGAGAGTCGACGACAAGCGGCCTCGCCCGTCGTCTGATTTGATTCTGACTGAGAGACACATTCCTTCGGCTAACGAGCATCCGGCGAGGCCGCCGGGCACTCGTTAGTCGTCACTTTACATTGTTACTGGTGCCGCTTCGCATCGCCGCGGGCGAAGATGCTCGCGACGTATTGCAGCACGTCGGTGGCCGATTCGTCGTTGTAGCCGTAGTTGCGGATCAGGCGGCTCTTCACGATGTCGATCTTTTCCTGCGTCGCCTGGTCGACGACGTTCGACACCAGGCTCGTCAGCTTGATCGTGTCCTTCTGGTCCTCGAACAGCTTCATTTCGAGGGCCTTCAGCAGACGTTCGTTCGTCTTGTAGCTGAACGTCTTGCCGTCGAGGGCCAAGGCACCGATGTAGTTCATGATCTCGCGGCGGAAGTCGTCCTTTCGCTGCTCGGGGATGTCGATCCGTTCCTCGATCGAACGCATCAGTCGTTCGTCCGGGGCTTCGTCGGCTCCAGTGAATTTGTTCTTCACCCGCTCGCGCTGGGTGTAGGCCTTTACGTTGTCGATGTAGTTCGAGCAGAGCCGCGTAAGGGCTTCCTCGTCGGCGGCGATCGCCCGCTGCACCTCGAGCTTCACGATGTCCGTGTACTCTTCCTTCACAATCGCGATGATCTGCCGGAAGTGCTCACGGACCTGCTCGTTCTGGATGAGCGAGTGGTGCTTGAGGCCGGTCTCGAGCTCATTCAACACCATGAACGGGTTGAGGCTGGTCGATTCGGAGTTGGCCACGAGGGCGTTCGAGATCTTGTCCTGAACGTACCGCGGCGAGATGCCGATCATCCCCTCGTGCTTGGCTTCCTTGCGGAGCTGGATGACGTTGTCTGAGGTGAAGCCGGGGAGCGTCTTGCCGTTGTAGAGCTTGAGCTTCTGCAGCAGCGTGAGGCCGGCGTTCTTCGGGTCTTCCAGCCGCGTGAGGACGGCCCACATCGCGGCGATTTCAAGCGTGTGCGGGGCGATGTGCTTGCCGCGGACCCGCTTCGGGTTGTAGTCCTTCTCGTAGATCCGCAGTTCGTCACTGAGCTTCGTCACGTAGGGGACGTCGATCTTCACGGTGCGGTCGCGGAGGGCCTCCATGAACTCGTTCGACTGGAGCTTCTTGTATTCCGGCTCGTTCGTGTGACCGAGAATGACGGTGTCGATGTCGGTCTGGGCGAACTTCTTCGGCTTGATCTTGTGTTCCTGAGACGCCCCGAGGAGATCGTAGAGGAACGCCACCTCGAGCTTCAGGACTTCGATGAACTCGATCATCCCGCGGTTGGCGACGTTGAACTCGCCGTCGAAGTTGAAGGCCCGCGGGTCCGACTCGCTGCCGTACTCGGCGATCTTCCGGTAGTTGATGTCTCCCGTCAGCTCGGTCGAGTCCTGGTTCTTCTCGTCCTTCGGCTGGAACGTGCCGATGCCGAGACGATCCTGTTCGGACAGGATGATGCGGCGGACGACGACGTCGTGCACGACCTTCGTCCAGTCGCCGGAGTGCTTCTCCATCCGGTCCTTGTAGAAGTGCCGACAGAGGGGGCAGAGTTCGCCGTGGATTTCGACGTGGAAGGCGTGTGGGTCCTTGGTGTCGGCGGCTTCGTTGAGGAAGCTGGCGATTTCGGTGCGGGCGGAGTCGGGGACGAGGTGCAGCGGCTCCTCGTGCATCGGGCACCAGTGGATGGTGCCGTCGTCCATTTTCCAGCCGTAGGAGTACATCGCACCCGCGTCGGTGCGGCTGTAGCGTTCGAGGCCGCGCTTCAGCAGGCGGGCGATGGTGCTCTTCGAGCTGCCGACCGGGCCGTGCAGCAGGATGACGCGCCGCTCGCTGCCGTACTTCAGGGCCGCGCTGCGGAGGACGTTGACGAGGTCCATCAGCGTTCGGGTGAGGCCGAAGATGGCGTCGCCGCCGCCGTTCTCCGGATCGTCGAAGAACTTGTAGCGGGTCAGCCCTTCTTTCCCTTCGACGGCGTACGTGCCGTACGAGAGGATCATGTCGTAGAGCCGCTGGTAGGCGGTGCGGGTGATCTTCGGATTGGCCCGGACGAGGTCCAGGTATTCGTCGAAGGAACCCGTCCAGTGTTCCTGCCGATAGGAATCGGGGGATTGCTTCTGGGCGATTTGCTCGAGCAAGGCGCGTGCGTTGGCCATGAAACGTCTCCTTCGTGAGCCTGAAGCCTGAACGCGATGACGCAGCTTTCAGCCGGTCACGGCAGGACGTGGGCGAACGGAAGAGATGAGGCGATCGGTTCCGTTGCCGCGCACTGCCGAGTGGGAATCGGGGCGTCGGCGTGTGGTTGGTCAGAATCCTCCAGCGGAGTGCGGGTTTCGCTCTCCGAGTGCGCAGCGCGAACAGCCCCAGGGCATGTGCTGGGCGCACACGACGAGGCATTGACGCAGACCGTCCGTGGTCGGTCGCAGATTGTCGAAACGGGAAAGATCAGGAATGCCGCAACTGGAATGCTGCGGGTATTCTCGCGACTGCCTCCGCAGGAGCCGCGGCCGGGTGGGCTACTGCAATTATCCCAGTGTGGGGGAGTGAGGCAATATCAATGTTGACCGATCGGGGGAAATCTGCTGACCGTGCGCACGGATTGCGCAGGAACGAAACGAAGCAGAAATCGGCTGCGGATCCGGTGATTCCAACCCGCGACGTCCGTTCGAACAGTCATTGAACCCGCCGGCTCATCGGGGAAGAGCACCGGGTTGTCAACAGCCATTGATAGGGTCTTCCGCAGCCGCACGGTGTTTCAGAAGGGTGGATTCAACGCTTTGGACGCCTCGGCGATATCCTGCTGTAACTGCCTCTTGAGTTCGTCCGGCCCGCTGAATCGCTGCGTCGCACGAATCCGGAATCGGAGATCGATCGAGAGGGACATTCCGTAGAGATCCCCCTGATAGTCGATGAGATGAGCCTCGAACTTCATGGCTCCCTCGCCGAACGTCGGATTGGGTCCGATGTTGACGGCAGCGGCATAGGGACGGTCGAGGCCGACTGTCACTCCCGCGTAAACCCCTTCGGGGGGAAGCAAGGTGGCGATTCCTTCCAGGTTGGCGGTCGGAAACCCGAGTGTCCGACCGCGTGCGGCTCCGCGGACGACCTGTCCGGTCACGCGGTGACCATGGCCGAGCAGGTCGACCGCTTCAACAACGTTTCCCTCCTCGATCAAAACGCGCACCGCACTCGACGAGACCATCCGGCCGTTGACCGACTGGGGCGCGACGACCTCGAACTCGAGACCCGCGCCGCAACAGAGACTCCGCAACGACTCGACAGTCCCCGTGCGATCCTTTCCGAAAAAGATGTTTGGTCCCTCGACCATTCCCCGGGCATTCAGGCGGCTGCGGACGATCGACGCGAAGAACTCCTCGGGAGAGAGTTCGAGCAGCGCCCGATTGGTCGGATAGGCGACCACCCAGTCGACTCCGCACTGTGCGAGCAGTTCGGCACGGGTCTCGACGGTCGTCAGCCGGGCGGGGGTCTGAGCCGGCCGCAGGATGGCTGACGGGGGCGGATCGAAGGTCAGCACAACCGACGGACCACCGAATCGCCGTGCCATCTGCACCAGTCGCTGGGCAATCTCCTGGTGTCCCCGATGCACGCCATCGAAGTTTCCGATCGAAACGGCGCCTCCGCGGATCTCGGGGCAGGAGTCCAGATCACGCAGCAGCTTCATTTCGGCGCGGCGAACAGGGAGAATGACGGTCGTCGACAGCTTCCTGAGTTTACGCCGTGCCCCTCGGAGAATGAAGCCATTCACTCCGTGGTCAACTGAATCGTGACATCAGGACGGAACAATGGGTCTGGACCGGATCAGCACCAGAGAGTCTGACGCCGCGGCTACGAATTCCCTTTGAAGTCCCTGAGAAAACGGCATGTCGAGTTCTTTCGAGATTCGATCGGAATGTGCGGAGGACATTTTGGGCATCCGTGCTGTGGTCGCCGCGTCATTTCCCACGGATGCGGAAGCGCGGCTTGTGGATACGCTGCGAACAGCGGGGGATCTGAGCATTTCACTGGTGGCAGTCGAGGCCGGGCGAGTCATAGGACACATCGGGTTCAGCCCGGTCACTCTCAACGCGACAGTCATTGGAATGGGCCTCGCGCCGGTCGCGGTCGAGGAACGATCGCGACGCCGCGGCGTTGCGTCGCGGTTGGTTCAGGCGGGTGTCGAGCACTGCCGGCATCTCAATCACCGTTACGTCGTCGTTCTGGGGGTTCCCGCGTTTTACGCAAAGTTCGGCTTTCGCCCGGCTTCCGTGTGGGGATTCCGAGATGAGTACGGGGGTGGGGAGGCATTCCAAGCGATCGATTTGGCGCCACAAGAGCCCCCCTCCTGGTGCGGGACGGTTCGATACGCGCCGGCTTTTTCAATGTTCTCGTGAACCGCTGACAGGGCGACTGGTGACGGACTCGAAAGGAGTTGTCGTCAATCCGCACCTTCTCGACACATTCTTTGGTTCTGCGTGTTGATCGGTGTGATTCCCCTCCGTTCTCTCCCTGATGCGTGGCATCCGCTCCCGATTGCCTCGGCCGTCAGATTAGGTAACATTTGATCACGTCCAGGAGTCGCCCATGTCGACCGGATCCCTCACCCGGGCAGGTCATCGGAAGTCTGTGCTGTTCGCTGCCGTCGCCGTCGTCGCCACCTTGTGCCTTTCCGCCCGGATGGACGGAGCCGACAAGGCGAAGTCGCCCATCCGAAAGGGGACTGCGGCGGCATCCAAGGTTCAGAAGCCAGTGGCGGTGAAGGAACGGGTCACCGAAGAGAAGGCCGAGCCGGCGGCCGAAGCCAAAGCGACCGAAGAGAAGCCGAAGATCGTCGGGGTCGTCGGCATCGGTGTGACCTTCGTGGCGAAGGGGGTCGTGCCGCCGAAGAAGGTGGATGCAGCGGCGGTTGCGGTGGGCAAAGCAGCGGCCGAGGTAAAAGCCGATGAGCCGGCCGCCGAGGAAGAACCGAAAGACGACACCAAGAAGCCCAAGAAGAAGAAGTCGTCAAAGGCGGCCGCGAAAGCATCCGGGTTCGCGAAGTCCAAGTTCGGAGGCTTCGGCGGCGGAAACGGGGGCCCATTCGGAACCGGAATGTTCGGCAGCGCCAGCGCCGGGGGTTACGCGTCGGCGGGAATGAGTGGCTTCAGCGGGTTCGGCGGACTGCCTTACGCAGCTGGCAACCTGATGAACTTCAGCCCCCAGTTGTCGATTGCTTCGGCGAATGCGACCGCGGTGGCTGTGGCGTCGGGTGATGGAGCGGGGGCTTCGGCTTCCGCCTCGGCCGGCGCGTTCGCGGCGGGGGGCTCGCTGGGGGCGACCGACGACGCCATGAACTGTCCCCGGGAGACGCCCACCGACACGGGCGACGAGCCGACGGACGATACCGAGGACGGAACCGGGAATCTTCCGGATGAGTTGGCTTCGGTCGTCAAACTGACGAATCAGGAACGGACCAGGGCCGGGCTGGCCACACTGACGGTCAACGACACGCTCATGACGCTCGCCCAGGAGCAGTCCGACCGGATGGCCAACGCGAACACGATGTCGCATGAAGTGAATGGTTTGTCGTTCATGCAGCGAATCACGTCGTCGAACTACAACCCGGCCTACGCTGGGGAGAACATCGCCTTCGGACAGGCGACGCCGGAAGAAGTGGTGACGGCCTGGATGAACTCGCCCGGGCACCGGGCCAACATCTTGAACCCCAACTTCACCGAGATCGGCGTCGGGGTGGCACAAGGCTCGAACGGGGCACTTTACTGGACGCAGATCTTCGGCCAGCCGATGGCGGGCGGCACGCAGTCGTCGAACTCCGGGACCAACTCGGGAACGACGAACGCCGCCGGAACGTCCCAATCGACGGACTCGGGCACCACAGGGGCGACGACGAAGACGGGGCGGACGACCACGACGCAGTCAACAGGGAACTGACCATCATCAACGGGTCAGACCCACTTGTTCGCGGCGCCCGCCGTGACGGGCGCCTCACTCGTCAAGCGATTTGAGAACCTTGGCGGCGTCCGCCGCGGCCGGCGTCTGCGCGTAACGGTCGACGATCTCCTGAAAGAGAATCCGCGCTTCGGCGCGCTGGCCGACCGTTGCCAGGGATTGCGCGGCGTCTCGCTGGGCTTGCGCCGCCAGCAGTGCGTCGTCGGGCATGGTGGCGGGAACCCAGAGGAGACAGGCGGCCGCGAGATTGTGATCCTGCACCTTGCGGTGAGCCATTCCCAGGACATAGCTGGGGCCGCCACGGAGTGGGCCGCGCATCTGAAGCAGTTGCGACTGCCAGCTGCGGCGTTCGTCGGGGGTGACGTTTCCCTCGGCGAGACGTTTGCGCCATTGCTGGGCCCGGGCGAGCGCGGAAACGTTCGGCGAAAGTTGAGTCGCGAGTTCCCTCAGTTCGAGGAGCGAATCGACTTCGCCTGCTGGATCAAAGAGGAGATACGACGCGGCCAGCAGCCGGGACGCGTCGGTCTTCTGCCGTTTCCAGCCAGTCGCTGCCGCCCGCAACTCGGGGCTGGAGGGACCGATTCCCCAGGCGAGCGGCGCGAGATTCCAGTGACGCGTCTCCGGGTCACTGCGGACCAGGACCAGGAACCGCGCGATGGCGGCGGCCGTGTCTCCCTCGCGCTGAGCGCAGCGAATCAGCATGGCAAGAATCTCGCGCCGCACCCACGGCCGTTCTTCGAGGTTGAGTGCGTCTTCGAACGAGGCGCGGGCCTTGGCGAACTCGCGCTGCCGGAAGAGCTTCATCCCTTCGACGTGAGCGGGGAGTTGCGACGTCTGGACGTCGACGACAAGAGAAGCGTCGTAGTCTCGCGCCGAACCACCGACCCGCGGCACGATGCTGATCGCCTTTCCGGTGTAGTCGGTGATCCGTCCGGTGATCGTCACGCGCCCGCTTCCCTCGTTGACCAGCAGGATCACGCGGTCGGCTGATTCCTCAGAATTCGTCTCATCGGCCGCCCGGACCAACGGCGGAGTACTGGCCGTCAGCAGGCACCAAAGGCAAGCCGTCCGAAGGTATCGACCTGGAACGGCCTGCGATCCGACAAAGTGTCCTGGCATGGTGGCGCTACGAAGTGTCGAGAGGGAGGGTCGGCTCAGTTCGTCACAGAGTGGTGATGCCTTTCGAGAGTTGCCTTCTCAAGCCGGGACGGAGCATGCTGGCGTCACCGGTTCCAGAGGTCTGGCCGGATGCGGCGATCGAGGATGTGGGCTGGTCCGAAGAAGCTATGTTCCCAGCCTTGGAATTTGCCTCGGTAAGTCACCCAAATACCCCCTCGAACCGGCAGCGGCGCTGCCATTGCATAGTACGCCCCCAGGTAAAGTGCCAGCAGGAGCGCCAAGGCGGCGGCAACAGGAAAGATGAAACTGGGTTTGGGGTTAGGCATCGGCAGCTCCTCTCCCCGAATCGTAACGATCCGGCTTCTCGAAGCAATGTACCTTCTCGATAGACATCACTACCGACCTCCGAATAGACACCGTCCTCATTAGCAAGGACGCCGGTCATCCGCTTATGATAGCCGCGCTTTCGCCCGTCTTTGCTGGCCGACTTCAAGGAGTTCTGCGTGCGTCGTTCCAAAGCTCTCGCCCGCATCCGCGCGGGGCAGCCCGTCCGGATGGTTGCCATGGGCAGCCCGCTCCCTTTCATGGTGCGTCTGGAGGCCCACCACGGGTTCGACTGCATCTGGCTCGACCTCGAGCACCGGGCGATGGACCATCGCGACTTGCAAGGGCTGCTGGCGTTCTTCCATCTGTTCGACATCGACTGCATGGTGCGGGTGCCGACGCTCGAGAAGACGAAGCTTTATCGATATCTCGAAGACGGCGCCGCGGGGTTGATGGTCCCCCACGTCAGCACGCCCGAGAAGGCGCAGATGCTGGTGCAAGCCCTGAAGTTCCCCCCTCTCGGCGATCGCGGGCTGGATGGAGCGGGCCTCGATGCCGACTTCTACATGCAGGGAGGGCCGACCTTCACCGACGACGCCAACCGCGAGACGTTTCTGACGGTGCAGATCGAGACGCCGGAAGCGGTCGAGAACGTCGAGAAGATTGCCGCGGTGGAGGGGGTCGATTCGCTGTTCATCGGCCCGGGCGACCTGTCGCTGCGCCTGCGGACGACGGGGAGTTCGCTGACGCTCGATCACGTCATCGATCGCGTCGCGGCCGCCGCGAAACGTCATGGCAGGGTCTGGGGCATGCCCGTCGGATCGGGCGCCCAACTGAAAAACCTGGCCGATCGCGGGGCCCGCTTCTGCAACTATGGCGGCGAGTTTCTGGCCGTGATGCAGATGCTCGAGCGGCACGCGAAAGAGATGGACGAGGCGTACGCGGAAGTGGGGAGCAGTGCGGCCTCCGAGACGCCCGGCGGACGGAAGTATTGAGGCTTGTCGGAATGACTGAATCGGGGCAGGAGCGCGGACGCTCCGCCCCGTGAAGCAGTCTTTCTTCCGTCGGCACTCCGCGGAAGGCCGCTCAATGGATGTCTTTGCCCGTCAGCAGCTTCTCGACGGCGTCGGCCCGCGCGGCCACTTCGAGGATGCTGCGGCGGATCTCTTCCGAATCGACCGTGGCGCGGGGGTAGGTGTCGACCATCACGAACTTCGGACGGCCGTCGACATCGCGAATGGCAAGGCCGCCGTGGGGAATGTCAGAGTTGAGCCGGAGCGCTTGCTCGTAATAGGCCGGCTGGGCATCGCAGCAGATGCTGGAAATGAGAATCAGCCGCTCGGACAGCGAGTGGTCGCTCGGTTCGAGCGTGAGCGTCTGTCGCCGGCCGTCGGGAATCTCGACGTCGATCCGGTATCCGTCCTCCGGTCCGCGTTTCCACGTCAACCCCGGAACACCGTCGAACGCCTCGTGCATCAGCGAGTGGAGGTCGCGCATTTGCCCGCACACGGCGTCGAGCAGCTGTGCGGCGGCGATTCCGTTCTGCGGACGGTTTGCGGGCGCCTTTGCCAGGAGCATTGCCAGGCATTCGGCCATTTCCAGCGGGATCTCTGGGAACTCCTTGCGGATATTGGGAAGCGGGGCATGAATGGCCGCGTCCATCAATTCGTTGAGTGACGCGCCGCCGTACGGAAACCGCCCCGTGAGAAGCAGGAAGTAACAGACGCCCAGCGCGTAGACGTCGCTGGCGAAGCTCGGCGGCTCGCCCTGGAAGAGCTCGGGAGCCATGTAATTCGGCGTTCCCGCCAGTTCGTCGGCCGTGCCGACCACCGGCTTCGCGAGCCCGAAGTCTCCCAGTTTCGGAGCCCCCTGCAGCGTGAGCAGGATGTTCTCCAGCTTGATGTCGCGATGGACGACCCCTTCACGGTGCGCGGCCGCGAGCCCGTCCGCCACCCGGGCGCAGATGGCGGTCGCCCGCAACGGGTCGAGCCGGCCTTCCTCCTGAAGCAGCCTCTGCAACGAGCGCCCACCGACAAACTCCATTTCCAGAAAGTAGACGCCGCTCTCTCCGCCGATCGCGTGGGTCGTCACGATGTTGGGATGAACGAGCGATGCGGCGGCTCGTCCTTCGTTCAGGAACCGCTGGAGGAACTTCGGATCGCGAGTCGCCTTCGGCATCAGCACCTTGACCGCGCATTTGCGGCCGAGATGCTCGTGCGACGCCAGAAAAACCTGGCCCATGGCGCCATGACCGAGACGACTCTCCAGGACGTACACATCAAGCCGCGACCCGATGAGGTGAGTCAACTGGTCGTCCATGATGACGGTCTCGACCTCGGGGAGCCCTTCGCTAAACCTGATTGTCGGGGTGTGGGCGGCCGAATCGAAACCGCCCAACGTCAGGGAACGGCAGCGCGGACAACGGTCGGCCCCCGGACCCCGCGGGATCCAGGCGTTGCACGCAGGACAAAATCGGCGGTCGGCCGCGCTGGCGATATTCATCTCGCAACTCCCGATCGTGCCCCCCAGACTCTTAACCGGCGGTCTCACACCGCGAAAGTCCGACCATATGCGGCTCGCGATCGGTGGTCGAGCAATATTCCGATCGCGGTTTCGCGCCGTCTGTCGTTCATCATATCCGGCGGAAAGCCGAGATGCGCCTCGAGTCACAGGCTTTGAGAGGCGGGGCAAAGCTCCGAGTCGTGATGCTGCCCTGAATACTGTTCCAAAAGATGTTGTGCAAAAGATGGGTTGCGAATGTGCAGAAGTGATGCGATTCGGCAACGTCCGATTAGTGGATCTGCCTGGAAAAGACCTGAGACGTCCAAAATTTCGTCGGCAATATTCGATGTATCGACTCGTCCATGTTCTGGTGCCAGCATGAGCGTTCCCATGGCCGTGGAAACATCTCCGTCGGATTCCGCTAAGTATCTCGCGATCGGGTTGCTCGGCGGCAACGTGCTGACAGAATTGCTTGCCGCCGCGGTCATTCCCGAGAACGCATTTCCCGTCGGCTTTCGCGTGTTGCGAGACACGCGAGACTCTTCGCAAGTCCACGTCGAGATTCTCTGCACATTGGGCGGGGCGACGGAACCTCGACAATGCGCTGTCAGAGTGAACGTCGAGCGGCTGCTTGAGAAGCCGAGTCCGCTGCTGCGAAAGATCCTGGAGAAGTTCGTTGTCCCCTGATATCGCAGCGCTGGTGGCCACAGACTTCGTCGACCTCGCCAACTGTCTTGAACGACCTTGGGCAGTCCCGCCTCGGGCACTCGGTTGGGAAGGATTCGCTCGCTGCTTCCTGGCGAATTTGAGTGGTCGAACGCACGGCCACTGTTGAGTCGCTTTCGCCGACGTGCAGGGGTGAATGGGATCATCTCAAGGCCAACGCCGCTGAATGCAGACCGACGGCGCCAACCGAACAGTGAACAGCGACGACCTGCGTCCCTGTGAAGAGGTTGAAGCACAACCCTTACACTGGCGCTATCCGTCAGAAGCGCACTGACCCGCGCATTCGGCACGATCGAACGAATCCGTCGAGATCGCACAATCCGTAAAGCCGATATTTGGCAAGGGTTGTCGCGACGACGCGGGTTGCGCAGGTGACACCGCCTGGTCCGGTTATTCCAATGGTACGCGACCTGCAAATCGTGCCATTCGCACCGCTTGAACCGGCGGCAGGAAAGCTGCGGGCGCATCACCTCGGGTGATGAATGCGTCGAATCCGGTTGCCAATCTCTCAGGGCCCGAGAGACAGCGACGGACGCAATGCCCAGCCCCTTCGCTGATCCCGAAGGCGCCATCCCGGTTCGGGCGAGCACTCTCTCCTGCGGACGTTGCGGTCTCTCTCCGCACGCCGCCAGCCCTCTCACGCAACCTGGAACAATCCCATGCTGAAAACACTGTGGCTCGATGAAGCCGGAGCGATTCTTTCCGCGGAGCTCGTCCTCATCATGACCCTCCTGGTCATCGGGATGATCGTCGGACTGAGCGAATTGCAGGATGCGGTGGTCAACGAACTGAACGACGTCGGCGAAGCGATCGGCGCCCTCAACCAGAGCTTTTTCTTCCACGGCCAATCGGGCGTGTTCAACGGCCAGGTCAAATCCTTCACCCGCGGATCCTTCTTCGTCGATCGCACGGACAATTGTGATGGCAACGAATGCGCGATCAGCTGCGACATCCCGGTGCCCGAGTTCCCGAAGGTGTTCTGATAGGTGACGGTTCGCTCGACGCGAGTCCTGACGCCGCCCCGAGGCCCGAAATATGACGCCTCGAGGTGACGCCTCGGACGTTGGAGCGGACTCCCCGCTGTTCGACGGATCGAACAGTGATAAGAGCGCATGATAATCGGATTTGACGGTCGCGATGCCTTCCCGCCACACCATGGCGGTCCGAAGGCATCGTGCCATTTGCTGCCGATGCGTGACGCCTTCGCCATAAGTCGTTCCGAACGCATTTCTTGCGTGCCGCCTCGCCGTGCCGCCGAATTCTTCCGCGGCGTACGCGTTGCCAAAACGCGACATCTCGGCACGGTAGGTGCATTCCCCGCTCGACGTCGAACCGTACCCGGCGACTCCCCAGAGTTCTCTGAGGTCGCCGCGGTCTCTCCCTGGTTCGACGCTCCCTTTGAAGCTCCCTGCAGGAAGCGGAAGTCTCCGAAATTCGGGGACCTGGTCCGGGCTCGCCGTCGAGACGTCGATGGCGGGATCGCGTCAGCGCCAGCCCGGCGTCGATCGACTCTCATCTCTCGACTCTCATCTCTCACGCAATCGGAAGGTTCAACAATGCTGAGCAAACTCTGGAAGGACGAAGCGGGGGCCATCCTCTCCGCCGAACTCGTTCTGATCATGACCATCCTCGTCATCGGGATGATCGTCGGTCTGAGCGAACTGCAGGACGCGGTTGTCAATGAACTCAACGACGTCGGCGAAGCCATCGGCTCGCTCAACCAAAGCTACTTCTTCCATGGTCAGTCGGGCGTGTTCAACGGGCAGGTGAAGGCCTTCACCCGTGGTTCATCGTTCCTCGATCGCAACGACAACTGCGATGGCAACGAGTGCGCCATCAGCTGCGACAACCCGGTTCCGGAAACCCCCAAGTGATCATGGCCTGACCGCCATTCGATCGCTGGTCTTCCGACATCCGATGCCGGGTCGAGGTCCCCTCCTCGACCCGGTTTCTCGCATCGAATCCATGGAGTCGCAGCTCGAGTTCGGCGATTCGTGCCGGCCGCCCCGTCGCCCGGCGATTGATTGGGATCGTCTCGCATCGAAGCTCCTCCCTGGCTCCAGTTGTATCATTCATTCGCGGTTTGACGCGGTGTTGCGGGAACGCCACATTTCTGAACACGGCGCAATCTCCGTCTGACGTCGATTGACAGTTTGCGCCAAGTCTTTTGAGCGCGCCCTTCGGACGCCGCAGCGCGTCGCGTGCGGGCGGCCTTCCGATGGAATGAAACGCAAGACGTGCCGACCGCGGCTCTTAAGCCGCGCTGTCATGGCTCCCGGGTTGGCGCGAGTCCCGGTCCGAGCCGTCACGGCATGTCGCGTGCATTCTTGACACGCACCCCCTCAGCTTCGGCTTGAGCCCCGCCCGCGTTGCAGTGGATTGCTGCATTCCCGCGGGCCGTCGCAGTCCCCCTCGTTCCGATTCGGCCGATCGGTGCGATGTCGAGCGCGGTGCGGCACAGCCCGAAGCGTCTCCTTTCGCCCCACGCGGGGCGCGGTCCGCGCGGATTTTCTCGGCGCGGAGATTCCGCCTTCACACTCACACTCCATCCAACGGGGACATTGTCGAATGACGAAGATTCTGGGCGTCCTGTGGCAGGATGAAAACGGTTTCATCATTTCCGCCGAGCTCGTCCTGATCGCCACGTTGTGCGTGATCGGGCTGATCGTCGGACTGAGCGAAATCCAGGACGCGGTCAACAACGAACTCAACGATGTCGCGGAAGCGATCGGTTCTCTGAACCAGAGCTACTACTTCCACGGCCAGTCCAAGACCAGCAACGGCGTGGTCGTCGCCTACACCCGCGGCTCGTTTTTCCACGATCGCCGCGACGCGTGTGACGGCAACGAATGCGACATCAGCTGCGACGCTCCGGTGCCCGAAGCCCCCAAGTGATTCTGGCCCGAGGGTGACTGCAGCTCGACTCTCTTCTCAGGCAGGACTCGTGGCGTTCCACCTGTCGCGGGCCCTGCCGGGAACGCCTCTCCCTGACGACAACCTACCACAACACGAAAGCGTGCCTCATGAACACACTGCTCAAAGCGCTTCGCGATGACGAAGCGGGCTTCATTATTTCGGCGGAACTGGTCCTGATCGCGACGTTGCTGGTCATCGGCCTCATCGTGGGCCTCAGCGAAGTCCAGGACTCGGTGGTCAACGAACTGAACGACATTGCCGAAGCCATCGGATCGCTCAACCAAAGCTACTTCTACCACGGTCAATCCGCTCCGGGGAAATCGCACACGCGGGGGTCGTTCTTCAACGATCGCCGTGACGCGTGCGACGGCAACGAGTGCGCCATCAGCTGCGACAACCCGGTTCCGGAATCGCCGAAGGGCGGCGGACATTGGTAAGGACTCGGCGTCTCGTTCAATTCGGCCGACGAGCGCCCGAACGAGCCCCGACGCTGGCAACGGCGCCGGGGCTTTCTCAATTTAATATCCGCAGACCTACTCGCCGCGTGTCGGCGCGAGCAGGCCTCGTTGCGCGTGAACGTTGCAATCCCTCGGACGGTCAGTCATCATCCGCGGTGCCGACGACCAGGAACGACCGTTCTCCTGGGGCCAGCCTGGAAAATTCTCGACTCCGATCCTGACCAAACCCATGCCCGCCACGCTGATTCTGCTCCGCCACGGCCAGAGCGCCTGGAACCTCGAGAACCGCTTCACCGGCTGGATCGACGTCGATCTTTCGGACGCCGGCCGCGAGGAGGCGACCAAGGCCGGACAACTGCTGAAGGCCGAAGGACTGCAGTTCGATCAATGCTTCACATCGGTGTTGAAGCGGGCGATTCGGACCCTGTGGATCTCGCTGGATCAACTCGATCAGATGTGGCTCCCCGTGACGCGCGCCTGGCAGCTCAACGAGCGGCACTACGGCGCCCTCCAGGGATTGAACAAGGCGGAAACCGTCGAACGTCACGGCGAAGCCCAGGTCAAGCAGTGGCGGCGCGGTTTCGCGGTCCAGCCCCCTCCCCTTGATACGAACGACGCGATGCACCCGCGGTTCGATCGCCGGTACGCCTCAATTCCCCCGGCGAGTCTCCCCGCCACCGAATCGCTCGCCGATTGCATCGCCCGCGCGTGGCCCTACTATCAGCAGAATATCGAGCCGCTGCTGAAGGCGGGAAAGTCGGTGCTCGTCGCCGCCCACGGCAACAGCCTCCGCGGGCTCGTCAAACAGCTCGACGGCCTGTCGGAAGAAGAGGTGATCGAGCTCAATATTCCCACCGGCATTCCGCTCGCCTATCGCTTCGACGATTCGATGAAGATCGTCTCGAAAGGCTACCTGGGAGACCCCGAAGCGGCGAAGGCGGCGGCCGAAGCGGTCGCGCGGCAGACGCAGGGCAAGAAGGGTTGAGCCGAAACCCGGACGTCATCCGCCATCAATGCTCCGGTCCGAGGTGATCACCGGCTTTCATCCGGTGGCCCCGCAGGAACTCGCCGATTTCCATCGCCCGCTTTCCGTCGGGCCGAACGGACTTCAGCGCTACTCGGCCGTCCCCGGTCTGTACCAGCACGGAGTGTTCATCAACGTGCACGATCGTCCCCGGCGGATTGAGCGCCCCGGGTGGAGGCTCATTGCTGGTCGCGGACATCCCAATCGACAGAATCTGCAGCCGGACCGGGGGATGTTCCGAGGCGTGCCACCAGGTGTAGGGCATCGGCCAGGGCTGCATCGCCCGGATATGCCAATCGATTTCTTCCGATCGCTTGGCCCACGGAATTTCGCCATCGGTCTTCTTCAGCTTTCGGGCGCGCGTGACCTCCCCGGGATTCTGCGGGAGCGGAACTGCACACCCCCGCTCCAGATCGTCGAGAACCTTCAGCGTGAGGGGAACCGCCAATTCGGCGAGCCGGTCTTCGAGCGTTCCCGACGTTTCCTCCGGTCCGATGGGAGTGCGGACGACACCCAGCACGGGGCCGGCATCTAACTTCGGCTCGATCTGAAAGAGCGTGATTCCCGTTTCCGGCTCTCCCTTCCAGACGGCGTACTGGACGGGGGCCGCTCCTCGATACTTCGGCAGCAGCGACGCATGCAGATTGATCGCCCCCAGCCGCGGCGTGGCCAGCAGCTCGGCCGAGAGGATCTGGCCGTATGCGGCAACAACCGCGAGATCGGCCTGGAGGGCCTTGAGCGACTCGATCGGCTCGGGAAGATTGACGTTGTCGGGCTGAAAGACCGGAACCTGCCGCGCGACGGCGAGCTCCTTCATCGGATGGGGATGGTGGTGATGGCCGCGGCCGACGCGGTCGGGCTGGGTGAACAGTCCCACCACGTTGTGCGGTGAATCGAGAAGGGCTTGAAAGGTCGGCACGGCGAACGTGCCCGTTCCCATCATGACAAGGCGGAGCGGCATGCGTTTCCTGACAGGGCAATGAGACGGTCACGGACGGGGCGCTGTAGCGTTCTGCAAATCTGCGGCAAACTGCGACAGTTCGATCTCCGCGGGATGCTGGCCGATCGAACTGGCCTTGAAATGATAACAGACGTTGGTAAAAGATCTTACCGCAATCGGTCCACGACGGAATTCGTGGCACGCGAATCGCTTTAGTGGGCAGCGTTCAATCCGGAGTTTTTCACGGACGAAGATTCATTGGGTCTCGGTGTGGTGCAGGACCGATCGAAGCGTCGTGATCAGGAGCGAGGGGAGCGAAGGTGATTCCAGTCCTCCGGGACTGGAGTTGTCGGCACGTTTCCATCTCGTTCTAATGCTGTCGCTGACCGGGTCATTATTCGATCACGAAGAGATTTCTGCTCCAGCCACTGACTTTTTCAGCCCGAATCCGGATTGAGCCACAGGGGAGTTTGTTCGTCGGTTCTTTCTTCCAAAGGATATGTTTCGACCCGTGCGATTGTCCGACGAAATTTGATCCCCTCAAGGCCCCGGCTCTCCCGAGCCGGGGCCTTTGTGCGTTAAACGGCCCCGGAAACCGGTGATTTCTTCATTCCATCTCAGGAGATTCACGGTATTCTGAACGCCTCTTCAAAGTGCGGGACGCTCGGCCCGCCGGCTTTTCTTGTCCGCACCCCTCTGCCGTCCCGAAAGACTGCGCGCTATGGCCATCACCGTTTCCTGCGATTGCGGAAAGACGTACCGCGTCGGCGACGATAAGGCCGGGAAGAAAATCAAATGCAAAGATTGCGGAGCCGTCCTGGCGGTTCCATCGGGTGAAGAGGACGCCGTCGAAGTTGAAGAAGAGTGGGAGAGTCCGGCCCCGCGTCGTCCCGCGCCGCGTGCAGGGAGCACACGCTCCGGCAGCCGGGCCAGCCGCCCCGCCGCGAAGAAGAGTTCTTCCGGAGGCGGCGTTCCCGCTGCGGTGTTCATTGCGATCGCCATCGTCCTCTTTTTGATGGTTGGCGGGACCGGAGCCTACTACCTCATCAAGCGGATCGGCGGTGGCGGGGCCATCAACGAATTGACCTACATTCCGAACGATGCGGGAGTGTATCTGCTCGTTCGTCCGTCCAGAATCTTCAAGTCGTCGCTGGTTTCCGGACTTCCGCAGGATGCTCTGAACGAGCCGATCAAGAAGCTCGAAGAGCAGGGGCTGGGCCAGTTGGATCCGCGAAAGATCGAGTTCATTGCGGTGGCGGGTAGCCCGCCGGCAGGTCGCGGCGCGAACCCTGGGATGGCGGGACAGATGCCGGGTGCGATGCCAGGAGGCATGCCGGGTGCGATGCCCGGAGGGCCTGGCGCCATGCCGGCGATGCCCGCTGGTCCAATGCCCGCGGGTGCGGGGGCCAACGCTGCGCCGGCTGCGGTCGCTCCGCCCGGCGGCATTGCTCCTCCCGGTGCAATGCCTCCTGGAGCGATGCCTCCCGGAGCAATTCCGCCCGCGGCCGGAGCAGTGCCTCCCGCCGGTGCGGCAGTGCCTCCGACTGGTGCTGTTCCGCCAGCAACGCCCAGGCTGATGAATATGGCCTTCCAGGCGCCGGCGGGCGGTGCGGCGACACCGATGGCTCCTCCCGCGGCCGCCGCACCAGGGGCGGTCCCCCCGATGGCGGGCGCCGTGCCTCCCGGAGCGGCCGCTCCAGGAGTGGCGCCTCCTGCCGCCGCACCCGCCGGCGCGATCCCTCCTGCTGCGGGAGCCGGGCTTCCGGGCATGCCGCCGGGCGCGGGCGCCAACCCGATGCCGGGAGCGGTTCCCGCTATGGCGACTCCCGGCGCGGCACCTGCCATGCCCATGCCAGCCGCGGGAACGGCTGCCATGCCCATGCCGTCGCCCGGCGGCGCGCCCGCCAGTTCCGGGACGGAAGGGGGAACGATTGTCGTCCGGATGATCGATCCGACCGACTTCGAATCCCTCATCACGAATGCCAAGCCGGTGCAAGGTGTCCAGCGGACGCAACACGACCACAAAGGCAAGAAATACTGGCAGATCGAATCGGCAGGGCTGGGAGCCAGTTCGCCGTCCGCAGCGGGGCAGAACAATTCGAATGATTTCATCATGACGCCGGTGGACGATCGCACGCTTCTCATGGGAAGCAAGTCGATGGTTCTGGCGATGCTCGATGCACGGCCCAAAGCGGGACTCATGACGGCCAAGGTGAAAGCGCAGACGCTCGACCGTGACTTCGTCGTCGTCGTCTTCCCCAGCAGTCTGCAGGCCCTTGCCGATGCCAGTTCGATGCTGGCCCCTCCGATGATGCGAGGAGCTCCGACCGCCCAGCTCAATCAGGTCAAATCGTTCGTGGCGTCCGTCGACCTCTCGGGTTCCGAAATGCTGACGGTCAAGGTCGATGGCAACGATGCGACGGCGGGCGCGAGCCTGGAGAACAGTTTCAAGGACGGCCAGAAAAAGCTGGACGACCTCTACAACATGATGAAGCAGTTCCAGAATCCGAACGCTTCGCAGGCCGAAAAGGATGTCATGACCTTTGCGGAGAAGCTCAAGTCAGGGATCTCGATCGCCCGTTCCGGCAACGAAACGACGCTGACGGTGAAGAACCCGGGCGGATGGGAGCCCGTCGTTGCGACTTTAAGGAAATCGATCGAGGAGGCACGGGGCGCCGCTCAGCGGACGATGGTCATCAACAACATGAGGCAGATCGGCCTGGCTCTGCACAACTTCCACGATGCGAACGGCTCATTCCCGCCGAAGGAGGACGGATCGGGTTCGGGGCTGAGCTGGCGCGTTCATCTGCTTCCCTATCTGGGCGAGGCCCCGCTCTACCAGCAGTTCAAACTCGATGAAGCCTGGGATAGCCCGACGAACCGACCGCTCGTCGAGAGGATGCCAAAGGTGTTCGAGTCGGCCCAGCCGGGTGAAAAAGGAAAGACGCGTTTCGTCGGTTTCGCCGGCGAAGGGGCGGTGTTCGGCCCGCGCAAAGGGCTGAAGTTGCGCGACCTCACGGACGGGTCGTCCGGCACCATCCTTGCCGTGGAAGTGGCGCCGGAGAAGGCGGTCATCTGGACAAAACCCGAGGACGCTCCGTTCAACCCCGCCGATCCGAAAACGGCCATGGGGCGGCTCGGCGAGAAGTTCGTCGCCCTCTTCGCGGATGGAGCGGTCAAATCGCTGAAGTCGTCCATCGATAATGAGAAGCTGAAGGCGCTGATTACCTTCGCGGGGGGCGAAATGATTGATATCTTCTTGCTGGACTGAGACGTCGCGCCCGTCTGATGGGAATCGTCCCGAATGCAAGGGGCTGCGCGACGACTCGTCGGTCGGTCTCCGCAGTCCTCATCGGGATCCTGTCGAATGATTCGCTCGCTGCTGGCGATGCTGGTCGGCTGCTCCGTCTTCGGGTCCGATCTCCTCGCTCACGACACGTGGGTCCAGGCCAACACGAACGTCGTCCGGACCGGCGATGCGGTCCATCTCGACCTGATGCTCGGCAACCACGGGAACGAGCATCGCGACTTCAAGCTCGCCGGAAAGATCCCGATCGAGAAATGCACCTTCGACGTCCATGGGCCGGAGGGGCAAAGCTTCGACCTGAAGGACCGGGCCATCGACACCGGCTATGCCCCCAACGAAGGGTTCTGGTCGGCGAAGTTCGTGGCGGCCAGGTCGGGACTCTATACGGTCTCGCACACGGTGCAGTCGCAGCATCGCACCACGCGGACGATCAAGGGGGCCCGCACCACGTTCGTCGCCAGTCCGAAGCTCGATGACGTTTCGACCATTCAACCCGGTTTCGACCGCGTCTTCGGCCACCCGCTCGAGATCGTTCCCGAAGTCAATCCGTGCGTCCCCTCCGGGCCCGGCGTGCCCATCAAAGTGAAGCTGCTCTACAAGGGAAAGCCGCTGGCGGACTCCGCAATCAGTTTCATCCCGCGCGGCGAGGTCCTCAAGGAAGAGCACGATCCGAAATACGACCTGAAGACCGACGCCGAGGGGCGGGCGAAGTTCACCCCGAAGACGGGCAACTGGTACCTCATCGTCGCCCACCGGACCGAACCCGAGGAAAAGGGGGAGGGATACGACAAGACGACCTACTCGGCCACGCTGACAGTCTACGTCCCCGAGTTCTGCCCCTGCTGCGATTGAAATTAGCCCTCATGCGGAGCATGAGGTGAAGCCTTCGCGGCGTTGGGGGTGGAAGATCAAAACGGGTTCGGCGTCTCGCACGGGCGGTCGAACGAATCAGAAGGCATTCGCGACGCTATTGCGAACTCCGGAAGCTTTATCTCCGACGGCTTAACCTCATTCGGAGCATGAGGGTTACTTTGGAGAGAGCGATGTGGACTCCGCCTCGCTCGACTCCTCTTCCGCCGCAAACTTCCCCCCCGCATGGCGGGTTGCGAACGTCTTCAGCGATTCGATGACCGGCGTGAAGTGGGCGACGTCCAACTCATCGCCGCGGAGGGCGAACCGTTCGACGACTTTCCGCCTGGCGTAGAAGACGATCGTGACGGCGGCTTCGGGATTCAGGTTCTGGCACGACTCGGCCCCGATCGCATCCGTCCCGACAGTCAGCGGCAGCGCGATGTGCGTGTTGAACGCGAATGTCTGAACCGACGAAATCGCCGGAAACGACTGGTCCGAGACGTGGACGCCGAAGCTCCGCAGTCCCCCCGCACGGTGCCGCTCGACAAGGCGATCGATGTTCTTCATCAACGGCCGGAGCTCGGGGCCAATCTTTCGCATGAGCACCATGACGACCGGACGCTCGCCGTAGCGGCAGACGAAGCAGGTCGAGCGGTTCATCAGCGGTCCCGTGACGACCCGCGAGTAGAACTGCGGGACGATCTCCCCAACTGCGACACCCGATTCGAGCATCGCACGCGGCTCAAAAGCCTTCGCGGCCGCCAACTCTTCTCCCCGCACGAGATTCACCGCCAGCCCCGGCAGGACGATCAATGCCGCGGTCGCCATTGTGATGCGGCGGAGGGGGCGGCGATTGGAACGAACAGTCGACGCAATGACAATCTGTCCGCGGTTGTTCGGTCGCATTGTCGCGCCAGGTGGGAAGTGACCAGTGAGTGAATCGCGAGCCGGAGAGCGGCTCGTCATTGGAGTCTATCGACCGGATGGCCCGCAAGAGAACAGTCTGCACTCCGTAAGCCTGGGCGTAGGAGCGGATTTCTGCATTGCCTGTCGTAGTGGACTTGAGAGACGCCGCGAGCATCACTACGCCTTCGGCGTACAGAGCACTTGGGTTCCTCCTCGCATCTCAACGCACGACTTCGGCAATTCCTGCAACGAAAACTTATTACGTCCCGTAAGCCACGGAGCCGGGGAGCCGGGGTTGCCGGCTGTCACCCTGAGTCACTCAGGATTCGGACAGACTCCCCGCAACAGATTCTTCGCAATTGATCGCTCGCACCGAAAGCTCT